>NZ_JAZARS010000034.1:0-21585 GCF_036233855.1 Gordonia sp. Z-3
CGGCTGACAGCTTTCGCGGGCATTCCTATCTGAGGCATGAGTCGGATTTCGCGGGCAGTTTGACGTGAGGCACTACGCCCGTGGCGGCGCCGGCGACGCGTAGGATCGGACGCATGTCATGGCTTGACCAGCTTCTTTCCTCGCGATCACACAAACGGGAAATGATCTCGCCCGAACGGGCGCTGCCGGGTCGCGCCGAGGGAATCCCGGTCGCCGATGAGCATCTGCTCCTGCACCACCCGCTCCGGGGTGCGATCGACCCGGAATTCCCCGACGGCGATCTCGGCATCGGGGACTTCGGCCGAGGTCTGTCGGCGGTGATTCTGGCCGGTGGGTGTTTCTGGGGGATCGAAGAGATCTATTGGCAGCTGCCCGGCGTGTACACCACTGCCGTCGGCTACGCAGGCGGGTACACGCCGAATCCGACCTACAACGAGGTATGTAGCGCACGCACCGGACACACCGAATCGGTGCTCGTGGTGTTCGATCCCGAGGTGATCGACCTCGAAGGCGTCCTGAAGGTCTTCTGGGAGAGCCACGATCCCACCCAGGAGATGCGGCAGGGCAACGATGTGGGGACGCAGTACCGGTCGGCGATCTACACCCTGACCGACGCCGACGCTCGGCTCGCCGCGCAGAGCGCGGAGAAGTTCGAGACCGTGCTGAGGCAGGCGGGGCTCGGGCCCATCGCCACCGAGATCAGCCCGCTCGCCGACGCCGGGGACGGCCGCTTCTACTACGCCGAGGACTACCACCAGCAGTACCTCGCGAAGAACCCGCACGGCTACCGCTGCCACGCCGCCACCGGCCTGCGTTATCCCGCCGCCTGAGCAGGTGGCCGAGAAGATCACCACCGGTCAATGGAACCGGACGCTGCTGCATCGCCAGCACCTGCTGGAGCGAGTCGCCGAGGACGCCATCGAGGTGCTCGACCGGTGCGTGGGCCTGCAGGCGCAGGACCCGCGTGCGCCGTTCTTCGGACTGGCCTCGCGCATCGCCGATTTCGACCCGTCCGAACTCGACGATCTGCTCACCGACCGCGAAGTCGTTCGGATGGCGATGTTGCGGTCCACGGTCTTCCTGATGGATGCCGAGGACGCCCGTTGGGTACGACCGCTCGCGCAGCCGGCGCTCGACGCGGAACTGGCCATACATGCGCGCAAGCTGAACGGGGTGCGGCCCGCGGATGTCGTGACCGATGCCGCCGAGTTGCTGGCGGGCGGGTCGTTGTCGGGTACCGAACTCGGCCGTGCGCTGCAGGAACGTCATCCCGACGCGCCGGCGTCGACTCTCGTTGCGGTGGCGCGGTGCGCCCTTCCGCTGGTCCAGGTACCACCGCGTGGGTTGTGGCGGGGGTCGGCCGCACCGACGTATCGGCTGTTCGACGACTGGGTCGGCTCGGGGGAGCCGGCGGTTGCCGGCGATGAGGCGCGCCGTGATCTGATCCGGTTATATCTGCGCGGTTTCGGCCCGGCCACCGTTGCGGGCATCCAGAGCTGGTGTGGGTTGACCAGGCTCACGCCGTTGGTCGAGGAGATGGAGGCCGATTGGGAACTCGTGGAGCGCATCGGGCCCGACGGTGAGCGGTTGTTCGACCTGGAGGGTCTCGACATCGTCGACGCCGATCGGCCGGCGCCGATCAGGCTGCTGGCGCCGTATGACAATGTGCTTGTCGCGCAGGCCGACCGGCGGCGGATCGCTGAGAAGGAGCGATTCGGCCGGCTGCGCACTCCCAACGGACGATCGCCAGGGTTCGTGCTGGTCGACGGATGGCTGGCCGGGTCCTGGCGCATCGCCGACGGGCGCGTCCACCTGGAGGTGATGATCGAGCTGTCGTCATCGCAGCGTGACGATCTGGAAACCGAAGTTCAACTGCTGCAACAATTCCTCGACGGAAACGGTTGAGGCCGGATCAGTCCCCGGTGCGTGGGTTGCGGTTGGTGATGCAGTATCGGCGGCCCACGGGGTCGCGCATCACTGTCCACTGCTCGAGGCGTTCGACGACCTCGGCGCCCCAGTCCTCATGTCGCGCCACCTCGTCCTCGACGGCATTGGCTGCCAGGTCCAGATGGCCCGACGCGGTCTGGGAGGGATCGTCGGGACCGTTGCGTTGCAACAGGATTCCGATCGCGAGGGCGGGGTCGCGGGACAGGCGTACCAGCTCGGGGCGGCTGGTGGGCGTCGTCGGACGGCCGGTGATCGCAGACCAGAACTCGATTTCGCGGTCCCACGCGCCGTGCGGCACGTCGATGCATACCTGATCGATGATGCTGATCGTGTCGCCGGGCCACCGGATGGGTCGCGAACGTACTGATTCCCCCTGCCAGGCGACCAGGCAGAAGACAAATCCGGCCGGTGACGTCAGCGACACCCACCCGGTGTCGAGGCTGCTGCGAAGGATGTTGGCGCCCAGCCGGATCGCTTCATCGGTTGCCGCGCCCAGATCGTCGACGTGCAGGTCGAGGTGAATGCCGCCCGGCCCCTCGTCGATGCGCTGGACCCGCAGATGCGGATCCCCGTTGAACGGTTCGAGCGAAGCGAACTCGCGGTGCTCGCCCCGAGGCGGTGACACGGTACTGCCGGCGATCGCCCGCCAAAACGTCACCTCGGCGCCGAACTGGTCGGACGGGAAATCCAAGAACGCCGTAAGCCATCGGATTCGCACGCCGAAAGTCTAGGGCCGTCGAGCGCGCGGGGCCGCGCATTACACTCGGCCGCATGACCGGTGGACCCTTCAGATCGATCGCCAAGCGTGTGGCGCGTTCTCGCGCGGACCGGGTTGCCGTCGTCCGGCTCGACGGCCCGATCGGGCCGACCGGCGTGGGACGTCACGGGATCAGCACCGACGGCGTCGAGCCCATCCTCAAGCGGGCGTTCGGCACCGAGCACGTCAAGGCTGTCGTCATCGTGATCAACTCACCCGGCGGATCGCCCGCGCAGTCGGAGTACATCGCCGAACGCATCCGGCAACTGTCGGCGGAGAAGGGCGTGCCGGTACTCGCCTTCTGCGAGGACGTCGCGGCGTCGGGCGGATACTGGATCGCCTGCGCCGCCGACGAGATCTTTGCCGCTCACACCTCCATGATCGGGTCGATAGGGGTGGTCTCCTCGGGTTTCGGCCTGTCCGATGTGCTCTCCCGGTTCGGTGTCCAACGTCGGCTCTACACGGCGGGTGACAACAAGGCCCGCCTCGACACCTTCTCGCCGGAGCGGCCCGAGGACGTCGAGTGGCTGCGCGGTCTGCAGGGCGAGTTGCACGAGGCGTTCATCAGCTGGGTGCGGCAGCGGAGGGGCAAGAAGCTGAACGCGCCCGACGCGGAGTTGTTCAGTGGTGACCTGTGGGTGGGTGGCCGCGCGGTCGAAGTGGGCTTGGTCGACGCGATCGGCGTCATGCGGTCGGTGATCGCCGAGCGCTACCCGGATGCGGAGATCACTGTGATCGACGCACCCAAGCCGCTGCTCGCGCGGCTCCTCGGCGGGCAGGTGAGCGTGCAGAACGTTGTACAGAACGCGGTGACCGGTGCCCTCGAAGTGCTCGATCGGCCCATCAGAACCGAACTCCGCTGACTTGCGCAGAAAGGCCGGTTCGGCCGCCTCGTTGAGCAGTTGTGCGCCGTTCTCCCCAAGTTATCCACAGGATGGCGCACGTTGGGGAAGATTCTTCGGGTGTGACCCAGCTCTGCACTTTGGTGAAGAGTGTGTAACACTGAGCAACCATTTCAGTGACGACTATCACACCACATGTGAAAGCGGTCACAGCGGAGGCGGAGGTCGGGCCGGGTTTCTCCACAATTTCCACAGTCTCATCCACAGGTTGATGGTCGCCGATGCACACTTCCGATCGGTTTGGCAAAGCGGCATGTGGATAGATATATGCAGGTCGTCATAGTCCGTTGTGCGGCGTCCGGCCCGTGTCAATCCGAGTCATGCGCGTCGAAGTTGTGCACAGGCGTTCCGGGCATGATCCGCGCCCGCGACCGGACGGCTGTGCCACCATGGTTCCGTGAGTATGGGCGACATCCGACAGGTGGCGGTGACCGAGCTCCCGAACGATTTCACCGACGACACCGACCGCGTGCTGCTCGACGTGCGCGAGCCCGACGAGTGGGCGTCCGGGCATGTCCGGGGAGCGCTGCACATCCCCCTCGGTGACGTTCCCGCGCGACTGGGTGAGATCGACCTCGACGCCGAGTTGCTCGTCGTGTGTCACTCCAGCGGGCGGTCGATGCGTGTGCTGCAGTACCTGGGCCAGATGGGCTACGAGGGCAGCTGTGTCCGCGGCGGCATGCTCGCGTGGGTCGAGAACGGCAAGCCCGTCGAGACCGGGAGTGCCGGCTCGCAATGATCGACCTCTGCCCGCGGTGCCGCATCCAGGCGCCCCACCGCCCCGGACGCGAGCGCTGCCCCCGATGTGGTGGTCCGCTCCGTGTGCTCGACTCGGATCTGCTCGGGCCTCCGCGGCAGGCGGCACCACCAGCCCCGGCAGCACCGCCGTCACGGCCGGCGCCGGTGAGCGGTCCGCGCAGTGGCCGGCTCTACCGGAGCCGACACGTCCGGTGGGTGGCCCGACGTCCACCCGAGGCGATTCCGACGATTCGACGACCGGAATTCGTCGCGCGGCCCCGCTACATCCCGCGCTACGTCTACATCCCGCAATGGGGACTCAAGGACGGGGGACTCAAGGACGGGGGACTCACAGACGGGGGCCTGGGCAACGCGACCGGCGGGCGGGCTGCCGCCTCGCGTGGTGGCGCACTGTCCGATGCCCTGACCCGTGCGCTGTACGTCCTGGCTGCCGCGCTCGGGCTGGCCGCAGTCGCGCACCTGCTGCGTTACGTCTTGCTGATCATCAACCGGTCCACGCCGGTCCCGGCGTGGACGGATCTGGTCACCTCCACCCTGGTCATCTTCGGTGGCCTGCTCGCACTCGGCTGCTTCGTGTACACGACCGTCGTCTTCGCGCGATGGGTGATGGCCATGCGTACCGAGGCCTACCGCTGCGTTGATCGTCGCGATCCACGGCCACGGTGGCAGATCGTGCTCCTGGCGGTGGTGCCGCTGGTGAACGTGCTGGGTGTGGCCGTGCTGCTGCACGAGGCCGCCCACGTCCGGACCGACCTCGACGGCGACCGCACCCGACGCCGCCTGACCCGCATGTGGGTCGCCTGGGCGATCGTGAACGCACTGGCGGTGGCCGCGATCGTGACTCGGGTGGTCGCGACCTGGTCGGGATCGATCCAGACCGGTGCCAACGGCTTGGTGGCGGTCACTGTGTCCGCCGCATGTTCGGCGGTCTTCGCGCGATGGCTGGCCGACCGGCTCGAGGTCACTTTTGCCACCTCACAGCAGGACCCGGTTCCGGCGCGCCGATGGGTGATGGCCGCATGACGGGCGCCGAGCAGGTGTCCCGGTCGGGGAAGCCGGCCGTCGTCGCCCATCGCGGAGCCTCGGCGGATCTGCCCGAGCACACCCTGGCCGCCTATGAACGCGCTCTCGCGGAGGGCGCCGACGGCCTCGAGTGCGACGTCCGGCTCACCAGCGACCACGAACTCGTCTGCGTGCACGACCGAACCGTCGACCGAACCTCCGACGGGGTGGGCGCGGTCAGCGAGATGTCGCTGGCCCAACTGCGCGAACTCGACTTCGGCAGTTGGCACCCGGCCGCAGAACCGGCGTCCGTGCTGACGCTGCGGGAGCTGATCACCCTCACCCTCGACTGGCGCCGGCCGGTCCGGCTGTTCATCGAGACCAAACACCCGGTGCGCTACGGCAGCCTCGTCGAACAAAAGCTCCTCGCGATGTTGCACGAGTTCGGTGTCGCCACTCCGCCGTCGGCCGATCACAGTCGCGCCGTGGTCATCTCGTTCTCATCAGCCGGGGTCTGGCGAATCCGTCGGCATGCGCCGATGCTGCCGACGATTCTGCTCGGCGACACCGCTCGGATGCTCGGTGGGAGCGCGGCGACCGCGGTGGGTGCCACCGGCATCGGCCCCTCGGTGGAGACGTTGCGGATGAATCCGGACCTCGTCGATCGTGCCGCGGCCGCCGGACGGGTCACCTACTGCTGGACCGTCGACGAGCAGCCGGATGTGCAGATGTGTGCCGACCTCGGTGTGCGGTGGGTCGCCACCAACAAACCGGCCAAGGTGCGCGACTGGCTCGTCACCGTCGACTGACCGCCCACCGCCCACCGCCCAGCCCGCGCTCACCGCGCGCCCACCCCGTGAGAGGGTGGACGCATGGCGAAGAAGAGCAAACGCGGCAGTGGTCCGCGGCCGGGAAGTAATCGCGCCGAGCGGGTCGCCGCCCGCAAGGAGCGTCAGCGGGCCGCGATGGCGCCGCCGCCGCGGCCATTCGCCGGACTCGCCGCCGAATGCGACCTGGTGGCGATGCGTGCCTTCGTCGCCTCGGCCACAGTGGAACTCGGGTCCGAAGCACTGACCCAGGGGACCGATCGCAGCGTGCTGTTGGCCAGCATCCTGCCCGGTGCGGTGCGCGCGATCGTCCGCAACACCGACGATGGGCCGCAGGGTGTGGTCGCGCTGCAGACCGAGGTGGACCCCGACGACGTCAACCGGGAGATCGCCGACGCGCTCGTGTGGTCGACGCAGGCCGCCCCGGACACCGACTTCGTGCCCTCCGACGAGCCGCCGGCACTGACCGATGTCCTCGCGCCGCAGACCCAGCTCGACATCGTCGTGCACGACGACTTCGGGTGGTGGTTCCCGCCGGGTACCGACGTCCCGGCCGAATTCGCCGACATGCTCGAGCAGGCCAAGGATTCCATCATGCCCAGCGCGCGGCTGTCCGCCAAGAGTGGGATCGGCGCACCCTGGTGGGTCGACGCCGGCGAGCGCGCCCACCTGCGTTGGGTGCGCCCCGAACCGGAGGACGAGGTGATGAACGCGCTCGCCCGGTTGCACGCCGCTGGTCGGCTCACCCTGGGCGAGGGGTCGCGGTTCGCCGGTTCGTTCCGCACCCACGGGCTACTGGTGCCGGTATTCGACCTCGACAACGAACTCCATCACGAGGAATGGGCGCCGGCGCTCGATCAGTTCGACGAATGGCTCACCGAGGCACTGGCGGTCGAAGGCGACCTGACCACCGCAGAGGTGCGCTCGCGCGACGGCATTCGCGGCCGTCAGGTCACCCTGCGCTGAGATCTCCGGGGGATCAGAGGTTCCCGCCGGCGGCCGGCGGCGGTGTCGCCGACGACGGTGCGTTCCCGTTGATCTCGCGCTGCACGAAGTTCTCCAGATCGAACAGGTTGCCCTGCGCACGATCGGCGATGGTCTGCAGGGTCGTCATCGTGGCGACCTCCTCGACCTGCTCGGCCAGGAACCACTGCATGAACTGCTCGCCGAGATAGTCGCCGCAGTCGCGCGCGGCACGGGCCAGGTCGACGATCTGTTCGGTGACCGACTTCTCCTGTGCCAGTGCGAGTTCGATGGGTTCGCGGTAGTCGGCGAAGGTGGTCCGTGGGGCCGGTGCGCCGGGGATCTCCACATCGACGTCGCGGTCGAGGAAGTACTGCACGATCATCATCGCGTGGTTGCGTTCCTCCACGGCCTGAGCGTAGAAGTGCTTGGCCAGTTGCGGCATGTCGTTGCTGTCGTAGTAGACCGCGACCGCGATGTATTGCTGTGCGGCGGCGAACTCGTTGCCGATCTGCTCGTGCAGCAGTTTCCGGAAGACGGTGTCGTCGGTGCTCGATGTCATGGCGTCCAGAGTAGGCGCCACGAAATCCGGGGATCGGCTCAGCGCAGGCTAACTGAGTTGAGCCTCACCACATTTCACCACCGGCCGGCGTCAGCCGCCGATGACACCGGCTTGGGTGGAGAGCAGGTCTTCGGGCACCGCGGCGCCCTTGCGGATGTAGGTGAAGAACTGTTCGGTGTTGTCGCCGACGGCGAGCGAATCGCCGTCGGAGGTGTACTCACTGCCACCGGTCGGAGTGGTGGTGGTGATCGGGTCGCCGCGCAGCGACCAGGCCAGTCCGGCCAGATTCCACAGATGATCGCCGTCGTCCACGGTCACCGCATCGACCGCGGAGTTGACGAAGGGGATGAGCCGGAAGGGATTCAGCAGGACCGAGGGGCTGGTGGCCTTCGCCATCAGGGCGCTGAGGAATTTACGCTGATTCTCGATGCGCTCGAGGTCGGCGTTGGGGAAGGCGCGGGTCCGGACCAGGCCGAGTGCCTGCTGACCGTTGAGATCCTGGCAACCGGCGGGCAGGTTCAAACCCGCTTTGGGGTCGTTGAGTGTCTGATCGAGGCAGATGTTGACCCCACCCACCGCGTCGACCACCTGGTCGAATCCGCCGAAACCGATCTCGGCGTAGTGATCGATGCGCGCACCGGTCAGCTGTTCGACGGTCTGTACCAGCAACTGTGGTCCGCCGAAATTGAACGCGGCGTTGATCTTGTGCGAGCCCTGTCCGGGGATCGGCACGTACAGATCACGCGGGATGCTGATCAGCATCGCATCACCGCTCGGCGGCTTGTACACCATCATGATGGTGTCGGTGCGGGAACCGTCGCTGTCACCGGTGGACAACTCGGCGCGCTCGGCGTCGCTGAGGTCGGCTCGCGAATCGGTGCCGACGATCAACCAATTGGTGCCGGGGGTGTCGGCCGGGCGCCCGGCGTAGGCCGTCAGCGCATCGGTGCGATGCAGTTTGCTGTCGTAGTAGAAGACCAGACCCACCGACGCGACCACCAGCACCAACAGTGCCACCAGGAGCAGTCGGCCGACGCGCAGTCGTCGTCGCCGACGGCGGCGCGGCTTCGGTGCGGCGGTTCCGGAGCGGCCGCCGGGTCGTCGGGGTCCGCCGCCATCACCGCCGTGGCGCGCCGACGACCCGGCACGCGCGGGCACCGGTCGTCGCATGCGTTCTGCCGCGGGGACGGGCTCGGGCCGCTGCGTGGGCGCGTAACTCTGCCGGTTGCCGGGTGACGCCGAACCCGGCGCATCCGACCAGGCCAGCGGGGGTCGGTAGTGCGCATCGTCGGCACGTCGGTCGCGCAGGTGCGCGGTGGCCTCCGGCGGGTTGGGGGGAACCGGATTGCGACGCGGTCCGGGCGCCTGACGGGTCCGGCCGGCGTCCGGATGGGGCGGCGGTGGACGACGCGGCGAACCCTGAGGGGGAGATGCGGAAGGTGGCGGCGGGGAAGCATGTCGCGGGGGAGATGGGACGGGTCTGCGAGCGCGGTCGCCGGCGCGCGGGGCGGGTCCTGCAGGGACGTCGCGCCGTCGCATCATCGGCTGGTCGGGCTCATTCATCTCATCCAATGTACGCATCGACGCCTCGCGTTCCGGCGCGCTGCGCGACCGAGTGGAGCGGACACACAATCAATCCATCAAGCACTGTGACATTCACTATTGACACATAGTCACCCCGGATCTAGTGTCGGAGATCACAGACGATGGGGTCCAGGAGGTGTCCGATGCCAGCGACATCGCAGGTGAGGCGGCATGATGGCGCAGCGCGGGTGGCAATTGCCCAACGCCTGATCAACGGGTCGGTGAAGCGGTCGTATGAGCCGGTCGTCGAACTGGACTGGGATCGCGAACCCGAATCCGATCGCTACTTCCTCCCGCCGCGGGTGCTGACGCTGGCCGGGACCGACCTGTGGGCCGGACTGTCGGAGGAGCGGCGGATCGAGGTGTCCCGACAGGAGCTGGCCAACATCCTGTCGGTCGGCATCTGGTTCGAGAACCTGCTCAACCGCACGCTGCTCGATCGCCTGATGGCCGCGGACCCGGCGTCGGCCACCACGCATTACGCGCTGACCGAGATGGGTGACGAGTGCCGGCACATGGTCATGTTCGGTCGGGCGATCGAATGGTCGGGCGCCCGGCCGTTCCGGATGCGGTGGTGGGAGCGGGCGGTGATGACGATGCTGCCCTCCGCGCTGCGCGGCAGCCTGCTGTGGGTGGCCGCCCTCGTCGGGGAGGAGATCTTCGACGCCCTGCAGCGCGAGATGCTCGACGATCCAGAGTTGCAGCCGCTCGTGGCACGGCTGATGCAGATCCACGTCGCCGAGGAAGCGAGGCACATCGGTTTCGCCCGGGACGGCATCATGCGCCGCACACCCACTCGCGGCCGGTGGGAGACGGTCGTGGCCGCCAACGGACATGCGCTGGCGGGGGTGCTGTTCCGGCGGCTGTTCACCAATCCGGCGATGTACACCCGCGCCGGCCTCGACGGCCGGGCCGCCGCGCGGGTCGCGCGCGCCAACCCGCACTTTCACGAGGTGCAGATACGTGGCTTTGCCTCGCTCGCGGCGTTTCTCGAGGACGCCGGACTGATGAGCCGGCTGTCGCGATACGGGTGGCGGCGCGGCGGATTCCTGCCATGAGCAGCCATCCGACGGTGGCGGTCACCGGCACCGGACTGCCGGCGCAACGCCTTCGAGCGCGCATCCGACGTTCGGCGGTGCGGATCAACATCGTCTCCGATGCCCTGAGGGCCGGGGTGGCGGTGCACGAGCGCAGTGCGCCCGCGGGGAGCTACCTCGATCTCATGTCGGCGGATCGCGACGGTGAGGTGTTTCTCGATGACCCACGGGCTGTTGACTATGTGGCGTCGATGCTCGAGCACCTCGCCGTCGTCGGTGCGCACTCGCTCACCGTGCGCAAGCCCATCGAGAACGAGTGGGCGGCCATCGGGACGCCCCGGCGTCGCAGGTCGCGGCTGCGTCGGTTCCGTCCCGACGACTACGACTGGGTGGGTGTCGAATCCATCGAGGACGACGTCGTCGACGGCATGGCGGTGCTGTCGGTCGATGGCGACGAGCTGTCGGCGCGAGTGCGGGTGACGGGTCATCTCGACCCACTCGACGGGCGATACCACTGGGCGGGCGTGGTTTTCGGTGACGAAGTCCGACGGTGGAAGAACAACCGGGTCACCACGGTGGCCGTCGCGATGGACGGCGGCGAGCCGGTGGGTGCCCGGCTGGCCGAGGTCACCCCCGCCGGTACGGTTCGGATCGTGGGAGTGGGCGCGCCGCCGTACGCTCTCGACGCGCTGGTGGTGTGAGAGCGATCGGTCAGCCGACCCAGCTCAGATGGTCGTGCAGCAGCGCATAACCGACGAAAGCGACGATGTCCATCACTGCATGCGCCACGACGAGCGGCCACACCCGCGAGGTGACCTGGAAGAACCGCCCGAACACCAGTCCCATCACCACGTTGCCGAGTCCCGCGCCGACACCCTGGTACAGGTGGTAGCCGCCGCGTAGCACCGAACTCGCGGCGAGAGAGGCATTCTCGGATGCACCGAGTTGCCGTAGCCGGGTGATGAAGTAGGCCACCACGATGATCTCCTCGGCGGCGGCGTTGCCCACCGCGAGCAGGATCAGGATCGGCCAGCGCCACCACACCCCGTCGACCTCGCTGGGGACCAGGTGTGCGTTGACGCCCAGCGCACGAGCGATGGCCACGAGCGCCAGGCCCGGCAGCCCCACCACTGCGGCGAGTCCGACGCCGGCGGGCAGGTCGCGTCGCGTTGGCCCTCGGTCGAGGCCGGCGAGCCGCAGAAATCCACTGCGCCACAGCAGGTACACTCCCAGCCCGCCGATCGCGAACAGTCGCAGGGCGCTCATCAGCTGACGGGCGAAGTCGATCCACCCCAGGTCCGAACGTGACGGATTCAGCGCGACTGTCGTGTTGCCGATGCCGCCGGCCAGCTGTGCCTCCACCAACGACAGGGCCGCCGAGATCGCGGAGAACGCAAAGGTGAGGGCGCCGACGATGACCAGCTCGAGGATGAGTGCGCGGCGTTCGACGGGGTCGGTGACGACGGCGATCCCGGCCGGACGCGCGGGGTGCACAACCGATCTCAGCGTGGCGCGCATGATGGCCAGCGTACGGGCCGGGCGCCTCCGGTCTCAGTCCGGCAGGCTGTTCAGGAAGGGGCAACCCGCGAGCGTGCGCAACGCCTGGGAGAGTTCGTGGACATCGGAGACCGGTCGCGTGAACGGCAGTCGCACGTCGGAATCCCCGCCGCGTCCCTCGATCCGGAAGCGGATACCGAACCGGTCCAGTCCGAGTGGCCGAACGCGGCCGTCGCGCATGTCTCGCGGCAGGCGCCGCACAAGCTGTCCGACCAGGTCGGCGTGATCGGAATCCAGATGTGCGATCCAGTCGCCCTCGTACTCCCAGAACGGGTCCGGGGTCGCACCCGCGAGCTCGGCAGACGGGACCGAGGCCGCACCCGCGGAGGTGGCGATGACGGCGCTGTCGATCTGCAGCCGCAGCATCGAACTGCCGTGGCCCAGGTCGAGTAGCCCGTCGTCGGGGTGTTCGGTGGCGATCTCCACGGCCAGATCGCGTTCCAGATTCGTGGGGACGGCATGCAGGGTGCCGTTGAGCCAGACCAATGACCGAACCCGTTCGCGCAGATCGATCGGGGCGCAATCGGTGACCTCGACCATGGCGGCGATCCCGTCGGGGCAGTCACCGGCCAATGTCACCGCGTCGCCGTCGGTGGGGACCAGGACGAATGCCTGCGACTCGAACAGATGCACCACGTTCACCGGAGTCGGCTCGGCGCCCTCGACAGCGAGGGTGGCGACGCTGACCTGGCGGCATGCGGTCTGGATCAGTTCGGCGTCCGACGGACGGTCGGTGAGTGCCCGAGTCATGCGCTCCTCGCTTTCGATCGGCGGGTTAGTCCTTATTAAGGCAACCCTAACCTAAATACCTATCCGGTGTTCGTCAATCCTTTCGATGACGGGTCCGAGAACGTCGATCGGCGGTTGCGTCGGCTCGACTAGGCTCTTGTCGTGTCCGTGTTCGCCTACTTCGGTCCCTCGGGGACCTTCACCGAGATCGCCCTCGACCGGCTGCTGACCACCCGGCTGCCGCGGCAAAGCGCCCCCCGCCCGACGGGTGACGTGGAGAAGATCGCCGCCAAGAGCCCGGCCGCCACCATCGAGATGGTGCGCGCCGGGGCGGCCGATTTCGGCTGTGTCCCGATCGAGAGTTCCGTGGAGGGTGCGGTCCCGGCCACCGCCGACGCGCTCGTCCCGCCGGGGCCGGGTACCGCCGGGCGGGTGCAAGTGTTCGCCGAGGTCGTGCTCGACGTCGCGTTCACGATCGGCGCGCGATCGCCATTGGAACCGTCACAGGTGCGCACGGTGGCGGCCTATCCGGTGGCCGCGGCGCAGGTGCGCGAATCCATCGAGAAGCTTTATCCGCAGGCGCAATTCGTCACCGCGTCGTCGAATTCGGGTGCTGCCGCCGACGTTGCGGACGGCAAGGCGGACGTGGCCGTCACCACCTCGCTGGCGGCGGAGTTGTCGGGCCTGGTGGTCCTCGCCGACGCGGTGGCCGACGCCGACGACGCCTACACCCGGTTCCTGCTGATCGGCGCACCGGCCGCGCCGCCCGCGGCGACCGGCTCCGACCGGACGTCGGTGATCCTCGACCTCCCGAACGTGCCGGGCAGCCTGATGACTGCGATGGACGAATTCGCCTCGCGTGAAATCGATCTGACGCGAATCGAATCCCGTCCGCGGCGCGACGTGCCGGGTTCCTACCGCTTCTACCTCGACGCCGTCGGTCATATCGACGACGACGCGGTCGGGGAGGCGTTGCGCGCGTTGTACCGCCGTTGTGAGCGGGTGGTGTTCCTGGGCTCGTGGCCCTGTGATCGCGCCACGGGGTCCCCGCCGCCCGACACCGCCGACAGCGTCGCCTGGTTCGAGAGTCTGCGCAGCGGGGAGGTGCGCTAGTGGCGCGGCTGTATCTGGTTCGTCATGGTGAGACCACCTCCAACGTCATGCGGCGCCTCGACACCGCCCTGCCCGGCGCCGCGCTGACCGATTTCGGTGTGCGCCAAGGGGTTCGCTATGCGCTGGAGAATCCGCGATCGAGTGACGTGGTGTTGGTGAGTTCGGTGGCCAGGCGTGCGCAGCAGACCGCAGAGCTGATCGGATCGGTGTGGGAGGTGGACCCCGACGTCGCCGAGGGCATCCACGAAGTCCAGGTGGGTGACCTGGAGGACCGTTCCGACGACGACGCCCACGGCGTGTTCAAGGACGTCGTCGAACGGTGGCATCGGGGGGATCTCGAAGCGCGGCTGCCCGGCGGCGAGTCACTGGCCATGGTCTATGACCGCTACCTACCGGTCATCGACGACCTGCGCGCGGGGCATCTCGAGGGGGCTGATCAACGCGATGTCGTGGTGGTCAGTCACGGCGCGGCGATCCGGTTGATCGCGGCCCGCCTGGCCGGTGTCGACCCCGGCTTCGCCGCAGAGACACACCTGCGCAACACCGGTTCCATCGAACTCGAGTTCGTCGACGGATTGTGGCGCCTGCACCGGTGGGGTGCGGTGGCCGGCCCGTTCGGTCCGCGCATCGACGAACCGCTGGTGACCGAGCCGTCCGCCGATCCGATGGGGTAGTTCTCGTCGTTGGTCCGGCGGGACTGGTCTCGATACGGCGCCTCGCCCAGGGGCTCGGTGCCTACTCGACCACCGACTATGGGCGTCGGCGGGCCACCAACCGCTGGTCGAGGGCCGCCAACCGCTGGCGACTACTCGACCAACCGCTGGCCGAGGGTCGCCAACCGCTGGTCGATGGCCGCCAACCGCTGGTCGAGGGTCGCCAACCGCTGGTCGAGGGTCGCCAACCGCTGGTCGAGGGCCACCAACGGCTGGTCGAGGGCCGCCAACCGCTGGTCGAGGGTCGCCAACCGCTGGTCGAGGGCCACCAACGGCTGGTCGAGTAGTCGCGAGGCGCTAGCGGGTCCTCTGTCGCAGTGCTGGTCATCCCGCACTCCATTCTGCCATCGACCATCTTTCACACGTAATGATACCTAGCATCTATCACAAATGCTAGGTAGCATGCTCGGTGATCGACTCCGATGACGACAGCGAAGGGTGGCGGCGATGGGTGTACGGCGGCCGTGGAAGATGCGGTGTCACTACGACCGCACGAAGGTGTCCAGCGGCGACCCGGAGATGGTGGGCACCTACACGATTGACACCGCGCGGCCGATCGATGCGATGTCTGCCCACGCTGATCGGGAGGTGGCCGAGGATGCCGCGCAGACGGTGTCACGCAATGGTGGGCCGTGTCCTAGCGCGACCCCGCCACCACCCAAGCCAAAGTGGTCAAACGCCAGATCGGCAACGCCGTAGCCGTACCGGTCGCCACCTTCCTCGGCCACCGCGTCGCCGCCAGCCTGTCCACCAGCCCCACCACGGTGGCGGCATAATCCACCCCACCACCCCGGAAAGGACCAGCACCGTGAGTACGTCCCGCCAGGTCGCTGTCAGCTATCAACCGCTCTCGCAGAAGATCTACGCCGGCACACTCAACGCCGCCGGCAATGCCTTCCTCGCCGGTAAACGCGATGTCACCCACTCCGCGATCGCCGCAGCCGCCCAGTACATCCTCGATACCTATCCCGAGGGCATGGTGCTCTGTGGCCCGGACGGCACCGGCTGGAGCATTGACGTCACCCCGCTACCGGCCGCCGACCCCCGCGACGGTGAGCCTATCGACGGCGAGCACAGCGACCGGTGATTACCTACCTCGAGCACGCCCGCACCGAGGCTGGCCTCACCCAACAACAACTGGCCACCGCCGCCGGCGTGCACCGCATGACCGTCGCCTCGATCGAGGGCGGTAACGCCCCCAAACCGGCCACCGCCACCAGCCTGGTCACCGCACTGGCCCACCACGGCATCGACGACGTCGACCCCACCTCGGTGCACCAGGGACGACTCCGCAGCGACCCCGACGCCGCAGCCGCGCTCTATCAACTCGGCCGCCTGCTGACCTACCTGCCGCTGCGCTCACCCAAAGACGAGTTCTGGACCATCCTCGGCGAACACCTCGGCCGCGCACCGGACTTCCTACGCACCAGACTGCGCACCCTGCACACCGACATCTACGACCTCACCGACCACGAACTGACCGCCGTCGACGACCTCGCCCACCTATTGCGCCACCTGCCGGCCACCCCAGCCACCGCCCACGCCCTACGCGGCGGCCACTGGTTCGCCACCGACGACATCGCACTACTGTGGCTCACCACAACCACCACCGCCGCCTGGACACTGTGGCTGCACACCAACCCCGACCACCTACCCCGCTGACACCCGCCGATTCGCTACCTACTCAGGAGAGAGATTGCGCCTCTACCGTCGAACTCGTTCGGCCCTGATGTTCCTCATTTGTACTGTGGTTGCCGGAACCCTTGTAGCAGCATGTGGGTTTCAAGAAACGCCGTACCGCAAGAGCATCGACGCGAACGGCGCTGCCGAACGCATCGAACGACGAGGTATGCACGTCCCCGACGGCTTCGAGTTCGCCCAAGGATATGTCTGGCCGGTGGCTTCGGTCGGCTCCTCAGCGTTCGCCATCCGGTACGACGGGCCTACCGATCAGTTCCGGACGTTGCAAGCAGCGGACTTCACTAGCGGGCTGTCGCAGTTCGAGGATCTGCCGTGCGCGTCTATTCCCTCACCGTGGGCCGGCGACGATCTCACCGAGCTCGGTTTGGCTTGCCCCGCCGGCGGTGGCGCGCGGATCAGCCGGTCCCAGAGTGCCCGCAATCCCGACCAATCTCTGACCCAGGCTGAACAGGCAATTGTCCTGAACTCCACCCCGTCACATACACAGGTGTTCGTGGTCTACAGCGGGACGTAGCCGAGCCACCGGTGCGCAACCGGCGACTCGGCTACTGGCTTGCTAGCGCAGGCCTTCCCACGCGATCTGACTGCCATGTCCGAAGACCTGGAACCACTTGTTGATGCCGAGCCGGAACCCGCGCAACGCGATCTCCGTGGCGAAATCGACCGGAAGCGAGTTGGTGTACTCGGGGTCGAAATCGTAGACATCGTAGGTGTGTGCCTGCTGCACCAGCTTGATCGGATGCTGGCCCGCCGGACCCGGCCGTGCGATGACCGATGTGCACGCCGACATCGAGTACCTGCCGGCCGCGTACCACTGATCACTGCCCGACAGCCCTCGGGTCAGAATCCAGCGCTTGCGCTCAACTCCCTCATCATCCTTGTCGATCGCGATGAAGGTCGCTTTGAAGGGCTTGTTGAGCCGATCGGCATATTCGATGGCGGTGGCGACAGTCCGGTCACGATTGGCAGACCGCACCAGCGCGGGTGCAGTGAAACCGTCGATCCCGGTGAACGACTCTTCCATCCACTCGTCGATGGTGCTCGGTGCCAGTGTGACGGCGATGCCCGGGTCTTCGTACATGTGCTTCCACAGGTACCGGGTAACTTCATAACCCCCCAAGGTGGCCAGGGCGTTGTCGACCATGACCGCTTCCTGGCGATTCTGCTCAGCCAGAGAGCCGTCGGGATCATCGACGGTGTTCCAGTCCGCGAAGGTGTCTGGCGTGGGCGGCCACGCGGGATACTCCGGGAAAATCCAGGTGTCATCGAGGGTCAACTCATCGGACTCGTCGACCTGGTGAACGCCGCCGAGCTGGCCGTCCCACAGTTGGATCGTTCCTCGTTGGAATGTCTGCGAGACGTTATCGCCGGTGTAGACCGGGTCACCTGTCGGGTAACCGTACGGTCCGGCTTCATAGCCCGAGAGACCCCAGAACATGTGCAGCGGCCCGTACACCGGGTGCGCCCCGGTGGTGGGGTGCCAATAGATGGCTCCGCCCTGGAAGGTGGTGAAGCGGCCCGTGCCGTCGGGCGCGACGACCTCGTCCGAGGTCGGGAACTTCAGCACCCCGGTCTCGGCGCCGAGGGCTGTCCACTTGTCGTAGATGGCGCCCTGGATCGAGTGCGCTCCGGTAGCCGGCGACCAGTAGATGTGGCCGCCCTGGAACTGCTGGCGGCGGCTGATGCCGTCAGACAGCACGATCTCGTCGGTCTTCGGGTATTTGAGGAACCCGGTCTCATAGCCGTGATCGCCCCACTTGAACAAGAACTCGTGGGCGACCGGGTGCGCGCCGGTGGCCGCCGACCAGTAGATGTTGCCGCCGATGAACTCCGAACGCTTGCCGGTGTTGCCCGGGTTGGTCAGCTCATTGCTCTTGGGAAACAGCAGAAAACTCGTCGGTCCGCCCATCTGGTTGTACTTGTCGCGGATCGCACCGCACACCTGGAACGAGGTGGGCGGGTAGATCTGGCAGCCGGCCGCCACTGCCGCGGTAGCCGCTGCGGTGGCCGCGAAGTCCTGCACGGCTGGCGCGTTGCCCTCGTCGACGGTGGTGGCCGCAGCCGCGGCTGCAACCTCAGACGTGGTCTTGTCCTGCATAATCACTACTCCTTGCGATTGTTGAAATCGTCGCCTTCTAGTGGCGGCGAGTTGCTCGATGACGGTGACGAGCTAACGACAGACTGGCACCCCACACTGACAAGTTAGAGAACCTCCAGGTCACCACCTCATTCGACAGAAATACTCGTCGACCGTCCCGATGAATGCGTCGTGGACACCTGTCCTCAACACAACACCGCAGATAAATCACCCATTTCCCCACCACCGGAACCGCCGTCGGCGCCCACCTGTCAGACCGGCCCGGTACCTCTACGATCAGGTTGCACAGCAAGCCTTTACCGCCACTAACGCAGCCCGGCTGGCACCAGCACGCCACCGTCGCGGCGACACTGTCAACCACCGTGGAACCGTGAATACAGAAATTCGCTCAATCACCAGAAAAGGAGAATTAACCACATGGCAGATACATTGTTTGCCGATATTTCCGAATGGCAACCGGTACTCGATGACAGCTATCCCTACACATGGTTGTCAATTCGATCGAACGACGGCACATATCGCGACCGCAATTTCACACATAATTGGGATATGGCGCGGTCGTGGCTCGATTCCGGACGGTTGCGGGGACTGATCGTGTATTGCGTGTACCGGCGCAACTGGCGCGATGTGTTGGCTACCCACCTCGACCTGCAGGGCGAGAACCGCCCCGATGTCGTGTCGATGGTCGACGTGGAATCGTGGGGCGGACAGATCACCGACGACAACAGCGACGCGATCAACCGGCTCGTCTGGGCGATCGGCGACTGGCGCGGCCCGCACATCCACGGCCGACCGCGCCGGGTGATCGGCTACCTCAACCCCCACGACGCCCACATCTGGCCCCACCGTCCACCGATCGGGTTCGTCGTCCCCTCCTACGGGTCGGCGCCGGTGTTCCCGCCCGGCACCGGAGACCTGGCAGCGCAGATGATCGCCCACCAGTACACCAACGGCCAGGGCTACGGCCACGGCCTGCCCGAGGGCTACGGCACCGTACGCTGCGACATGAACGCCGCCAACGGGTATGACCCCGACCAGCTGCGCACCGCCACCGGCATCGGACGGTCAGCGCGAACACCCGCCCGATGACCCCAGCCGCTGGCCGCGTCCGACTGTCACCCCCACCCCCTATCGTGCGAATACATGTTCGACCAGGAGGTGAGGGGTGACACGTCAGATCATCGGGCATCCCGGCAGCTATAGCCCAACCAACACCCACACCCCACGCCATCGTGACGTGAACGCCCATGCACGCCGATAACAGCGCCCACCTACGCGCTGCCGCCCGCCGCCGCCACGAACACACCCGCAACCGCGCCCTCGCCGCCCTCGACACACACCCCGGCCCCATCACAGTCTCAGAACTCGCCCGTACCGCCGCCGTCGCGCGATCGTGGATCTACACCCAACCTGACATCCTCGCCCGCATCAAAGCCTCAACCACCACCGACCGATCACCAACCCCCACCGCCGAGACCGAACCCCACCCCGACACCGCCGCTCGACGACCGAACGGCACAAACCACCACAGGAACCCGAACCTGGCAGCCGAAAATGCCCGCCTACGACACCAACTCGCTACCGCACACCGCCAGCTACACGCCACACACCGAAGGCACGACCGATAACCCTCCCATCACCACTCACCATCCTCAACACTGCCCCGCATCGCAGACAAAGCCTCCGGCATCGATGTTTCCGGCGATGACCGAATGCTCTACGGTCGCCTCCGAACCGATGTTGTGCCGCCTGCCCTCATGCCCGACCCTCTGCTGACGGTGAGCTCGGACCGGCATCGGCCGCCAGTCGGCGGGTACACACACCACGCAGGCGATCCCACGTGACATCGTCGACCCCCACGGGTGGGCCACCACGGAGCACCACCTGCAGGCGGGCGAAGTAGACGTGTTCGCTGATGCCGAAGGCCAGCCAGATGTCCTCGCTACTGCCCCCGCCGAACGGCGCCCACCGCAACGCGAACGCAACCATCACCCCGCGCTCGCGCCACCACTCCATCTGCCCAACCACATCGGTGAGTATCGCCGACCACACCACTCCCTGTCCCCGCGAAGCGGGACTGTCCGATATTCGGTGTAAGTGGGCGTGTATTCGAATTTCCTTTCGATCAGCGATCTTCGGCTGCTGGCATCCGGTCAGCGAACGTGATGGCCAGGGCGTTGAGCGCTGGCTTCCAGCGTGGGGCCGACTTGGTTTGACCGGTACCCTTCGGATCGGTTGGTGGAGTCTGGGCGCTGACCCAGTTGGCCCGAGTTTGTGTTTGAGAACTGCGGGGCATCGTGCGCAGATGGGGGCCGCGGCCCTTGCTGTGCACGATGCCCACAGCTGTCTCTCGCCACACGCCACGACGGTGGCTCGCGCGGTCAATGGGGGGGGAGATCGCCCCGCGAGCACCCCGAATGTCTTGGCGTGCGACGCCCCAACGTGAGACTTTGTCAGGTTAGCAAGTGGGCAGGCCAGATGGAGGCAAATCGTATCCTCATGGAAGCGAAACGACCTGTCGTGCAACGCTCGTAGAGGGCCGAATCGGCATGAGCGGGGTTGAGATGCAAGGTGCATGCATGTCACCTCGTGAGTGCACGGCAGATCTGAGAAACCCCGAACCGAGCGCGATGCTCGGCGATGAACGCACACATCACTGGTGTCGCGGGCCTCTCTCCCGGATGCTCTACGTCAAGCCTGGCAGATGACCCGCCAGATCAACGACCTCAAGCACCAGATCCGAGACCGCCCTGTTGCGGGGTATGCCTGCCCCGTGGTCACCACCCAGCACTGGTGAACAGGGCAACCAACATAGCGGCAGTCGTGATAAGCAGCAATGCCGAGATCACCAGTTCGCTGCGCGGTGCGGTCACCAATGCCGACGGCACCTCATCGTCGGTGCTGCTGAGAACGGTGACCGGCGCAACTTCTGACGCCGACTCCTGTGATGGTGTGCTCATGTGTGTCCCCCGTGATGATGCTGGCAGATAAATCCCCCTGCCACGGCGCATAACCACGTTCCACGGTAAGACATTCCACCGACATCGTCGATGTCAGATACGACACGGCCAACTACTCAGGTTCGCCGGTCCGAAGCGGGCATGCGCGCGGGCGGCGGGGTCGGTTCAGTGATCACCGCCCCGCGCACCTGCCCGGGTGGGTGCGGCCGGGTCGAAGTCGCCCGGCAGCAATGAGCAGGATGAGCAGGTCTAATTCGGTCGGCACCACATGCAGATTCAGGTTCCACACTCGTGCGGTGTGGTTCCCCCGGAATCGTGGAGGACTCCTCTATGCGGCTTCGGGCTCGGTCAGTGCGGCGTTCTCGTAGTCGACC
>NZ_JAZARS010000035.1:0-12916 GCF_036233855.1 Gordonia sp. Z-3
CCGGTCGTACTTCTTCCGCTTCTCTGGCATCGTGCTCCTCATTATCGATGCCTCTACGGTTCGGGGGGAACCTCAAAGATCCATCGCAACGGGTCTTGTATCGACCGTAGACAACTAGACCGACAGCAACCAAGGGAAAACGGCCCCCTTTGTTCCCGGCACAGTCACCCCGGTCTGCTGGGTTGCGTCCGGTGTGGCCGGGCACGTTGCACGGTGACAGTCGATCCGGTGTGAGGTGCCGGCGGCCGCCGGCATCGACTGCCAGCTGCGCTGTCACCTAATCGGAAGTGGATCGAGGCTAAGAGGAGCCGCTCGGGATGACTACAAGACGCGTGTCTGTGCCGATGCGAATGGCCCGGTCACGCCAACTGGGGCGGTCGAGATGGAGTTCGAGCATCGTGATCCAGCGGTCGAGTTCATACTGGGCGATCATGTTTGAGCTTCCCAGGGGGATCACGAATAGTTCCGATTCCTGATCCCATCGAGTTGTGACGACTACTCCACCCGGGACCGCAGTAACGGTGACATCGTGCATATTGCTCCAGGGGTGTCCCGCGCCAGGCGGCGCGGAATACCACCCTGGCTTGCCAGGTGGGGCAGATGAAGGCACCGCGGGCGGTGCGGAGGTGGCAGCGAGAAGGAAACGCTCCAGCTCAAGCACAGCCTCATTCGACTCACCAGTCTGTTGATCCACCTCATCCACTCCCAGCGTTCACGGCAACCCGTTGCCCAGCGTGTCGTTCACCCAGTCCTCGCATTTACCCTCGCCTGCTTCCGAGCCAGTCTTGCAGTACCCGGTGACCACGCCCATCTGCAGGTCGTCAGGTGCACCGTCTTCCTTCATCGGCCCTGGTTCTACACGAACGAATGCCCGAATTGGTGTGTAACCACGGACCTTGAACTGGGCCTCGTATTGGAATCGCGATCCGAACATTACCGGTTCAGCTTGGTTGATGATCTTTCCGATGGCATCAATATCGAGTTTGTGATCGAGGAGGGCATGCATCCAACCGAACGGACCGCCGCCACCGGGCGCTGGGTCGGTGGTCTTGCGGCCGAATCGAAGAAGTAGGGCCTGGTGCACGGATAGGTGACAGGGTTAGTCACGCGGCCTGAGGGGCCTCGTGGTTGATGATGGTCTCGAATTCAATGGGGGTCAATCTGCCGAGGCGGTCCTGTCGTCTGCGGCGGTGGTAGGTCCGTTCGATCCAGTGCACGATGGCGGCCCGGAGCTCGTCTCTGGTGGCCCAGGATCGACGGTCGAGGACGTTGTTCTGTAGCAGCGAGAAGAAGCTCTCCATCGCCGCGTTGTCACCACACGCACCGACCCTGCCCATCGACCCGAGCATGCCGTGCCGGGTGATGGCCTTCTGCATCTTCTTCGAACGAAATTGAGACCCTCTATCGCTGTGCAGAACGCAGCCGGCCACGTCCCCTCGCCTGGCGACAGCGCTGTTCAGGGCGGCCACGGCCAGGCGGGACTTCATTCTCGAGTCGATCGAGTACCCGACGATCCGGCCCGAGTAGACGTCCTTGATCGCGCACAGGTACAGCTTGCCTTCGGCCGTCCAGTGCTCGGTGATGTCGGTCAGCCACAGCTCGTTGGGGCCGGGCGCGGTGAAGTCTCTCTTGACGAGATCGTCGTGTACAGGCGGGCCGGCCTTGCGGTGCTTGCCGCGGCCTCTCTTGCTGATGGTGCTGGTCCAGCCGCCGGCGGAGCAGATCCGCCACGCCGTCCGCCGGCACATCTTCTCGCCTGCGGCTTCGGCCTCGTCGGCGAGGTAGCGGTAGCCGAACTCCGGGTCTTCGCGGTGGGCGTCGAACAGGGCGTTGGCCCGGTACGCCTCGGCGAGCTCGGCGTCGGTGATCGGGTTCTTGCGCCACCGGTAGTAGGGCTGGCGAGCGATCTTGAGTACCCGACACGCCACCGTGACGGGGATGCCGTCAGCGGCCAGCTCACTCACGAGCGGGTACCACCTTTTCCCGGCAGATTCGCTTGGGACAGGTACGCCGCCGCCCGGCGTAAGACCTCGTTCTCCTGTTCAAGCAGGCGCACACGCCGCTTGGTCTCGCGCAGCTCACGCGATTCGGCCGACGTGGTGCCGGGCTTGATCCCGGCCTCCACGTCGGCCTTGCGGATCCACTTGTTCAGGGTCATCGGGTGGATACCGAAGTCGGCAGCGATCTGTTCGAGAGTCACACCGTCTTCACGGTTCTGGGCGACGCGGACAACGTCGTCGCGGAACTCCTGGGGATAGGGCTTGGGCACAGCTGGCATCCTTCCAGGCCGCCCGGCAGGGCAAGCCAGATCAGATGTCACCTACTCGTGCACCAGCCCCAACACAGCTATCGGGAACTCGCGGGACTGCTCCCGATGGGCACGGCTCAGCGGCAGCAGGACGGGTCAAGAACGTGCTGCAACGCTTGCAGAACGTCAGTGTGGGCGCGGTAGTGCACATTCATGCCACGACGCTCGGGTCGAAACATGCCAGGCAACCTTGATGTGGCCCACCTGACGGCTCGAGTTGGTCCCTGTGCTCAGTGGGGCTCAATCCGGCTTGATCGTCTCCATCGTCATAGTCATATACCGGGGAAATCGAACCGTCGTAGGTTCGGGTGTTGAAGGCGTCGCGCTGTGGTTGGCGACCGTGGTGATGGCAAACCCGGCGCCAGGGTTTGCTTCGACTTCCCGACCAAGAATTCCATGCGCTGTCGGTCTCGATGCAGGTTGCGGGGGATTGCGGTCAGTTCCCTGGTGGGATGCTTTCCCAGGTTTGTGTCGGCAGGGTTCGTCCTCTGAGGGAGCAGTCGCCGTGTGGTGTCCAGTATTCGCGTTCGGGTTCGCTGGCGGCTCTGATGACGGCGTCGCTGGCGAGGATCCGTCCCGGCGTGTGTTTGGCGAGTTCGGTGAGGCGTGATGCTTCATTTACCGCGTCGCCTATGACGGTGTATTCCAGGCGCTGGTCGGTGCCGAGGTTTCCGGCGAAGACGGGGCCGGTGGCGAGTCCGATCCCGATGTCGAGTTCCCCGTGAGCCAGGACGCGGTCGCGGATCTGCCGTGCGGCGTGGAGTGCGGAGTCAGCGGCATCGGCTCGGGCGACGGGCGCCCCGAAGATGCAGAGCGCGGCGTCTCCCTCGAATTTGTTGACCAGCCCGTGGTGGCTCTCGGTTGCCGCGATCACTTCTGCGAGGAGGCGGTTGAGCTTGTCGACGAATTCTTGCGGTGAGATCTGGTGGGCGAGTGCCGTCGAGTTGGTTACGTCGACGAAGAGTGCTGTTATCTCCCGGATTTCGCCGGTCAGGTCGGCTCCTCGGTCGAGTGCGCGTTGCGCGACGTCTCTTCCGACGTGCCGTCCGAACAGGTCGCGCAATCGGTCCTGCTCCTGGAGTCCGCGGACCATGTCGTTCACGGTGGATTGCAGTACCCCGATTTCGCTGCTGTCGTCGACGGGCACACGCACGTCGAGCCGGCCTTGCCCGATGCGGCGGAGTGCACCGCGCATCTGGTGGATCGGTTGTGCGACGGCGCGGGCCAGCAGTGTTTCCGCGAGGGCTCCGGATACGAGTCCGAGGGCGGCGAGGTAGGTCGCGGCGTGGATGCGGTCGGGCGGTGCCGCATCTGGATAGTGCAGGAGCGCGATGGCCGCGGCCAATGGCAGCGCGGAGGTCAGCGCCCAGGTCAGGATCAGCCGGGAGATGACTGACGTTCGTGGTGGCGCGTGTGGGGTGTCGACGGCCAGGATCGTGGCCATCACTGGACGGAGTGCACGTTCGACGAAGAGGTAGTTGTATCCGACGGTGGCAAGTCCGCCCAATGTCATGAGTAGGGTTCCGCCGAGGGCCTCCCAGACGGGCAGGAGCGCGAAGGCCGAGCCGGACATCGCGAGGATGCCCCCGGCCCACAGAGATCCGATGAGGACGGTGGACTCGGTGGGCAATCGCAGGGTGTGGCGGGCGTGGTCGGGTGTCGGCGCAGAGGAGGTGTCCAGCCACCCGAGGCTGCGTCGACGCAGGGCGAGGACGCCTCGAACTGCGGCGAGCAGAGCCACGACCACGTAGACCGCCAGGATCTGCAGAAGCGTTCCGAGCTGGGCGCCGTATCGGTGCGGTGCGCCGCCCAGAACGATCAGCAGCGCGACGACGACGGCCCCGCCCACGCTCGAGCCCACGGTCAGCAGTGGTAGACCCCACTTCGTGCGTAACAGCACCGGAACTGGCCGGGCCGCATTGTGGGCTTCTGGTGGGCGTGGCCGCCCGGGGTGAGGACGGGCACTGGTGTGCCGCATTACCGATGCATCTTCTTTCGGTCGTGTCAGCGGTCCGGCGGGTGCGGTGACGGTCTGTCCGGCCCGTCGTGGTCGAGCGCGGAGGTGAGGCGGTCGAGTAGGTCTTGGACGGCGCCGGGGGGGCCATGTTGGGCGAAGTGCTCGATCGACACGGCGATGAACACCGCCTGGGCGGTGAACAATGCGGTGCCGTCATCGGCGGTGGAGGTCGCCTTAAGGTGCAGTTTGCGGCCGTCGATCTCCCGGACGTGGGCGCTGATGCGCAGGGGCCGGTGCAGCGGGACGGGGGCGAGGTAGTCGACGGTGAGGCTCCGGGTCACTGCCGGGGTGCGGGCGATCCAGAGGCCGAAGCCGAACAGGTCGTCGCAGGCGGCGGCCACTGCCCCGCCGTGCGCGAGGCCGGGCGCACCGATGTGACGTTCGTCGAACGTCACATCGGTGTAGACCTCGTCGCCGGAGCGGAACACCACCAGTTGCAGGCCGGCGGGATTGTCTGGCCCGCACCCCATGCAGGTCGGCGAGTGCGGCGGCAGCGGTAGCTGGGTCATGGGCGTTCCTTCTCGACGGTGCTGGCTAGCGGCGGGCGCGGGATCGACTGCGCTGGGCCGGTTCAGCCGGGCTCCTCGATGCGCCTGCGTCCGGGGAAGCGCGGCCGGGTGCCCAGACCAGCAGAATCGCGGCACCCGCCGCCGCGATGAGTGCGAGGACGATCGCGGACTGCTCGACGCCGTGCAGGAACGCGGACTTGGCGAAGTCGGCGAGTTGCTGGCCGGCCGGTCCCGCCCGATCGGCGACCTCGAGGGCACCGGCGAGTGAGTCGGCGACCGGGCCCCGCGCCTCCGGTGGGAGCCGCGCGATCGCCGGGGCGATGTTGTGGCTGTACCCGGCGGCCAGGACACTGCCGGCGACCGCGATGCCGATCGCCGCGCCGATCTCGCGGGTGGCGTCGTTGACTGCCGCGGCGACCCCGTGCTTGTCGACCGCGGTGTCCGCGACAATAGCCGCCGTCGCCGGCGCCGCGGTCAGGCCCAGACCCGCGCTCATGATCAGCGTCGGCCACATCACGTCGACGTAGGTGGAGTCCAAATCGAGCCGGCTGATGAAGTAGAACCCCGCGGCGATGGCGAGCAGCCCGGTCACCGTCATCAACCGCAACCCCAGCCGGGTCGTCATCCACGGTGCGACCGCGGACAAGAGCACCAACGGCACCATCATCGGCGCCAAGGCCAGCGCTGAACCCAACGGGCTGTATCCAAAGATCAACTGCAGGTATTGGACGAGGACTAGGAAGACACCGAACGTCACCAGGAACTGGATGGTGATGGAGAATGATCCGCTGCCGAAGCCCCGACGGGCGAAGAACCGCACATCGAGCAGCGGATGATCCGCCCGCAACTCCCACGCCACGAACACCACTGTGGCCACCACCCCCAGTCCGAACCCGGCGACCACCACGGGATCCGACCAGCCGCGTACTGGGGCTTCGATGATGGCGAGCACCACTAGTCCGACCGCGAACACCACCGCGACCGATCCGATCACATCCATCAGCGGCGGATTTTCCTGGCGGGATTCGGGAATGGTGAAGGCACACAACAGCAGAAACACCCCCACCGCGGTCAGGCCGACGAAGATCGACTGCCACGACCAGTAGTCGAGCAGCAGCCCCGACCCGAGAATCCCCAGCAGGCCCCCGGACCCGGCGACCCCAGCCCAGATCCCGACCGCACGCCCCCGCTGCTGCTCGGGGAATCCCGCAGTCAGGATCGACAGCGTGGACGGCATCATGAACGCCGCCCCCACCCCGGCCGCTGCCCGCGCCGCGATCAACCACCACGGTGTCGATACCAACAGTGGCACCGCCGAGGCCAGCGAAAACAGCGCCAACCCCACGATCAGCACCGCCCGCCGGCCGTAGCGGTCACCCAGGGCCCCGGCGGGCAACACCAGACACGCCAACACCAGCGTGTACCCGTCGACCACCCAGGTGAGCTGGGTTTGCGTCGCCCCGGTGGCCACCGCAATGTTCGGAAGCGCGGTGTACAGGGCCGCCATTGAGGCGACCACCAGGGCCACCGACAGGCACGAGACCACCAACGTCCACTTCTGAGCCCGCGACAGCAGCACTCGACCATCGACGGTCATGCAGCCACCTCCACTTAACGCTACAGTTGGTAGCGTTCCACTACTATGAGTAGCACAATGTGGGGTGCGGGGATAGTGCCTGCGACTGATCCGAGGGCACAATTACGAGGTGAGCGAAGAGATGATCAACCAGAACACCGACGACGACGAGGACCGGCTCGTGGATCCCCGGAAGGCACGCTCACGCGCACGACTGCTCGACGCGGCGACGTCCCTGCTCTCGACCGGCGGTATCGAGGCCGTCACGATCGACGCGGTCACCAGGGCGTCCAAGGTCGCGCGGACTACCTTCTACCGGCACTTCACCGACAGCACCCAGCTCCTGGCCGCGGCGTTCGAGCGTCTGCTGCCCCCGGTCACCGCGCAGCCGGCGTCCGGAACGATCCGTGAACAGTTGATCGAACTGCTGGACCGTCAGGCCAAGCTCATCGAGGAAGCCCCCGCCCAACTGACGATGCTCGGGTGGCTGGCCCTCGGGTCCGCCCAACCCGGCACGGCCGGGGCGACACCGCATCTCGAAGAAGACCGGAACCCGGTCAGTTCGCTTCGCGCACGGGTGGTCAACCAATACCGCGAACCGTTCGACCGGATCCTGGACAGCCCCGGAGCCCAGCAGGAGCTCGGTCGCTTCGACACCAATCTCGCCCTGACCCAACTCGTCGGACCCATCGTCTTCACCCGACTCACCGCACTCCCGCCGATCGGCCCGGCTGAACGCCAGCAACTCGTCGACGACTTTCTCGCTGCACGCTCCGCGCAACGCGCGCTGACCGTGACCCCGGACTGATCTCTGATTCAGCACCCGCCCGAGGCGGGCTGGGACGTCAATTCGGCGATCAGCGCCTCGACGCGGGTCTTAATCTCGTCGCGGATCGGGCGAATCGCTTCCACGCCCTGGCCCGGCCGGATCGTCAAGGACCCAGTCCTGGTAGCTCTCGCTCGGGGAAGATGGGGCAGCTGTCACCGCAGCCCATGGTGATCACACGTTTGAGGCTTGCACGGCATCGGTGGTGAGGATTTTCGGTGTCTGCGCCGTGATGTCGATGCCCACCTCGGCCATCTGCGAGCGTCCGGCGTTGTACACGCAGACGAACAACTCGCTGGGGGTGATGGACATGAATTGAGATCCCTCCGTCAGGAGGGACAGGAAGCAGATGAAAATCAGGCAGGAACGGGAGTGGTCGACTCGCGCAACAACGTTGGACCCTGGTGTCCAGGCCGTCGCGGATGGCGCGGACCGTCTCGAGAGTTTGAGCCTGCGGATCGTCGAGGGTCCGGTCGGAGGTATCGCTTGCCGGGATAGATCGCGCAGGGATCGCCGCAGCCAATCGAGACCACCACATCGGCGGCGGCCAACACATCATCGGTCAGCGGTTTCGGGTATTCGGCGCCCAGATCCAGGCCGATCTCCTTCATCGCTTCGATGACCATCGGGTTGATGGCATTGACCGGTGCCGACCCGGCCGAGCGCACGTGCACACGGCGGTGGCCGTTATGGGTACGGAGAAGTGATGTCGCCGTAAGGCACCCGCGCCCGCACTCCGGGTGCGCACCCTCCGGACCCCGGGCGTTCTTGCTAGCCCCGTGGTCGAACCCGTTTCGACGCACGTGGCATTGTTCGCCAAATCATTTGATAACAACAGTGTTCGGCTGCGAATGATTGGGCCACTCGGTTTCATAGCTCCTTACGCAAAATACTGCGGACGTGAAGCCCTAGATTAACCTTGACTCAATCACGCGAGGCGGTAAGACCTGACTGGTGAAAAGGATTGCAGTACAACGCATTTCGCGCTATACTTGAGCTACTGGGAATGGCGACTGAGAGTGTTTGTCGAATAATGCTGGTTCAAATATTGACCGTCCACCAGCCTCTGCGGCCGCGTGAAGAGAACAGGACTCCTCGTCATGACCAGCACCACCGACTACGCGCAGCGCGCCGTGGCCTACTGGGCACAGTCTGAACGTGCCTACGCCGAGGGTGATCCCCGCTACGGCGACGAGCTCGCCGAACTGTACGCCCAATGCGAACAGTGGGCGTACGAAGACCTCACCGGCGTCCGCAGCGACGTCGCCTAAACCACCGACCGATACGAACAAGGAGACAGCAGGTGATCGTCATGGCCGACAAACCCGAGGTCGCACCCTCTGATGTGCCGCAGCCGCCGGCCACCGCGATCGAACCGCTGCCCGAACTGGAAACCGTCACCGCCGGAGACGACCTCACCCTCACCGGCACCATCGGTGACGACACCGCCGAGGTCGACAACACCCTCGCCCTGGAACTGGACATGCTCACCGCACTGCTGTGGGCGCCACCGGCCCGGGCCCGCCTGGTCGTCGAGGCGTTGATCGGCTCGCGCGCCGACCGCGACGCCGGCACCACCACCACCGTGCTTCCCGCCGGCAGTGTGGTGTTCCTCAGCCCTGTGCATCAGGACGTGTTCGACACCGTCGTGGCGTTGCTCGACGAAGGTAGCCCCGCCACACCCGTTCTGGTCAATGCGCGGTTTGCCGATCGAGGACTGACCACCCGCACCCGTAGCGTCATGCTCGAGATCGCTTCCCCGCGGCACGGCCGCCCCGTCGCCGACAGCGCCGACCTGCCTCACCTCGCCGCCGCCCTCATTGACGGCTGGTACCGCCGCGGCTACCGCGCACTCCTGGCCCGCATGACCCAAGTCACCACCGAACGCCCCACCGCCGAACTCGCCGGCCACTGGACGGCCCTCACCGCACACCAGCAGGCCGCCGAAACCCGATGGCTGGCCATCCGCGACACCCTCGCCCGCATCTGAACGGAAAGGCACGCCGTGATGACTGACGCCGACCCCGACGCCCAGGACCGCGAGATCCAGGACCTCGCCGCCGACATGCGCGAGCACGGCCGCAGCTGGGCCGACATCGCCCACGAACTCGCACTGCCCGAAGCCACCGTCAGAATCGCCGCCGCACAAGCACACCACCGAGCAGCCGAACGCGTTGCCCGCGACCAGATCGCCCTGTTCTGACAGACCCCACTGATAAGAAGGTTTCCATGCCCACACTGATGGTCCTTGGCCCCCCGTTCGTGCTGTTGCTCATCGGGGTCGGGCTCACTCTGCTCGGACAATGGCAGAGCAAAGTTCGTGACCCCCAACCCATCTACCGGGCCGCGGCCGGTCTCGGCGTTCTCGCACTCATCTACGCCGCCATCCTCTCGGTGCTTTGACCGCGGCGACCCGCGGCGATCTCGACTGGCGCTGACGCGAGATCAGGGAAAGGGGGTGCCGGACGATGATCGACTCGAGGTGGATCAGGCGCTGGCCTGAGTTGTTCGCCGATTTAACCGACACCCAGGTCCGCGGAGTGGTGCAAGCGATCGACAACAACGTCCTCGACGGTTGGGACCCGCAACGCGAGGACATCGAGTTCCTGACCCGCGACGCGCGCGGCGAGTTCACCGAGAGTGAGGCGATCGCCGAGGCGGTCGCGCTGGCCACGCGCACCCGAACGGTACGCGCTGATCACGAAGCCCCGCGCACGTAGAATTGACCTTGAGGAGGTTTGTTATGGCTGCACCGCACACCCGACAGACGCGCACGGAGGACGAGGTCCTGGCCGCAGCGACCGCCGGCCACGTCATGGCCGGCATGCCGCCGACCGCCGACGATGTCGATGCCGCGCGTCGCGTGCTGCGCGGGGAATCGTCGGTGGAGGAGGAGCTGGCGCAGATGCGCGACGAGTTTCGCCAACGTCGGAGCTGACGACGCGGCCGTGACATCCCACGACCCCGAGGCCGGACAGGTACCTGAGAACCTGCCCGGCCTCACTCATGCAGAGGACCTGCGCGACTACGAGCGACGCGCCGCGTACCTGCGCGTCAGCGAGCTCGACCAGCATCCGGATCTGGTCACCGGTGACTTCGACTTCGCGCATCTGCAAGCCATACACCGCTACATCCTTCAAGATGTCTACCCGTGGGCGGGCCAGCCGCGGCGCCGCGGTGAAGAGACCGCGGCCATGGGCATGATGCACTGCCGGGCGGAATTCCTCGACGGCGAACTACGGCGGGTGTTCACCGCCATCGACCGTCACCGGCCCGCCCCAGATGATCGCGATGCCGCGATCGCCACTGTTGCCGACCACTGGGGCGAGCTGACTGCCGGTGTTGCGAACATATTCGCAACGGAACTATCTTCCGCCTGACCGGACGGCTCCAACATGACCGGTTCTGTCGGTGCCGGTCGCTAGTATTCGGATCAGTGCTCGACTCGCGAGCACATTGGCGTTCTGACTACAGAATTGGTAGGCGCCTGTTCCGACTACGGATCGAGGAGAAATGGCGGATTTTGAACTCAACAAGGCTGGCCTGCGCAAGTTGGAGGACGACCTCAAGAAGAAGCTGTCCGGAGGAGTCAACGTTCCACGTGGCGGGTCCGAGGCTGCTGCGGTCAGTGACGTGAAGGCTCAATTAAAGAAGATGGGCGTTACTCCGAACGATGCTGAAGTACGGCGACTGGTGAGAGAGGCGCGTAAGGAGTGACTGCGTGCGACGGGCTCCCGAGTCGTCCCAGAGCAGCGGGAGCATTCGAGTCGACAATGCTGCGGCTGGGGTGGCCGCTTGGACGCGATTTTGCGCGTGTTGGCCGTGAGTGTTCAGGCTTCAACTTCTGACACGATGGCACGGCTGTCATCTTGCGCGATATCAATATCGTCAAGTCCAGCACTTGGTGCGGCCGGCTTCCCATCGAATATCAACTTTCTTGCGCGGCGACCCGCGCGGGTCTCCCAGCCCATGAAGTCGACCTGCCATGCGCGCTGCGCAGCTAGTAGGGACACATCGAGCACATATACGTTGTATCGATCCGACGCCTGGTTGGGCACAGTTTCATTCGTTGCGACTAGGTGAACGAACCTCATATTCTGAAGTCTATTGGTCATGTCCACCAATTCGGTGTTACTGGAATCGATCAAGAAGCATGAGGACTTCGTATTCCGGCAGTGATCAGTCAGTGCTATTACTAGGCCATGCAAGTCGTCTGAATAGCCCCCCGCATCCTCTCTCATATCACTGTACTTAGTGTCAACGGTCTTTCCGGCCGCGGAGTTGATGTCTTCGGCAATGATTCGTTCGCTTCCAGACTTGCCGGAGGGACCTCGATTTTTTGCGCTGGAAATGCTTTCGCTTACGAGGCCAATGTAGTCTCGAGGAACCCCGCCAGCGGCCAGAATTAGTCTGTCCAAGGCCCCGTCTGTAAATAGGCTCTTTCTTTGAACCTCGCACTCCTCGCAAAGACGGTCGAGGATCGTTTCGAGGAAGCGTTTGGAGTTCTTAAACTCCCGAAGTCCTCGATCAAGAGATAGGTCTCGTATATCGTGAGGCGCTTGGAGGCCAACTGGCGGATTACCGCCCGCGTACAGTCTGGTCCACAGAGAAATGGAACCAAACTTCAACCATATTCCCGTGTCTTTTACAACTCGATGAAAGTAGCCGGCAATGTTTGGCTGGTCCTCGCGACTCAGATGATAAAAATCGTCCAGAATGATGAAAGAGTCAGGTGCCAGTCCGCCCACCGCGAGCATTAGCAGTCGATAGTTTGAGAGCGCGCGCTCTAGGTGCTCCTTCTTCGTCGCGCTGTACCGGTGCGCAACAGCGCCCTGCTGAGCTTTTTTTGATGATCGACCTTTCTTTTGACCCACGTTTCCAGATAAGCCGCCATGGCCGCCGGAAACGCTGACTGTGCCTTCGGCAGTAATATCTACTTCGTTAGAGTAGCTTTCTGTCCACTCGATTTCGCTTTCGCTCGGAGCCTTCTGGCCTGACTTGGCTCAATTTAGTGTCCACCGCGGATTGCGGTGATGACTTGTTGCAGGTCGTCGGGGATGGGGTCGGCGGCGTTGATGTTGTGTCCGCCGGCGTTGATGGTGATGGCCCGGTAGCGGCGGGCGGTGGTGACGAACTTCTTGATCGACCAGCCTGAGCGGGCTTCGATGACGCGGGTGATGGCCAGCGCGGCGAACACGATGGTCAGGTGTGCGTCGATGGAGTCACGGGTGTGATGGAAGATCGGGCGTGCGGCCAGATCGGATTTGGACATGCGGAAACTCTTCTCGATCCGCCACAGCTGATGGTAGGAGCCGATCACGAATTCCGGTGTGGGCGCGACGATGTTGGTGGCGTAGGCTTTCCAGCCGGCCAGCATGCGGGCTTTGGCTTCCAGGTCACGGTTGATGCTGCGGTCCTCGCCGGTGACCTTGACGAATCGATTGCGTTTGATGGGCAGTTTGCCGGCGACTGCCTTCTCGGCCTTGGCGATCTGCTCGCCGATGCCGCGTAGGCTGCGGCGCGCCCGGTCGGCGCGGTACTGGTAGTAGACGACGTGATCGCGTCGCTTGTTCTTGGACCCGGCCGGATACGGCTGGGTCAGCACCAACCCGTCCGGCGGGGTTGAGTCGGGATTGTCCCTGTGCCACTTGTCAATCAGGTACGGGATGGTGGGGATCTT
>NZ_JAZARS010000036.1:0-9596 GCF_036233855.1 Gordonia sp. Z-3
TGTCCACTCCGCGACCCAACTCCCCAGGTCAACCCACATGCGTCACGCCGATTCCGCCAAAATGAGCCAAGTCAGGTTCTGGAGTTCGACTAGAGCCTCTACGGCCTGGTGCAGTTCCCCCGCTAGTAACTGCTCAGGACTCGGATTCTCTCGGTGCCAGAAGCGTTTCTTTTGTCTACCCGCGACGCGGCCCTCTAACTGCGCGGCAAATTGACCAAAGACCTCCGCTAACGTCCCGACGAGGACGTCGGGATACGAAAGTCCCTTGAAGGTCTCCTGATCTGCCCATGCAACCATTTGGCCCGAGGCTTTTCGATCTGCCTCGATACGGCGTAGCAGGCTGGACTTTCCCGTCCCTCTCCGCCCGTACAGTACGTGGTGAAAACTTGATCCCAAACGGTCAATGGACTCGGTGTCGGGGCTAACGAATCGAGTCTCTGGTGAACCGGGTTTGGCCCGGGTCACTTCCTCTAGCAGAACCTGGAGTCGACTGACTTCCGGTTGGTAGTAGTACGCGGATGATCCGGGATCGTCTGCCATGTACACACCCTAATAGCTCGGGCATTGTTTACGTCGCTGCTTCCATTGATTGCAGGGAGGGGCCTATGCCCGCGGGCGCTGCCGCAGTTTCGGATAGTCAGCCCACCTGCCGTTGCTCAGGTTTGCGTATTTGGCGACGGTGTTGATGTGGAAGTCGAGGCTGTCGGCGAGGACTTTGGTGGGGATGGCGCCGGCGAGGCGATAGCGGGCGGCTACTTGGAGTTGATGGAGGCTGACACCGTATGGATCGAGTACGCGGCGCAGTTGCTGGTCGCTGATCGGCCGTTGGAGGTGACGTCCGGGAAAGAGCCAAGGGGAATCCACTCCGTTGAGTGCTTTCGTGTGGGCCTTGGCGATCTCGGCGAGGCGATCGGGCAGGGTCAGTTGATGCTCTCCGAGTGCGAGCGTGAAGGTGGCATTGTCAGAAGTTTCGCGGAGCTGCCCTCGCGCGAGTTCGACGACGCGGCGCGCGGGCAGGCCGTAGATTGCGACCAACAGCACCGCGAGTTGCACTCCGGGGCGCAGAGATGTGTCGCTGAGCAGGGCACGAATGACTGATTCCGTCTGCTCCTCGGTGATGACCACGGCTGGTTCTGTTCGCTGCAGAGGTGGCGGGGTGACGTCGTGTGCGATGTGCCCCTTCGCGATCGCCCACCTGATGAATCGCGGGAGCCACCGCCCGGCGTTGGTGCGCAGGGTGTATTCGTAGATCTGCGATTGGGTGATGTCGCTGAGGATGGTGTGGTGGTCCTCGTGTAGCCAGGCTAGGAATTGGCCGATGCCTCGAATCGTGGCCTTCACATGTCCGGCCGCGCCGCCTGTGATGTCACCGGTTGTCTCGTTGCGTGTGGCTCGTCGCAGCAGCTCCCACTTCAGGTACTGGGTGAGAACGATCTTGTCCGAAGGTGGTAGAACCGTCAGTTGCTTGTCGCACCACGCGCGCAGCCGAAATAGCTCACTTTCCTCGTGCGGGAGCGCCCCGCTCTCGGCGAGCAGCGTCTGCAGGTAGATCAGACCTTTGCCGCCGTCGGCGGTGGCTAAGGTCTTCTCGTTCAGCGGTTTAGCGCCGGTGGCGATCTCGTGCAGGAGGTCGGTGTGGGGTCCCATTCGGAGCCATTTGATGATCTGCTCGGGCCGGGGTTGGCGTAGGAGGTGGTCGAAAAGCAGCTGCATCGGCTTACTGATCGAGTTGGTGTCGGGCCGGGTCAGGACAGCGGTGAGGCGGTCGGCGAGGGTGCATTTTCCGCATAGTCTGCCGTAGGAATGTTCTTCGCTACCGCATCGACGGCACGCGTAGCGAGCGGGCTGGCCGGCGCATCCGGCGCAGATTGCAATCTGGTCACTGTTGATGAAAGCCAGGATTCGCAGTACTCCGCACTGAGGACACGCGCGAGGGTTTCGCACGACTCGATTGTGGCAAGCGAAGCAATGCGGGGCTGACCGGATGTGGGTAGCAATCTTCTTCTGCTTCCCGCACGCCGAGCACGTTCGCAGAGGGCGCGGGTAGCACCCCAAGCACAGCGGCTGGCCGTCAACCTTGGTCGTCGCCGCGACTTCCTTACCGCAGGCCGAGCACACGACCAACGCGATCCCGCCAGGTGAGCACCGTGCGCACATGCGGCGGCCCTGATGATCGGTCTTGGCCGTCAGCTTTTTCATGCGCAGGCACACGGGGCATTCGCCAAAGTGTTGCCGCTCGTGGCATTTCATGCACACTCGGCGGCGCTGTTGATCACGGAATCGGAGGATGCGTTTCTGCTGGCACATCGGACACCTAGGTAGCCCAACATCGGTGACCCCATGTCGTGTCAGTCGCGCGAAGAAGGTCTGGACCGCTACTGGTGTCTCTCCGTCCGGCGCGAGAAGGTCCGTGTCGGTGCGCGCGAGGTAGCGAAGCAACGTCGTGTGACGCTTCGGGTCGAGACGGCCGACCTCCTTGGCAATGAGGTCATCGAAGGTTGCACTGCCCTTGGAGTGGAACAGATCGATGACCTCCGAGGTGACATCTTGGGTGCTACGGGTCATCGGGTGCGGGGTGTCGGCCGCGTGATCCTGACGCGAACGGGCCGTGCATCGCCGATGTCGTCGATCGGTCCCCCGGTCCCAGTTTTACGTGGCGAGTCCTGGTGGGCGGCGGTCACGCGGATGAGGTCGTTGGGTTCGCAGTCGAGGATGGTGCAGAGCGCTGCAAACACGTCCATGTTGAGTCGTTGTGGGGTTTGGGTGACCAATCGGAATACTTGTTCGCGAGAGAGCGCGACGCCGGCCTGGCGCAGTGGTTCGACGAGGTCGGTGGTCTGGAACATGCCACGTTCGGCCATCAGTGTTCGCAGGCGCCAGTCAATGGTGGGGCTCATCAGCGTGTGTCCTTCGGTGAGAAGTAGAAGCGGTCGATGGCATCGCTGACGACTCTGCTGCGGTAGTCGTCGCTGACGGAGGTGTAGAGGGCGGTTGTTGAGGCGAACACGTGGCCGACCTGGATCTGGATGAACTGCTCGGAGTAGCCGAATTCGGCAAGGTGAGTCACATAGGAGTGGCGCAGTGAATGCGGAGTCAGATGCCGATCGAGACCAGCCGCGTCGCGGAGCTCGGCGAATCGTCGGTCGAAATACTTGGCGCCCACGCGAGTTCCGCGTTCGGTAGGCCACAGCGCTGGGCTCTGGCCAGGGTGAAACTTCTGGCGGACTTGATGCAGGTAGTGATCAAGACCTTCGACTACCCAATCGAACTCAGGCAGGGTCAGGACAGTGCGGCGTTTGGGTGGAGTGCCTCGCGAGGCCTTGCCGAAACGGACCTGCGCGAGCCCGAACCGGCCGAACTGCGGTGCTTTGCCGTTGGTGCGTAGATCAGCGACATCAAGACCAAGAACCTCTGCCCGTCGCAGGCCGTAGGCGTATGTGGTCTTGAACAGCTGCGCATCTCGCAGCGCGGCGAGCGCCCCCTTACGCCCGTCTGCGCGGATTTGGTCGACTCTGGCATCGACGACATCAAAGAATTTCTCGACTTCGTCGTAGTCGAACGGTCGTCGGCCGGGCCGCCCTTCGAATGCCGCGAGATGTGCGATGGTGTTCCACTCGAAGCAGATCTGCGTGGGTACTTCCCCGAACCGGTGGCGGCATTCACTGACCCATTCGTAGCGCTGATCCGTCAGATACTCGCAGAACCGTCGTATCGTGACGTGGTAGCCGCGCAACGTCGAGTGCGAACGAGCGGCGTTCCCCGATAGCAGGCTTGAGGTGAAGTCCTCCAGATCGCCGGGCAGCCATTGCCACGGGTAGCTGTCTGTGAAACGGCGAAACCGAATGAGCTGTGACCGACGAAGATTGATCGTTGTTCGCGTCAGCGCATGACTAGCCTGCTGACGAGCAAAGCCCTCGAGCATTTCCTCAAAGACGAACGCGGACTCGTCGATGGGCACCACGCCGCGTCGCCGAAAACCAGCGATGCTACCGCCGCTAGCCGAGATGTTCACAGCAACAATGTTGCATCAAACGCAACTCTACGGCAAGGTTAAACGTGCAAAGCCCGTCGGGACTCGGAACGAATCTCGTTGCTGCGCTTCTCGTGCGGCAGCCTGGTGCCGTCCTGGCAACTCCGCAAGCCAGGTGCGAGCGCTACCGCAGCCTTGTGGCGCACGCGAAGGTGCAGCTCAGAGGCTATGTTGCATCTGGTCGAATATGCGGCGGTTCGCTCTGCACCCGTTCATCGACGGCAACTCCCGCACCCAACGCGTGTTCTTTCACCGCTACCTCAACGCGGCAGGCTGGGACAGCGATTTGGCGCCAGATCGACGCCGCAGCGGTGCATGCCGCACGCCATGTTGCATGGCGACCGTCGATTCCAGCTGCCTCGCCGCCGTCCTCGAGCCGGGAGTGCGGCGTGGCGAGATCGACTCCGGCTCCCTGCGCGCCACGCAGGCCCACCGCGACACCATGCGTGCGGTCAACCTGTTCGACTCGATGAGGACGAAGAAACGTGCCGGGGTACCGCACCGACGTTCGCGACGACGTGAACACACCTGCACCCACCGCGTGTCAATGTTCGGGGGTGCGGACGTGGTGGATGCGCTGTCGGGTGACGCCGAGGATGGTTGGCAACTTCGCCGAAGCTACGAGAGATGTAGGTGACGGGGAATCCTTAGGCGACCTCGCGATGCATCCGCCTTGACCTGCCGGACCCATGAAACGATTTCCCGACAACGACTCCAGATCTCGACGATCTCGTCAGGCCGCCAGCAACATCGCCAGTACCGCGGTGTCGGGGTCGGCGTTGGGGTCGATCCCGACCCGGTTGCGCAGATTCACCACCGTGCCGTCGGCCTCGGCCTCGGCCCAGCCGGCGCGGTGTTCGAGACCGAGTTCGGGCAGGCCGGGCAGCAGCACGCATCCGGAGGCGACGTCGGCGCACTCGGGCAACGACGGTCGGGTCTGCGACGGCGGGTGCAGCATCACCAGCGCCGGCGGATTGGTGAGGAAGCGGCCCGCCTCCACGAAGCTGTCGTCGACGACATTGCCCACCGCGACCATCATCCCGACCGCGTCGGCGTCGGCATCGTCGGGACGCTCTTCGACGACCCCGAAGATGGTGGTGGTGGGCAGGAAGCCGGGCCGGCACGCGATTCGGACGGAGGCCACCAGCGTCTGCGTCCATTCGAGCGTCGACTCGGGCCACCGACCCGAGATCAGGATGCCGTTGAGTTCCCCTTCGAAGTGGAACGGCGTCAGGCCGATGGGTATGGAAGTCGTCATCACTGATCTCTCTCTGCCACAGGGTTCTTACTCCCGGACGAGGACCCGGATCGAAAATCGGATCCTGTGGAAGAAGAATCCACCTCGACGCCGGTGCTGACAACTCGAACACGGTTGTTGTGACGGTTCTTTTACACGACGTAACCCGGGTGTGGACGCTCGGACGCCACCGGCCGAGCGTCCTGGGTGTGATGAGGCGGACACACGGCGGGACCGTCGGACCCACCAGGCACACTGGATGAGGTGAGTAAGTCTGTTCCGCTGCGCCCAATGGAGATGGCGTCAATCGCGATCTTCGGTGGCCTGACGGTCGCGGCGATCGTGGTCGCCGCTGTGGTGCCGCTGGCGACGGCGGTCGGATTGTTGGCGCCGGTCCCGTTGGCCCTGGTCGCCGCGCGCACGCGGCCGCGGGCGTTGATCGCGGCGTCGGTGGCCGCCACCGGGGTCAGTTTTGCGATGGCGGGCACCGGGGCGGCGGCCACGGTGCTCGGGTCGGCGCTGGTCGGCGGCATCGTCGGCGACACCAAACGGCGTGGCCGGGGGATCGGCACCCTCGCGCTCGCCGGCCTCGTCGCGGCCCCGGTGATCGGCGGGATCTCGGTGCTGCTGCTGCTCATCCTGGTGCCGTTGCGCACGTTGGCGCTGGAGGCCCTCGGCAATACCGTCGGCGGCCTGGTGAAACTGCTCAACCAGGTTCCGGGGCTCACCGGACTGGCCGACACCGTCGACTCGCTCGGCACCAGCATGGTCGATCACTGGTGGGTGTGGATGTGGGTGTCCGGCGCGTTGGGGACCGTGGTGTCGCTGGCGGTGGCCTGGTGGTTGCTCGGCGGGGTCATCGCGAGGCTCGCCGACATCCCGAGCGAGGACACCCTGGACGCGGGCACCGCGGATCGCGAATCGGCGCAGGTGGGCCCGCTGCCCCTGCACCTGACCGATGTCGGGTTCCGCTACCGGCCGGACGGTCCGGTGGTGCTCGACGCCGTTGACGTGTCGGTGGGCAGCGGTGAGTTCGTCGCCGTGGTCGGCGCGAACGGGTCGGGCAAGTCCACCCTGGCCAAGATCTTCGCCGGCCGGGCGCCGACGACGGGCTCGGTGACGCGGCCCGGCGCCGCCGGTCTCGGACGCCACGGCGGCACGGCGATGGTCCTGCAGCGACCAGAGACCCAGATGCTCGGCTCGCGGGTGGCCGACGACGTGGTCTGGGGTCTGCCCGTCGGCGCCGAGGTGGACGTGGAGGGCCTGCTCGGTGAGGTCGGCCTGGCCGGACTGGGGGATCGCGAGACCTCGGATCTGTCCGGCGGCCAGCAGCAACGGCTGGCCATCGCCGCAGCACTGGCGCGTGACCCGGCCCTGCTGGTGGCCGACGAGGTGACCTCGATGGTCGACCCCGAGGGTCGCGACGAGCTGCTGGCGCTGCTCGCCGACCTGCCGCGGCGTCGCGATATGACGGTCGTGCTGATCACCCATCGGGGTGCCGAGGCGGCCGCCGCCGACCGCATCATCCACCTGCACAACGGTCGGGTGATCCCGCACCCGCCGCACTGGGTGCCGCGCCCCGGCATGGTCGAGGAACCGGCCCGGCCGACGCCGGTGGCGCATGCCGGCGCGTTCGGCCCGCGGCCGGCGCAACCGCTGCTGATGCTGCAGGGGGTCGGGCACACCTATCTCGCCGGTTCGCCGTGGGCGGTGCGCGCGCTGCACGACGTGTCGATCACCGTGCATCGCGGCGACGGGCTGCTCATCGTCGGCGGAAACGGCTCGGGCAAGACCACCCTGGCGTGGGCGATGGCCGGACTGATCGGGCCGTCGGAGGGCACCGCGACCCTCGACGGCGCGCCGAGTACCGACAAGGTGGGCGAGGTCGCGCTGGCGTTCCAGCACGCCCGACTGCAGTTGCAGAAGCAGACCGTCGGCGACGAGATCATGGCCGCCGGCGGAATCGAGGTCGGCAGTGCGGAGGTCGCTCGGGTACTCGAAGCGGTGGGCCTGCCGCGTGAGATGGCCGCGCGCCGAACCGATTCCCTCAGCGGCGGCCAGATGCGTCGGGTGGTGCTCGCCGGGCTCATCGCGCGGCGACCCAAGGTGCTGATCCTCGACGAACCGCTCGCCGGGGTGGACCCGTATGCCCGTGCCGAGATCGTCGAGATGCTCGGGCGGTTGCGGGCCGAGGGGATGACGATCGTGATCATCTCGCACGATCTGTCCGATCTCGACGCGGTGGTCAGTCGACGGGTGCGGCTCACCGACGGCACTCTGACAGTCGTCGACGCACCGGGGATCTCCGGGCAGCAGTCGTTTCAGCGTGCAACCGGGGAGGCTGCGGAATGAGTGTGCGTACGATCCCGCTGCGCCAGGTGCCCGGCGACTCCATGGTTCATCGTCTGTGGGCGGGCACGAAACTGATCGTCGTGCTGATGCTCAGCGTGATGACCTGGGTGCTGCCGTCCTGGCCGTCGCTGGGCATGGTGGCGGCGTTCGTGGTGATCACCGCGGTTGCGGCCGGCATCCCGCTGGGTGCCATCCCGCGGCCACCCTGGTGGTTCTGGGGCCTGATCATCGCCGGCGGGCTGCTCAACGTGATGTTCGGCCCGGCGGCGCTGATCGTCTATCTGCGCGCGGTCACTCTCGGGTTGGTGTTGGTGGCGAGTTCGATCCTGGTGATCTGGACGACGCCGATGGCCGACATCGCACCGGCGATCGCGACCCTGATGCGGCCATTGCGGATTTTCCGGCTACCGGTCGACGAGTGGGCCGTCGCCATCGCGCTGTGTCTGCGGGGGATGCCGATGCTGATCGACGAACTGCGGATGCTGCGCGCGGCGCATCGGCTGCGGCCGTCGGCGCCACCGCGCAGCGGACACCCGGCGGCGGAGATGGGTGTGCTCGACATGATCACCGCCGCGATGTCGAGTGCGTTGCGGCGCAGTTCGGAGATGGCCGAGGCCATCACCGCGCGTGGCGGTACCGGCCGGCTGGCGGCTTACCCGTCGCGGCCGGGTCGCACCGATGCGGTGGTGCTGACGGTGGTGGGCGTTGCGTGTGCCGCGGCGATCACGGTGACGATCCTGCTCTGAGCAGGCCCCCCGTACAGACAAACGCCGCCCGGCTCGGAGATCCGAACCGGGCGGCGCTGCACATCTGCTGCCGACGGGGCGTCAGGCCGGGACGATGAGTCCCTTGCCCTGGCTGCTCGCGGTGGCGTAGCGCTCCGCGGCGTCGGCCCAGTTGACGACGTTCCACCAGGCCTTGACGTAGTCGGGCTTCACGTTCTGGTAGTCGAGGTAGAAGGCGTGCTCCCACATGTCGAGCATGACGACCGGGATGATGGCCGCGGGGATGTTGCCGCTCTGGTCGGTGAGCTGCAGGATTACCAGCTTGCCGCCGATGGTGTCGTAACCCAGGATCGCCCAGCCGCTGCCCTGCAGCGTGGTGGCGGCGGCGGTGAAGTGTGCCTGGAACTTGTCGAAGCTGCCGAACTGATCGTCGATCGCGGCGGCCAGATCACCCTCGGGCTTGTCGCCTCCGTTGGGCGACAGGTTCTTCCAGAAGATGGAGTGGTTGGTGTGGCCACCGAGATGGAAAGCGAGCGTCGACGACAGGCCGTACACCTTGTCGGCGATGGTGCCGTCCTCGCGGGCCGCGGCCAGCTTCTCCAGAGTGGTGTTGGCGCCCTTGACGTAAGTGGCGTGGTGCTTGTCGTGATGGAGCTCCATGATCCTGCCGGAGATATGCGGCTCGAGCGCCGCATAGTCGTAAGGGAGATCCGGCAAGGTGTATTCAGCCACGATAATCCTCTCTGAGGTGCTGCTCGTTTGTCACTGCGCGCGTGGATCACAGGCATCGGACAACGGAGCCCGATGTCGGGTAGCGCGAGTACTTCCACCCTTACCCACCACATGGGCGATTGCAAACACTGCGGCACAATCTACTTCAAGTGTGGTTGAAGTCTGCGGGCCGAGAATCGGCCCGGAAAAGTAGCTCAGAGCAGCATCAACAGGACGAGGAGGGCAACCAGTGCGAGGGTGCTCGCGGCCGTCCCGACGCACGCCGACCGGACGTCATAGGTGGCGCGCGGGGTGCTCGGCCGAGAGCCGAGGGCCCGCCGGAGTTCAGAACTCGCGTGCGTTGCCATGAACACCCTTCGTCGTCGCTGATCCCAGCCGGAGTGACCATGATCACAACCCCGACGTGGGGGACATGATAGGCAGACCTTGCGAAATCCATCAACCCGTCGGCTTGACTCACGTAATCTGCCCGCGAAACGCCCTCGGTGCCTCACATAGGTTTGCCCGCGAAATGGTGATC
>NZ_JAZARS010000037.1:0-7152 GCF_036233855.1 Gordonia sp. Z-3
CCAGCTACCGTGAGAACCCGGTCCCCGCAAACGCTGGAACCAACTAACCGAGCCTCCAGCAAACCCGGGGCGATTCACGTCGCGCTGGGTGCCGTTGCGTGTCTGGCGGGCCATCGGGGTTCCTCCTTGCGGGTGGCTGGTTTGTTTGACACCGGCCAGTTCTTCGCCGTCGGGAGGCTGGTGCAAGGGAGGAAGCGAAAACGTTGTCCGGGCCGTAGGCCTGAAACCCGTAGGGCGGGTCAGTTTTTCGTGGCCCTTGTCGCCGTGCCGACCAGAGGTAAGAGACTGGGAGGGGGCAACAAACTCCCGGCTTGTGCGGCGTATGCCGGACAGATTGGGTCCGACCCTCCGGGTCGGCCTGTTGTCGGGTTTGGCCGTGCGGCGGCGCGGCCAGCAACAGTGTTGTTCGGCGTAGCCGATCCGCTGTGGGGGCCGTTACCGTGGTGGGTATGTCTTCTGTCGAGCGCGCTGTGGCTGAGCTGTGGGTGCCGTTGGCGTCTGAGGTGCGGGCGGTTGTCGAGGGCCGTTCTGGCGCTGAGGCTCCGCGGGTTGACCTGTGGTGGCGCGATGCGCTGCCACCTGCCGGTTTAGGCGAAGTCCTCAGGGATGGGGAAGTGCCCGTCGAACAGCTCGTCGGCCGTTTCAGCGGTCGGCATGATTTCACTGAGCGTGTCCGGGCTCACCCCGGCCCGGATCGACTGATCGCAGCTAGGCCAGGCTGGGCAGCTCGGTGTCTTCGGCGATGTGGTCGAAGATCACCCCGACCATGACGCCATCGGAGCCGAGGTAGTAGCAGGCGGCGGCGAGGGTGAGCGCGTTTGCGCGGTCGCGGCCACGCAACGGTCGGGCGAGTTCGATGAACACGGTGGCGGCGGCCGATGCGTTGTGGGCGGCGGTGCGCAGGAATGCGTCTCGGTATGCGACGTTCCGCTCGATCATGGCGGCGAGCTGGGCGGACAGCTCGCGGGGAACCTCGGTGGGCCAGTGCACCATTGCGGACACGACGGCCTTGGCAGCAAGCTCCGGTTGCAGCTCAACTCCCTCGGTGGTGCTGGCGGGATCGGTGGTGGCGAGGCGTGCTCGCAGATCGTCTCGGTTCTGTGCGATGGCCTGTCCTTTCATGGCGCGGCTGGCTGAGACGGCGCTGTCGCGGTAGTCGTCGCTGATGCCGGTTTCGCCGGTGATGAGGTCCCGGTAGGGGGCGGGCTGGTCGCACCGTGTGACAACGATCTGGTAGTTGGTCTCGATTCCAACCGGTCCCGCAGGTCCTGGGTATGTACCGGCACTAGGCCTCCGGCTATGGCCGTTGGACCGGGGGTGTGCGTCGGTATGGGAAGTCGCTGCAGGAGAATGTGATGCGGCGTGGACGGAGCGATCTGGGCGGCCGTTTCTCTCAGGGCCGCACAGATCGGATCGACTCCGTGTTCGTCACGGGAAGCGGCGACGATCTCCGCCCAAACAAAGCCGATGCCTGCTTCACGATCGTGCTAGCTCGTCGCAGTTCACGGTTCTCCCGCTCCTGCTGCGCGATCCGATCGGCATCGCCGGTCGTAGTACCCACACGAAACCCGCCGTCGATCTCTGCTTGACGAACCCAGTTGCGTAACGCCTCGGGGTGCACTCCGAGGCGATCGGCGATCCGGTTGATCGCACCCCGCGACGACTCCGGAGCTATCTCACCGCTGCCGTCACGGTGAACGGCTTCTGGGCTAGCGCTATGACTCTCATGGTTGCGAGTTGGCACCTCTGAGCGGCGGCCCGATGTACTCGAACCAGTCGTCGAGGGGTTCAGAGGGGGGGTGTGTGGCGGGGTGTCACGCGCGGGTTGTGATCTCGTTCGAAGGAGTGAGCGAGGTTGAGTAGTGTGCTTTCAGCGAACGGTCGCCCCAACAGATCAAAGCCAACCGGGAGTCCCTGCGGGGATAGGCCTCCGGGCACCGACAGCGCCGGCAATCCAGCGCACGGCGCGATGTCTGCGGTGATCGCTGCGTCGACCCGCTCGTCGGGGATTAGTGGAGGCTGAATTTGCGTGGTGGGATGAACCAACGCGGCAACGCCGTGGCGATCCATCAGCCCGGTGATCCTGTTCTTTAGGGCTGTGCGTTGGGCCAGGGCGACACCGTAGAGCGGATTCCTGCGACCGCCGGTTGCACGTGACGCCAGCAAACGCGATTGCGCGTATGCGACCGACGTATTGGATGCGATCACGGCGTCGATGCCGGCGACCGGTCGTCCTGGTAGATGCCTGAGGTAGTTGTCGATGTCCTCGCAGGCCTCGTACAACACGACATCGGCAGCGAGTGCCTCAGTCTCGTCCAGTTCAGGAATCTCCACCAGAACGACACCGCTGTCGCGAAGGCGGGCCAGAACCGATTGCATCACTGCCAACACACCGGGGTCACCGCCCGGGCCCGTCGGGCCGGTGAACATCGAGCGAGCCACGCCGATCCGGGCGCCTCGCAACGCCTGCGCGGACAACGCAGCATAATAGCTCGGAGGGCGCTGTCCGACCGCCCGAGCTGTGGTCGCGTCGCGTGGATCGCTGCGCCCTGCGATGACGTCGAGAACCATCGCCAGGTCTGCGACGCTCCGACCTATCGGCCCAACGGTGTCCTGGGTGGACGCCAACGGTATGACACCACCAATGGATGCGAGCCCCTTGGTTGGGCGCAAACCGTACAAACTGTTGTGCGCGGACGGAATTCGGATCGATCCGGAAGTATCCGATCCCAGTCCGACAGCTCCGAAGTCGGCGGCGACGGCAGCGCCCGTACCGCCGCTGGATCCCCCGGGGTTATGGGTGAGGGAGTGAGGGTTGCGGGTCTGGCCCAGGCGAGAGCTGTCTGTGGAGATGAAAATCGCCCACTCACTCATGTTTGTCTTCGACAGGACGATGGCCCCGGCAGCACGCAATTGCGCCACCACGGTTGCATCGGACGCCGGGACACTACCGGCGAGTAGTCGGGATCCGGCTGACGTCGGAAGGTCTGCGGTGTCGAAGTTGTCCTTGACGACGATCGGAATACCGTGCAGCGGACCTCTCACGCGGCCAACGCGCCGTTCCTGATCGAGCCGCGCGGCGGTGTCCACAGCGTTCGCATTGTCGGTGATGATCGCATTGATTCTGGGACCGCGCTGGTCGTAGGCGGCGATTCGCGCGCGATAGGCTTGAACAAGATCGACCGAGGTGGTCTCGCCTCGCTCGAGTGCCCGCGCGAGATCAGTGACCGACAAGCCGTCGGGTCGAAAATCCGGCGGCTTACCGGGCGTCGTCGGCGACGTGGGTGTAACCGCTGACGAGACGCCGTCACCGAAAGTGACTGCCGAACCGGCTGCTGCGGTCACCGCGCCCGCTGCAGAGAGAAACCGCCGACGGCTCACCCGCTGCCGATCATCCATCAAAGGTAACTCGCTTTCAATCGTAAGAGTCGATCCGCGCAAGGTCGACAAGGTTCTAGGCAGGAGTAAATCTCCCACGCGACCGGGACACGTGTGTATCAAACGCAGCGAATCTCTTTAGCGAAGAGAAGAGAAACAGGTCACACTTCGACGAACCCACGGCCACGAACAGGTGCTCAACGCTCTGACCAGGGCGGTGGCGTTCCGACGGTTCAAGGCCGCCGATGTGCGTTCGATCCTCGATGCCGGAGCCGGCACCCCCAACCCGCGACCGGCCGGCACAGCACTGCTCGGGCATCTGCCTACCGCGCCCACCCGCTCGCTGGATGCCTACAAGCTCGGCGCCGGCGACAAGGAGGTGTCATGACCACAACGTCGAAACCTGTTGCACCTCAGACAGTGCCGCCGCTACCGGCCGACCTTGACCTGGCGCTACGCCGATTGAAACTGGCCTCGATCCGTCGTAGCGCCCCCGAAGTCCTGCTCACTGCGAAAACTCAGCGGTGGACGCCCGAAGAAGTACTGCGGACCCTGGTGGAAGCCGAGATCGCCGCTCGTGATGCCTCCAACATCCGCAACCGGCTCAAAGCTGCCGGGTTTCCGGTCACCAAAACCCTGGAATCGTTCGGCGTGGCCGCATCGTCCATCCCGGCCAACACCTTCGAATACCTGTCCTCGCTGGAATGGTTTCGGGCCCAACACAACCTGGCCTTGATCGGCCCAGCCGGGACTGGCAAGAGTCACACCCTGATCGGGCTGGGGATCGCCGCAGTGCACGCCGGACACAAAGTGCGGTACTTCACCGCCGCCGACTTCGTGGAGACCCTGTATCGCGGGCTGGCCGACAACACCGTCGGCAAAACCATCGACACCCTGCTGCGCCAAGATCTGCTCATCCTCGACGAGATCGGATTCGCCCCGCTCGACGACACCGGCACCCAACTGCTGTTCAGGCTCGTCGCCGGCGCCTACGAACGCCGCTCTCTCGCGATCGCCAGCCACTGGCCCTTCGAACAATGGAGACGATTCCTGCCCGAACACACCACCGCCGCCAGCATCCTCGACCGACTACTGCACCACGCCACCATCGTCATCACCGACGGCGACTCCTACCGCATGACACACCGAACGGAGGTGCCACCCACCTAAAACATCCCGCACAGGGTGGGAACTTTTACCTGGCCACCAGCGGGGACATCAAACTGGCCGTTGACACGGGTCTAGGCGGCCGTGCGAGATCGTATGGCAGAGAATGTGACAGAAGGATCGGTCGGGACCGCCGCGGAGGCGGTGGGCGAACTGAGCGTCTACCTGTCGAGCGCGTCCGACGGCGCCTTGCAACAACCGGGTGAGAACGTAATGGGAACTCAGTGGATTTTAACTATCGACACCGTGTCCGGCCACCGTAAGTGCCCACCCCAGACGCGATCCGTTTGATGCGCGGCAACGCGATGCTCGAGATAGTCATCGACTACGACGAGCGCATGAATTCCCTCGATCTTGAGGACTTCGAGCACCTAGAAACGCTGATGGAAGATGTACTACCGAGAGGCGCCCGCGCGGTTCTCCTGCGCGGCGAGGGACGGTCGTTCTGCACTGGCCGAAACCTAAAGGGCATGCGACCTGACGAGGACATCTTGGCGTCGGTGACGTTGATCAACCGCGTGCTACTCGCTTGGCGAGCTCTACCTGTGCCCACGGTCGCGGCCGTCCAGGGTCAATGCCTGGGTGCCGGCGTGGGACTGGCGCTGCTCGCCGACCTGACGATCGTGGCCTCCGACGCGCGGATAGCCTCGCCGTTTGCCCAGCTCGGCGCCGTTGCGGACTGCGGTTTCCATGCGGTCGTGACCGAACGCCTCGGCGAGGCCGTCACGAAGGACATGATCCTGACGGGACGAGCCCTGAGTGGTCAGGAGCTCGCCGACCGGGGGCTCGTCGCCCGTAGCGTCGACGGAGACGTTGCGGGCGCAGCTCGCGAGATCGCCGCGACCCTGGCCGAAGGCCCAACTCTTGCCTTCGCTGCCTCGCTGGACCTCGTCGACGGTGTCGTCGACGGCGATACCGTCGAGGTGTCGATCGGGCGCGAGGCACTCGCGCAAGACGCGGCGAGCCGTACCCACGACTACGCGGCGGGACTCCGCGCCTTCCTCGAACGCACCTCGCCGAGGTTCGTCGGCCGGTGATCCGGCGCATTCAGATTGACTACTCACCCCACCCATCCCCGCCCACCCTAGTATTTCCAAGACTCAGCAAGGAGACCCCTAAAGTGCCAATCGTGATTGCCAGGCTCGAACCGAAGTTCGGTGCACATGACGAGGTCGTCGAAGCACTGAAAGAGCACGTGCCACATGTGCATGCGGAGCACGGCTGCGAACTCTACGCGGTGCACAGCGACGGACAAGTCCTGATCATCGTGGAGCGCTGGGCCTCTGGATCTGCCCTCAAAGCGCACTCAACCGGCCCAATCTTCGCCGAACTCAACGATCGACTTAGCGTCCTTCTCTCAGCTCAACCTCGTATTGATGTCGTCAGAAGCGTGCCGCTGGGGGAAACCGCCCGCGGAGCGATCGCCTAGTCTGTCTGAAGAAGTCGCTTCTCAGAGCTGACGGCGAGGACAACGCCCGCAGCGGCGTCCGCCGAAGACTACCCCAAGAAACGAAGCTGACGCGTCCAAAGCAGCTTCTACTCGCTACGCGTCCGGCGGATGCGTGTTTGTGCAGCCAGAAAGGGTGTGTGAATGAAGGTCGCAGCGGTCCAACTTGAGGCAGTAGTCGCCAATATCTCCGAAAACCTCGCCCGATGTGAGCGGTTGGTGATCGACGCTGTCGCAGCCGGCGCCGAATGGGTGATGCTGCCCGAATTCTTCTCCACGGGTATGGCTTTCGACGACGCGCTCGCTTCTGCCGCGTTGCCACCCGATGGCGTGGCGGTCGAGATGATGATGACTCTGGCCAAACGGAACCACATCACGATTGGAGGATCGTTCCTATGCCGTGACGCTGACGGACACACGCGGAACGCGTATTTTCTTGTGTCCCCGTCTGGTGAAATTCTTGGGCGTCACGATAAAGACCTACCCACGATGTGGGAGAACTGCTACTACATCGGCGGTGACGATGAGGGCGTCATCGACCTCGGCGATGGCCGAGCCGCAGGAGCTGCCGTGTGCTGGGAGTTCATGCGTTCACAGACAGCGAGGAGACTACGCGGTCGAGTCGATGTGATAGTTGGCGGGTCGGCGTGGTGGAGTAGTCCGTCGTGGCACCCGAAAAAGATCTTTGAGCAGCTTGAGAATTCGAATTCAGCCACTGCCACGGGAATCGCGCCCGCGATGGCTCGATTGGTCGGAGCACCTGTGATCCACGCAGCACACACCGGAACGTTGCATTGCCGCATCCCATGGCTTCCTCTGCGCTACAGGGGACACCTTGAGGGGGGAGCAATGATCTGCACTGCAGATGGTCGCATCCAGGCGCGACGTGACGCGTGGGAAGGTCCCGGTTTCGCGCTCGCCGATGTCGACCTGCAGAGAGCGGCCCCTACTGACGCTGTGTCGGAAAAGTTCTGGTTGCACCCGCGAGGCGCTATCCCCGCTGCCATGTGGTCAATGCAACGCGTGCACGGAAAGCGTTACTACAAGCAGAAGTCCTATGCACCGAGCAAAGAGCGCACAACAGCATGTGAAGCGCGACGAGATCTCGATTCGTCGAGAGGTGCGATCAAGCGGATCGCCGATCAGCTCGGAGTCCATCC
>NZ_JAZARS010000038.1:0-5042 GCF_036233855.1 Gordonia sp. Z-3
GAGTGCTCATCCCACTGGCCTTTCCGCAATCGGCGCTCCGCGGGAGCGCCGGCCCGTATCTCGTTCTCTGCCGCGAATATAAACGATTCTTGTAGTTCCGTCGATTCAAACGCACGCCAGCGGTCGCTCGCCTGTTTCGGAGGTGGGAGGCGCCGCAATCCGGGGGGGTCTCGGTCGACCCGGGACGTGTGGGGCAGCGACGTGACAAGGGGTTTACGAGATAGAAACGTTGCAACAGTTGCGAGAGTCGCCGTGGTCGCCGAGGATTTAGGAGTGCGACCCGGGGCGATCAACAAACCCGGATCAGTACGGTAGAAACGATTCACACAAGGCTCTGCCGGTGCTCGCACCTATTGGGCAGAGTCAACTCGCAGTGGTCGACGAAGGCCGAGACTCCGTGATGAGAGAAGGAACCACGTGTCCGATTATCGCCAGGCGAAACGCGCAGTCGGTGCCGAGATCCGAGCTTCTGTGCCGACACAGGAGATCCGGTTCCCGCGACTGTTCGCGTTCGACGAGGTCGCCTCGATGCCGCGGATTCCGTTCAGCCGTGGCATGGAGTGCGGGGCTTTCATCTCGCGAGAGCGAGAGGGTGCGCGCTACTACAGCCAGGGCATCGGCTTCCACGCGGCGGGTGCCGATGACGTCACCTGGCAGGCGACCAGTTGGGACGAGTCGTTCACGTGTCTGAGCGGTTCGCTGCGCGTCATCGTCACGGATGCCGAGGGCAAGGAAGTGGAATTCCTGGTCGAGGCGGGTAAGTACTTCTGGGCTCCAGCCGGATACAAGTACAGCGTGCGGTCGACCGGTGTCGAGGCAGTCAGCTACCTGACGACCGCACCGCAGATGCCCTCGGGATGGCGCCACACCGGGGACGACGAGTCCTACAGCGACGCACTGATAGCGCTGCGCCCCTGATTCATCATCGACCCTGCGCTGGGAAGAACTGCGGCGCAGAAACATCAAGAACCCAGAGCAACCAGCTCGTCGAACATCAACCCGAGAACATGGCCGGTTCATTGGCGAACATGCCCCAACACATGCACATCCAGGAAGGCCCGAAATGAGTGACACCTCGCTCTGGCGAAACATCATGGTCAACGCGGACGCGAACAAGAACTCGATGTATGCGATGTATCCCGAGGGGACCCAATACGTGTCGGCGTATCTCGAATCCCGCGGCGGCCCCTACGAGGCAACACTCTTCGTGGGATTGCAGGCGTTTCTGCTCGAATACCTCGCCCGGCCGATCACCGTCGAAGACGTCAAGGAAGCAGAGCGCGTCGTCCGTGGTCACAGCGCCGTCTTCAACCGTCAGGCCTGGCTGGACATCGTCAACGATCATGGCGGATATCTGCCCCTCGAGATCGAGGCGGTACCCGAAGGCACCGTGGTGCCCACCAGCAACGTACTGCTCCAGGTGGTGAACACGGATCCTCGTTATCCGTGGTTGCCGAGCTTCGTCGAGTGCGCACTCCAGCGTGCGCTCTGGTACCCCAGCACGGTCGGAACCGTGAGCTGGATGGCAAAACAGTACGTGCGAGGTGCATTGGAACGCACTTCAGACAACCCAGAGACCCTGCGGCTGTACCTGCACGACTACGGCGCCCGAGGTGCCAACTCTTTCGAGTCCGCCGCCCTCGGCGGGATGGCGCATCTGGTGAACTTCGACCAGTCCGACACGATGGCCGGATTCGTCGCGGCCTCACAGTATTACGATGCGGCATGTCCGAGTGGTGCGACGATGTTCCTCGAGCACTCGAACACCTCTGCCGGCGGTCCTGAGCGTGAGGCCGACACTTTCCGGGCCCTCCTCAGGCACGAGCCCGCGGGCGTCGCGGGCCTGCTCGTCGACACCTACGATCACGACAACGCGGTGGACACCATCATCGGCAAGGAGCTGCATGATGAGATCGCGGCCTATCCGGGCCTCGTCGCCGTGCGATGCGATTCCGGTGACCCCGTTGCCACACCGGTCGGCACCGTCGAATCCTTGATGGAGAACTTCGGATTCACAACCAACTCAAAGGGATTCAAGGTTCTTCCGCCCAATCTGCGAGTGGTGCAGGGTGACGGGCTCGACGTGGACATGTTCTGTGCCATCTATGCCGAGCTCGAGCGGCGTGGCCTGGCTGCCGACAATGTGCTGTGCGGCATGGGCGGTGGTCTGGTGCAGGGCGTGACCCGAGACACGATGTACTTCGGTTACAAGGCGAACGCGGTCTGTATCGACGGTGAATGGCGGAACATCGCGAAGAAGCCGAAGGCCAATTCCATCAAGCACTCGAAAGCCGGTCGGTTGGCTCTGCAGTACGTGGACGGTGACTACCGGACCGTTCAGAAGGACTCGATTCCCGCTGAGGACAATGTCATGGTCCCGGTGTTCCGCAACGGGAGGATCCTGCGGATGTGGGACTTCGGAGAGCTGATCGCGCGTAGTGAACGCCCGACGCCCGCGTACTACTTCAACGGGGTCAGTCAAAAGCTGTCCGCAGCATCCTGACTCCGCACCACTCTCACGAGGAGAAAGCGCAATGTCGCTCAAATTCTGGGTAACGACCCCCTTCTTCTATCCTGATATGACCAAGCCCTGGTCCGACGTCCTGAACGACATGTTGAGCATCGTCGATGCGGCCGAGGACCTGGGTTTCGAAGGCGTGGCGATCAACGAGAACGTCTTCCAGAACTATGTGACCAACCCTTCGTCGTTGACATTCAGCGCAGTGGCGGCGATGCGCACCAAGCGAATCCGGATCCTGCCCGGGGTCGTCGTGTTGCCGAGCTACAACCCCCTGCTCGTCGCATCCGAGATGAGCCTGCTCGATCACCTGGCACCGGGCCGTGTCGGCATCGGTGTTGCCCGGGGTGGCGGCCGCTACCAATTGGATCGGATCGGAGTCGACCCGGCAGAGGCCCGGGCCATCTACGAGGAGTCTCTCGACATCATCCGACGCCTCTGGACCGAGGATGACGTCGTTCATGACGGCAAGTACTACTCGTTTCCCGAGACAACGATCGTGCCCAAACCGGTGACGAAGCCGCATCCCGAGCTCTGGGTTGCGTCGCAGAGTGTGCAGGGGGTGAAAAAGGTTGCTGAGCAAGGACTCAACCTGGTCACCGCGCCGAACTATGGCAGCTTCGAACCGCACGGTGATCTCGAGACGCTTCTCGGGAGCTATGACGACGCAGTCACCGAGAGCGGCAACCCGCGCGGTGAGGTCATGGTGTACCGCCACACCTGGCTTGGCCACACCGAGGAGGAGGCCGAGGCGTACTTCGATGACTTCCTCAGCGAGTACAACCACTACCTTGCCTTCACGATCACCGAAGGTGAGCGCGCGACACGAGAGGGACGTCTCGCGGCCCGTGGCCTCGGCGACGGTGGGCGGCGATTCGTCAACGCGGGAAAGGTGACCCCGGAGAGCGAATCGCCGAACCGGGACAATCTGTTCGAGCGGTACGACGATCCGGTGTTGACCACACCTGATCGCATGATCGAGCGTTTCCAGAGCTACGAGAAGATGGGCGTCGACCATCTGGCGTGCCTGATCGCCGTCGGGCAGCCCATCGAGGAGATCATCAAGAACATGGAGTTGATGGCGAAGGAAGTGCTCCCGGCATTCGCCTGACCGATACGGACAGGGCCGGCGACGCACAGGTCGTATCGGCCGGACAACAGGACAGGAGAACACCATGCCGATCACTCTCGGAGAACTGGCGCCATTGGAAGGCGTGAAGCGTTGGGCCTTCGCGGAAAAGGCCCGACGAATCCGGATCGCGTCCGCAATTCCTGGTGGGGCAATCCATGTCTCGTCGGCGTGGTTCGTCGTCGTCGGGGACGCCGTCTACGTACCGCTGGACCCGACAGTCGGGGACCCCGGGCAGACCACGACTCCCGACCACCGTCACATCGAGATCATCGATGCCGGCGGTGCAGTCTCGGCACTGATCGACGAAGGGGACGAGGTGTCGAACTTCCGGGCAGTCCAGCTCGAGGGCAGTGCGGAAGCGGTGCACGATGTCGACCTGATCGACGAACTCTCGGATGTGATCGCCGAGAAGTACTTCTACGTGGGTCACCCCGATCTGGAGTACTACTTCAGTGCAGGGAATCTCGCCGCGCGGCGGTGGTATCGGATCGTCGCGGACCGCGTCGACGGATGGGACATGCGGGAGTTGCCGCAGGCCCCGGTGCAGGATCTGCTCTCGTTTCCCGACCATGTGCTGCACGAGAGCTGACGGCCTCCAGCGCCCTGAGCCCCACGGCAATGCCCGAGTGAGGAGAACGTTCCATGCAGCCGTTGATCGGCGTCGAAGTGCCGTTGTCGGGCAGCCGCCTTCATGTCTTCGACATGGACGGGACCCTGCTCATCGGAGCCGCGACAGTCGTACTCGCCGGTCATTTCGGTGATCTCGCCGCAGGCAATCGGATCGAGGCGGGATGGCTGGCCGGTACGGTCACCGAGCAGGAGTTCTGGCAGACCTTGCTCGACGTCTGCGGTGAGGCGACAGCGGCCGATCTGGATGCTGCGTTTCACGGCGCGCGATGGATGAGTGGCATCGCGGACACCTTCGCCGACATCCGTGCACGCGGCGAGGCGGCGATCGTGATCTCGCAGTCACCCGCGTTCTTCGTTCAACGGCTCCAGTACTGGGGTGCGCACGAGACCTACGGGTCAGATGTCGAGATCGGCCGGCCCCTGTCGGAGGGCGCGACACTCTCGCCCGAGGCGAAGGTCGAGATCACCAAGGACGCCCTCGGTCGGCTCGGGCTCACGTCCGCGGCTTGTGTGGCCTACGGGGATTCGTCGTCTGACGTCGACCTGTTCGATTGGCTCGAACACACGGTGGCGGTCAACGCCAGTCCGGCCATCACTCAGATGGCGGCCGCCAGCTACACCGGCACCGACATCAGCGAGGCGTACGCAATCGGTCGGCGGCTGCTCCGCGCCAAAGGGGCGGACCTGAGCTGACCGACCCTGTCGATCGCACGCCTGTGAAAGAACGTTGCACGTAAGCCCGTCTGATAGGAGGTGACCCCA
>NZ_JAZARS010000039.1:0-3392 GCF_036233855.1 Gordonia sp. Z-3
TCGGCGGTGTCCTACTCTCCCACACTGGTTAGGGTGCAGTACCATTGGCGCTGGAGGGCTTAGCTTCCGGGTTCGGAATGGGACCGGGCGTTTCCCCTCCGCTATGGCCGCCGAAACATTGTGAAACCCACACAACGACGGGTTTGTTTATTGTTGTGTGTTGTTTCAGAAGTGTCATAGTGGATGCGAGCAACAACTTGTACTACTCAACGTCTTTGTTGGTGTTGAGTGTTGTTGTAAGTCCTCGGCCGATTAGTACCAGTCACCTACACACATTGCTGTGCTTCCAGTTCTGGCCTATCAACCCCATGGTCTGTAGGGGGCCTTAACCACTCGAAGGTGGTGAGAAACCTCATCTTGGAACAGGCTTCCCGCTTAGATGCTTTCAGCGGTTATCCCTTCCGAACGTAGCTAACCAGCAGTGCCCCTGGCGGGACAACTGGCACACCAGAGGTTCGTCCGTCCCGGTCCTCTCGTACTAGGGACAGGTTTCCTCAAGTTTCTAGACGCGCGCGGCGGATAGAGACCGAACTGTCTCACGACGTTCTAAACCCAGCTCGCGTGCCGCTTTAATGGGCGAACAGCCCAACCCTTGGGACCTACTCCAGCCCCAGGATGCGACGAGCCGACATCGAGGTGCCAAACCATCCCGTCGATATGGACTCTTGGGGAAGATCAGCCTGTTATCCCCGGGGTACCTTTTATCCGTTGAGCGACACCACTTCCACACGTTGGTGCCGGATCACTAGTCCCGACTTTCGTCCCTGCTCGACATGTACGTCTCACAGTCAAGCTCCCTTGTGCACTTACACTCAACACCTGATTGCCAACCAGGCTGAGGGAACCTTTGGGCGCCTCCGTTACATTTTGGGAGGCAACCGCCCCAGTTAAACTACCCACCAGGCACTGTCCCTGAACCCGATCAGGGTCCGAGGTTAGAAGTCCAATACGATCAGAGTGGTATTTCAACAACGACTCCACCCACACTAGCGTGCGAGTTTCACAGTCTCCCACCTATCCTACACAAACCGAACCGAACACCAATACCAAGCTATAGTGAAGGTCCCGGGGTCTTTTCGTCCTGCCGCGCGTAACGAGCATCTTTACTCGTACTGCAATTTCGCCGAGTCTGTGGTTGAGACAGCAGAGAAGTCGTTACGCCATTCGTGCAGGTCGGAACTTACCCGACAAGGAATTTCGCTACCTTAGGATGGTTATAGTTACCACCGCCGTTTACTGGGGCTTAAATTCTCAGCTTCACCACCGAAGTGATTAACCGGTCCTCTTAACCTTCCAGCACCGGGCAGGCGTCAGTCCGTATACATCGTCTTACGACTTCGCACGGACCTGTGTTTTTAGTAAACAGTCGCTTCTCTCTGGTCTCTGCGACCCACACCAGCTCACACCGCGAGGGCGGTCACCGGGATGGGTCCCCCTTCTCCCGAAGTTACGGGGGCATTTTGCCGAGTTCCTTAACCACAGTTCTCTCGATCGCCTTAGTATTCTCTACCTGACCACCTGTGTTGGTTTGGGGTACGGGCCGTGTACCAACTCACTAGAGGCTTTTCTCGGCAGCATAGGATCATGGAATTCGCCGCAACGGCTACGCATCACCTCTCAGGATATACGCGGCACGGATTTACCTATGCCACTCCCTACAGGCTTACACCAGTACAACCACTGACTGGCCCCACTACCTTCCTGCGTCACCCCATCGCTTGCCTACTACCAACCAAGGTCCCATGCAGCCCCATCCGGTCACCCGAAGGTGATCCATCAAGATTTGGATGGTTAGTACAGTTGATTCAGCATGGGCGCGGATACACGGGTACGGGAATATCAACCCGTTGTCCATCGACTACGCCTGTCGGCCTCGCCTTAGGTCCCGACTCACCCTGGGCGGATTAGCCTGGCCCAGGAACCCTTGGTCATCCGGCGGCAGAGTTTCTCACTCTGCTTTCGCTACTCATGCCTGCATTCTCACTCCCACACCCTCCACCACTAGATCACTCTGTGGCTTCCACGGATGCAGGACGCTCCCCTACCCACCCCACCCACTACACAGCCATCCGTAGACGACTGTGGATGTCATGGTGGAGTGCCGCGGCTTCGGCGGTGTACTTGAGCCCCGCTACATTGTCGGCGCAGGATCACTTGACCAGTGAGCTATTACGCACTCTTTCAAGGGTGGCTGCTTCTAAGCCAACCTCCTGGTTGTCTTCGCGACCCCACATCCTTTTCCACTTAGTACACGCTTAGGGGCCTTAGCCGGCGATCTGGGCTGTTTCCCTCTCGACTACGAACCTTATCGCCCGCAGTCTCACTGCAGTGCTCTCACTTACCGGCATTCGGAGTTTGGCTGACGTCAGTAACCTAGTAGGGCCCATCGGCCATCCAGTAGCTCTACCTCCAGTAAGAAACACACCACGCTGCACCTAAATGCATTTCGGGGAGAACCAGCTATCACGGAGTTTGATTGGCCTTTCACCCCTACCCACAACTCATCCCCTCCATTTTCAACTGAAGTGGGTTCGGGCCTCCACGACGTCTTACCGACGCTTCACCCTGGCCATGGGTAGATCACTCCGCTTCGGGTCTAGACCCAGCGACTCAACGCCCTATTCAGACTCGCTTTCGCTACGGCTACCCCACACGGGTTAACCTCGCCACCGAGCACTAACTCGCAGGCTCATTCTTCAAAAGGCACGCCATCACCCACCACCCACCAAAGGGTGCACAGGCTTTGACGGATTGTAAGCGTCCGGTTTCAGGTACTATTTCACTCCCCTCCCGGGGTACTTTTCACCTTTCCCTCACGGTACTCGTCCGCTATCGGTCACCAGGAAGTATTCAGGCTTACCGGGTGGTCCCGGCAGATTCACAGCAGATTCCACGAGCCCGCTGCTACTTGGGCACCCATCACGCAAGACCACAGGCTTTCAGCTACCGGACTCTCACCGACTACGGCAGACCATTCCAGGCCACTTCACCTAACCCACGGTTTTATCACTCACGCCCAGACAGGTAGATCCGGGAAGACAGGCCCCACAACACCACACACACAACCCCTACCCGGTATCACATGCGCATGGTTTAGCCTCCTCCGCTTTCGCTCGCCACTACTCACGGAATCACAATTGTTTTCTCTTCCTATGGGTACTGAGATGTTTCACTTCCCCACGTTCCCCCCACACCAGCTATACATTCACTGGGTGGTAACACGACATCACTCGTGCTGGGTTTCCCCATTCGGACACCCTCGGATCACAGCTCGTTTGACAACTCCCCGAGGACTATCGCGGCCTACCACGTCCTTCATCGGCTCCTGGTACCAAGGCATCCACCGAACGCCCTAAAACACTTACAACAACACCTACACCCACAGGGGCTCC
>NZ_JAZARS010000003.1:0-294617 GCF_036233855.1 Gordonia sp. Z-3
AAGAATCCCCCAGCAGACAGGCACTTTCGCGTATCACACGCCGCCCATCACCCAGCCACGTGAAAGATCGAGGCTAGCCGAAACGTTCGGTTCGAATCCGCTCGCGAGCATGGCCGGCGTCGATCATCGCGGCGGCATAATACTCCACGAATGCGGTGGGGCCGCAGATGAATACGGTCGGTGCCTCCTCCGGCCCGATGGTGAGTTCGGCGATCTCGGCGGCCCCGAGTCGACCGGTCGGACGGGGGTCCGTTTCGGGGCCACGTCGGGTGTAGGCCAGATGGACCGGCAACCGTCGATGCTGGGTGAGCTGGCGGAGGTCGTCGGCGAAAAGCATGCGATCCGGTGAGCGCAGAGAGTACACGAGATTGAAAACCGATGTGGGGGAAGCGATTTCGCGGTGTCGGAGCATCGACATGAGGGGGCCGAGCCCCGAACCGCCGGCGATCAGCTGCACCGGATCCGATCGGCTGCCGTCCCAGGTGAACCACCCGCCATGCGGCCTGGTCACCTCGAGCGGTTCACCCACCTCCACGACGTCGACGAGATACGGTGACACCTCGCCGTCGTCTGCCCGTTCGACGGTGACCTCGATAGTGCGTGACTCGCGGGCATCCGACACCGAGTACGTGCGTGCGGTCGAATAGCCGTCCTCGGCGGTGAGGCGGATGTCGAGATGCTGGCCGGGCACCGCGCGGAACGGTTCGGACAGGGCGAGCCGGAGTGATCGTGCGCTGTCGCTGTGCCGCGTCTGCGAGACGACGGTGCTCACCTGCCAGTCGTTCATGACCAGGTCCGCGCGGTCATGAGTAGCGCTGTTCGGTCCAGGGGTCGCCGTGCATGTGATAGCCGTTGCTCTCCCAGAATCCAGGGGTGTCGCTCGACATGAACCGTAGGCGGCACACCCATTTCGCGCTCTTCCAGAAGTACAGGTGCGGCACGAGCAATCGGGCCGGACCGCCGTGTTCGGCGGCCAGTGGTTCACCGTCGTAGGAGTCGGCGATCCAGCCGCGACCATCGACCAGATCGGCCAGAGCGACGTTGGTGGTGTAGCCGCCATGGCAATGCGCCATCACGAAGTCGCCGGCGTCCCACGGCAGTTCGGCCAGGATCGTGTCGAAGGACACGCCCCGCCAGCGGGTTTCGAACTTCGACCAGCGGGTCACACAATGGATGTCGGTGACGATGTCCTCGTGCGGCAGCTCCTGGAACTCGGCCCAGTTCCACTTGTGGATTCGATGTCGCGTGGACTGAACGGCCAGCGACCACGTGTCGAGGGACACCGTCGGCGTCGGTTCGGCCGACAGCACCGGAAAGTCGAACGTCCGGTATTGCCCGGGTGGCAGCCGGTCGGCATCTCGATCACGTCTGCCGACAAAGCCGCGGTTGACGATCGCCATGGCGGAAATCCTACCGGCCGATCAGATCTCGAGCCCCAACAGCGCGTTTTCGAGCACCTCGGGCATCGCCGGATGTATCCAGTACTGGCCGCGCGCGATTTCGTGCGCGGTCTGCCCGAAGGACATGGCCTGGATGATCGGCTGGATCACCGTGGGTGCCTGTGGTCCGAGGATGTGGCAGCCGAGTAGCCGACCGGTACCCCGCTCGGCGATCACCTTGCAGAAACCGGTGGTGTCCTCCATGGCCCACCCGTAGGCCACATCGCCGTAGGCCTGCACCTTGACGGTGATGTTGAGGTCCATGTCCCGCGCCTCGTCCTCGGTGAGTCCGACGGTGGCGATCTGCGGATGGGTGAACACCGCGGCCGGCACGTACCGGTGGTCGAACCAGACCAGGTCGTCGGCATCCCAGCCCTTGAGCAGATTCGCCTGCACCACCCGTTGCTCGTGATTGGCGACATGCTTGAGCTGATACGGCGAACTCACATCTCCGAGCGCCCACACGTGTGCGGCCGCGGTCCGGCCGTGCGGGTCGCACACCACCCGACCGTGATCGTCGAGATCGACCCCGATCGAGGCCAGATTGAGCCGGTCGCCGTTGGGGCGACGTCCGGTCGCAACCAGCAGCGCGTCACCGTCGAGATGCGTGCCGTCGCCGAGGCTGACCCGGACGCCGCCACCGTCGAGCTCGACCACGTTCGTCACGTCGGTATTCAGTCGTACATCCCATTTCTCCGCGGCCACCGTCGTGAACCGTGTCGAGATGTCGGTGTCGAGTTTGCGCAGCAGCGCGGGCCCACGTGCGATGACCGACACCGCGCTGCCCAGCGCGCCGAACACATGCGCGAACTCGGCTGCGATGTAGCCGCCGCCCACGATGATGAGCCGATCGGGGACATGGTCCAGACGCATGACGTCGTTGTTCGTGTAATACGGTGCGCCGCACTGGCTGATCGCGGGCGGGACGGTCGCTCGTGATCCCGCGGCGATCACCACCTCGTCGGCGAGGACCAGCGAGTTGGCGGTGACCAGGCGGTAGCGGCCGTCGTCGTCGCGTCCGTCGAATTCGACGTGCGTGGAGTACACGGTGATGTTGTCGCACCGTTGTTCGCGATACTCCCGGCCGCCGGCCGAGATCGGATCGATGCGACCGAACACCCGGTTCACGATGGCGGGCCAGTCCACCGAGTCGACACGGCTGTGCACGCCGAGCCGGTCTCCGCGCGCCGCGTTGTCGGCGACCTCTGCGGCGTAGACGAACATCTTCGTGGGGATGCAGCCGACGTTGAGGCAGGTCCCGCCGTAGACGCCCTCCTCGAAGATCGCGATCGATCTGTCGTCGAAACGCTCGTCGGGGATGGAGTTGCCGCTGCCGGTGCCGATGATCGCCAGGTCGACGATCTGGGTGGCGGTCATGCCGGCCCCGCGGTCGAATCCGACTGTGCCGCGGCCGGCACGCCGAGCGTGCCCTGCAGCCAGTTGTCGATCTCACGATAGGCGTGCTCACGGGCGTGTGGTACCGACAGCACCACATCGTGGCGGGCGTCGGCGATGGGGACGACGGCCACCCGGTCACCCAGACATCCGCTCCACCGCGACATGTGACGCACATCGAGAACCACATCGGCGTCGTCCACCGAACCCGGTTGCGCCCGGTTGAACAGGGTCTTGTCCGAGCGCAGCACCAACGACGGCACCCCGACGTCGACACCCCGATGCAGTCGCGCATGCCCACGCCGCACGGCATTGAGGAAGCCGAAGGTGACCGGAAATCCGCCCATCGGTTTCAGGGCCAGGTCGAAGGCCCACTCGCCGCCGGTGGTCTCGTGGATGCTTCGGCCGTAGCCATCGGAGAGTTCTTGGGGGAGTACCGCCTTCGGGCCGACGGCGGCGAGGCCACGCAACAGCAGCGAGACCGGCAGGGTCCGCAGGATCGGACTGCCCTGCAGATCGAACCAGGGGCTGTTGAGCAGCAGACCGCAGACCGCGGCATGCAGATCCGGCGATCCGGACCGAAGCCGGTCCAACCACAGCGAGGTGATGAGGCCCCCGGTGGAGTGGGCGGCCACGATCACCCGTTGCGGGCCACCGGCGGCTCGCGTCTCGTCGATGACCACCTGCAGTGCGCGGCCGAGTTCTTCGTCGTATTGGCGCAGGTCGGTGGTGAAGTGCGCGGTGTGCTGCGGCTGCAGTGAGCGTCCACATTTGCGCAGGTCGAGCGCATAGAAGGCGTAGCCGCGTTCGTGAAAGAAGTCGGCGAGAGGTTCGTGGAAGAAGTAGTCGGTGAATCCGTGGATGTAGAGCACCGCGCCGTGTACGGCCGGTTCGGGGCCGGCCTTACGCACCAGGGTCGCGGTGATCGGGTCCTCGCCGTCCGGGTCGGGACCCAGGGGCAGGGTGAGGACTTCGTAGCGATCCAACAGATGGTCGGGTTGCCAGGTCGCAGCTGATCGGCCGCCATCACGGGCGGCGCTGAAGGATGCGGTCACACGGTCCACTCTAGATATCGTGCGGGGGGTCGGGCGCGGCGGTGACTGTCGCCCAGCCCACACTTTGGCCCAGGCGATTCCGTTGTTTGCGCCGGAATGGGGAACAATGGCGGTTGACAGGGACGACCGATGGTGGCAGACCCTCGCGGCACACCGCGACAGCCTCGATCGTCCAACCCGTGCGAAGGAGAGCTCCTCGTGTCTCACTCGGTGATCAAGACGGACGTCGCGCTGGTCGGTGCCGGAATCATGAGCGCCACCCTCGGCGCTCTGATCCGTCGACTCGAGCCGACCTGGTCGATCAGTGTTTTCGAACGGCTCGACGCCGCGGCCGCGGAGAGCAGCGATCCGTGGAACAACGCCGGCACCGGGCACTCGGCGCTGTGCGAGCTGAACTACACCCCGAAGACCGCCGACGGCGATGTCAACATCGACAAGGCGATCAACATCAACGAGCAGTTCCAGGTGTCGCGTCAGTTCTGGGCCTACTCCGTGGACAACGGCATCCTCGGTGATCCCAGCGAGTTCATCAATCCGATCCCGCATGTGAGTTTCACCCACGGCAGCGACGGCGTCGACTACCTGCGTAAGCGTTATGACCGTCTCGCCGGCCAGGTGTTGTTCGAGGGCATGGAGTTCATCGACGACGAGGCGACCTTCAGCGAGCGTCTGCCGCTGATGTCGGCCGGACGCGACTTCTCCGACCCGGTGGCGCTGAACTGGTTCACCGACGGCACCGACGTCGACTTCGGCGCATTGACCCAGCAGCTGCTCAACCACATCGGCGAAACCGGTGCCGATGTGTACTTCGGTCACTCGGTCACCAACCTGTCCAAGCAGTCCGACGGCAGTTGGATCATGAAGGTCAGCAACCTGCGGACCAAGCAGAAAGTGACCGTGCACGCGAAGTTCGTCTTCGTCGGCGCCGGCGGCGGAGCGCTGCATCTGCTGCAGAAGTCCGGTATCGCCGAGGCGAAGGGTTTCGGCGGTTTCCCGGTGTCCGGGGAGTTCTTCCGCTGCACCAACCCCGACCTCGTCGCCGACCACCAGGCGAAGGTGTACGGTCAGGCCGCGGTCGGCGCTCCGCCCATGTCGGTGCCGCACCTCGACACCCGCGTCATCAACCATCAGCCGGGACTGCTGTTCGGGCCCTACGCCGGGTGGTCGCCGAAGTTCCTCAAGAGCGGCAAGATCACCGACCTCCCGTTCTCGGTCAAGCCGAACAACTTGCTGCCGATGCTGTCCATCGCGCCCCAGGAGTTCGGTCTCCTCAAGTACCTCATCAGCGAGCTGGCCGCCAGCCGTGCCGACCGCGTGAACACCCTCGGCGAGTTCGTCCCGCGTGCCGACGGCGCGGACTGGGAGATCATCACCGCCGGACAGCGTGTCCAGGTGATCCGCAAGACCGGCGTCGGCGGCTCGCTGGAGTTCGGTACAGCGGTGGTGACCGCCGATGACGGCACCATCGCCGGCCTGTTGGGCGCCTCGCCCGGTGCGTCGACCGCGGTGCCCGCGATGCTCAACGTGCTGGAGAAGTGCTTCCCGAAGGAGTACGCCGGGTGGAAGCCGGCACTCACCGAGATGATCCCGTCGTTCGGGCAGAAGCTCTCCGACAACCGCGACCTGTTCCGGCAGGTGTGGGACTGGACCAGCGCGAGCCTGCAGCTCAAGCGTGGGGCCGCCGCCCCACAGGTCGACGCCGAGCGCGCGACCGCGCCGGCCCTCTGAGCGGCCATCTGGTGCAGGCCCACACCGGTGTGATACTCACGAGACCATGACTTCGGCAGGGCAGTTGCACCAGAGTCCGGCCGACCGGATGGATGCGTCCACCCTCTACCAGATCCTGCGGTTGCGGGTGGACGTCTTCGTGGTCGAGCAGGCTTGTCCGTACCCCGAACTCGACGGCCGCGACCTGGAGGCGGGCACCCGTCAGTTCTGGATCGTCGACGACGACGTGGTGGTCTCGACATTGCGTCTGCTCACCGAACCTGCGTCGGCCGACGAGCAGCCGAGTTTCCGGATCGGCCGCGTGTGTACCGAACGCGGCCACCGGGGTCAGGGCATGACCGCGCGGCTGATCAGCGCTGCGCTCTCCGAGATCGGCGATCATGTCTGCCTCATCGAAGCGCAGGCCTACCTCGTGGAGATGTATGCCAAATTCGGGTTCGTGGTGCAGGGCGACGAGTACCTGGAGGACGGCATCCCGCACGTGACCATGCGTCGCGACCCGGCCGTGCCCGCGACGACCGTCGACGGGCCGCGATGAGCGGCCGGCACCATCGCGGCGCCGAGATCGACGGACCTGTCCGCTACCCGTTCAGCGCGGTCGTCGGGCAGGAACGGCTCAAGCTCGCGCTGATCTTGTCGGCGATCGCACCGGGTATCGGCGGGGTGCTGATCCGGGGCGAGAAGGGTACCGCCAAGTCGACCATCGTGCGTGGACTCGGCCCGCTATTGCACACCGGCGACGAGTCGGATCGCTCGCGCCCCGGTGGCGGAGACGGCGTGCGTGGCCGGGTCGTCGAGCTGCCGATCGGCGCGACCGAGGACCGGGTCATCGGATCGCTCGACCTGACCGCGGTGCTCAGTGAGGGCCGCACCCGGTTCACCCCCGGGCTGCTGGCCTCGGCCGACGGTGGCGTCCTCTACATCGACGAGGTCAACCTGCTGGCCGACCACCTCGTCGACGTCCTCCTCGACGCCGCCGCCAGCGGCCGGGTCACCATCGAACGCGACGGGGTGTCCCACACACAGGCCGCCGACTTCGTCCTCGTCGGCACGATGAATCCGGAAGAGGGCGAACTGCGCCCGCAGTTGCTGGACCGCTTCGGTCTGGCCGTCGACGTCGCCGCCGGCCGCGACATCGACGAGCGGGTGGCCATCGTCTCGCGCCGGATGGCCTTCGACGCCGATCCAGAGGCGTTCGTGGCCGACCATGCGGCTGCCGAAGCCGAACTGACGCAACGGATCGCCGACGCTCGTGCACAGCTGACCGAGGTGACCATCCCGCCGGTGGAGCTGCGCCGGATCGCCGGGGTCTGTGCTCATCTCGAGGTCGACGGTCTGCGCGGCGACATCGTGGTGGCCCGGACCGCGGCGGCGCACGCCGCGTGGCGGCTCGCCGACGAGGTCACCGCCGACGACGTCCGCGTCGCAGTCGAACTCGCGCTGCCGCATCGGCGCCGGCGCAATCCGTTCGACGAGTCCGGGCTCACCGACCAACAACTCGACGACGCGATGGATGCCGGTGCCGACGCCGCCGGCAGCGATACGCCCGACCCGACCGACCCCGACCCGGCCGACCCGGGCGGTGGTGGTGGCCACGACGGCGACGGTGGCGACGAGCCGGGCAAGGCGTCCGATGTCGATCAATCCTCCGGCGAGACGACGTCCGAGGGCGAGACGACGTCCGAGAGTGAGCAGCCCTCCGAACCGGCGCCAGGTCCGCGCTTCGGTTCCGTACCCTCCACGTCGACGGCACCGCGCATGACGCGCCTGGATGTGCGCGGGATCGGTGAAGGCGACCCAGGGCGCCGGTCGCGTGCGCGGTCGCGTCGCGGGCAGACCACGCGCGCAATCGATTTCACGCACGGCCAACCGGTGCACCTGTTCGGGACCGTGCTCTCGGCCGCCGATCGGGCGGCCGGTGGCACGGTGCGGGTGGCACCCGACGATCTGCGCGGCGCCGAGCGCATCGGTCAGGAAGGCAACCTCGTCGTATTCGTCGTCGACCTCTCCGGTTCGATGACTGCTCGCCGTCGACTGTCGGCGGTGACCGGTATCTGTGTCGATCTGCTGCGCGACTCCTACACCCGACGCGATCGGGTGGCGGTGGTGGTGGCGCGCGGTTCGTCGGCCGAGGTGGCGGTGCCGCCGACGAGATCGGTGGACATCGCGGTCCGTCGGCTCGCCGAGATCCGGACCGGCGGACGCACGCCACTGGCCGAGGGGCTGATCGCGGCCACCGAACTGATCGACCGAGCCGCTCGCCGCGAGCCGCACCGGCGACCATTGGTGGTGGTGCTCACCGATGGCCGGGCCACCGCGGGCCCCGACGCCTCGGCACGAGCCCGCGCGGTCGCGGGCGCAATCGGCCGACGTGGGATTGATTCCGTCGTCGTGGATTGCGAACAGGGGATGATCCGGCTCGGCCTGGCCGCCGAACTGGCAGCGACGATGGGTGCGCGGTGCCTGCCGATGGACGAGCTGACGGCGGGTGTGCTGCGCAGCGACGGCCGGGCCGCCTGAGACACTGTTCGCACCAGACCGCGACCGGCAGGAGGCAGCGTGCCGCAAGGAGTGCCCGACACCATCCCCGACGATGGGCTGACCACCCGGCAGCGGCGTAACCAGCCGGTGCTCGCGGTGCACACCGGCGAGGGCAAGGGCAAGTCGACCGCGGCGTTCGGCATGGCGATGCGGGCCTGGAACGCCGGCATGCGGGTGGCGGTCTTCCAGTTCGTGAAGAGTGCCAAATGGCGGGTCGGCGAGGAGAGCGCCCTCACCGCGCTCGGCGAGGTACACGAACAGACCGGGCGCGGAGGTCCGGTGGAGTGGCACAAGATGGGCCAGGGCTGGTCGTGGTTGCGAGCCAACGCCGATCACGACGACGATCACGCCGAAGCGGCACGCGCCGGTTGGGACGAGATAGCCCGGCGACTGGCGGCGCACGAGCACGATTTCTACGTCCTCGACGAGTTCACCTATCCGCTGCATTGGGGGTGGGTGGACACCGACGCGGTGGTGGCGACCTTGCGAGCACGGCCCGGACGCCAACATGTGGTGATCACCGGCCGCCGAGCGCCGGCCACCCTGATCGACGCCGCCGACCTCGTCACCGAGATGCACAAGATCGCGCACCCGATGGACGCCGGCCGCAAGGGACAGAAGGGCATCGAATGGTGACCAGGTGACACACCGCCGCGGGAACGTCGGATGAGTGCAGTCCCGGCTGTCGTGATCGCCGCGCCTGCCTCGGGCAGCGGCAAGACGACGGTGTCCACCGGTCTGATCGGCGCCCTGCGGGCTGCGGGTCATCGGGTGGCGCCGTTCAAGGTGGGGCCCGATTACATCGATCCCGGATATCACGCTGTCGCCGCCGGCACGGTGGGACGCAACCTGGACCCGAACCTGGTCGGTCCGGAGCTGGTGGGACCGTTGTTCGCCGCGGGGGCGGCCGGTGCCGACATCGCGGTGGTCGAGGGGGTGATGGGCCTGTTCGACGGCCGCATCCTGCCCGAAGAGACCGGTGCCGAGGACCCCGCGGCTTTCGGGTCGACGGCACATGTCGCCCGGCTCATCGGCGCGCCGGTCGTGCTCGTCGTCGACGCCGCCGGTCACAGTCAGTCGCTGGCCGCAGTGTTGCACGGGTTCATCGGGTATGACCCGTCGATCCGCATCGTCGGTGTGATCCTCAACCGGGTCGGCTCCGACCGCCACGAGACCGTGTTGCGACAGGCGTGCAGTCGGGTCGGGCTGCCGGTGGTCGGCGTGCTGCGCCGAGACCCCGGGCTGCAGGTGCCGTCGCGTCACCTCGGACTCATCCCGGCGGCCGAACGGCGCGACGACGCAGTGCGCGCGGTGGCCGCGATGACCGCCACCCTGGGTGCGGCCCTGGATCTCCCGGCGATCGTGGCGGCCGCACAGAGCAGTCTGCGGCCTGCGGTGACGCCGTGGTCGGCCGATGACGCGGTGGCCGCTCACTGTCGGGTCGCCGACGTCGGGGCACGACCGCGCGTGGCCGTCGCCGGCGGCGCGGCGTTCACCTTCGGTTACGCCGAGCACCGAGAACTGCTGACCGCCGCCGGTGCCGATGTGGTGGGTTTCGATCCGCTCGTCGACCCCCTGCCGGCGGACACCGACGCGGTGGTGATCGGCGGGGGATTCCCGGAAGAGCACGCTGAGGCGCTGTCGGCCAACGAACCGTTGCGCAGCGGGCTCGCGGCGCACGCGAGGTCGGGTCGTCCGATCGTCGCCGAATGTGCCGGATTGCTTTACCTCGCAAGCGAACTCGACGGCCATCCGATGGCCGGGGTGCTGGATGTGGCGGGCCGGTTCGGTCCGACGTTGACGCTCGGATACCGCGATGCGGTGGCGGTCACCGATTCAGTTGCCTTCGCCGCCGGTGAACGGGTGACCGGTCACGAATTCCACCGCTCGACGGTCCACGCAGGGGTGCACGCGCCCGATCCGGCGTGGGCGTGGCGCGATCACCGAGGTCACCCGGGCAGCCACGGATTCGCCTCCGGTGCGGTCCATGCGTCCTATCTACATGTGCACCCGGCGGGTTCGCCGGCGGCGGTCGTGCGGTTCGTGGAGCACGCCCGAGCGCACGCCGAACGCACGGAACGTACGGGGCGCGCGGGATGAATCGTGGGTTGAGCGAGGCGCTCGACGCGCTGGCGCGCCACGGCGTCGACGACCCCCGCGTGCTGAGTGACCTCCTCGAGGCCGTGCTCGTCGTCGGCCGGGGTCTCGAACTCGACCGCGCTTTGCAGCGCATCGTGGATGTCGCGTCGCAGGTCGTCGGCGCCCGCTACGGCGCGCTCGGCGTGCGGGGACCCGACGGCGGACTCAGCGCCTTCGTCTACACCGGCATCACCCCGGCCCAGCGATCACAGATGGATCACCTACCGGTGGGTCGCGGCGTGCTCGGCCTGCTCATCGACGAACCGCAGGTGTTGCGGATTCCCGCGCTCGGCGACCACCCGGCATCGGTGGGATTCCCGCCCGGCCATCCGCCGATGTCGACGTTCCTCGGTGCGCCGATCATCATCCGCAGATCCGTGTTCGGCAGCATCTATCTCACCGAGAAACGGACGGCCCCGGAATTCACCGAGGTCGACGAAACCTTGGTGGCGGTGTTGGCCGTGGCCGCAGGGGTCGCGGTGGACAACGCCCGACTGTTCGAGCAGGCCCGGACCCGGCATCGCTGGATGCAGGTCATCGCCCGGCGCGGTTCGGAACCGATGGCGGGTATCGCGTTGGAGGACACCCTGGCACGCCTGTGCGATGACGTCGCCGACCTCACCGCCGCCGTCGACGTCTTCGTGCTGACCGGAGCACCCGGTGGGGTGGAGGTGGTCGGACACACCGGGGCAGCGATCGCCGGCGGCGACCTCGGGGTGACCGCCTTCCCGACGCGGACCGTGGTGCCCGCAGACGAGATCGGTTCGTCGCTGATCCGGCGCGCTGCCCGTTGGGTGACGGTGCAGCCACTGCAACGCGCGGCCGGAACCTTCGGCCGCCTCGTCATCACCCACGCCGACCGGCCACGATGGGATGACGAGGACGCGGCAGGCCTCGCCGGTGTCGCCGAGGTGACCTCGCTCGCGGTCGCCTACGCCGAACAGCAGCAGGTGGCTCGCGATCTCGAGGTGCTCGAGGACCGGCATCGGATCGCGCGGGATCTGCACGATCACGTCATCCAGCGACTGTTCGCGATCGGGATGTCGGTGCAGACGATGTTGGCCGGGGCCGCTACCGACGACGCCGCCCGTGCACGGCTGGAGCAGGTGGTGGCCGACCTCGACCGCACCATCGCCCAGATCCGCACGTCCATCTTCGATCTGCAGACCATTTCTGGCCACCACGACACCGCGACGCTACGTAGGCGCGTGCTCGACATCGTGTCCGAACTAGCCGCGCAGGCGCCGATCGCGCCGAGCGTGGCATTTGCCGGTCCGGTCGACACCGTCGTCCCCGAACGGCTGGCCCCACACATCGATGCGGTGCTCCGGGAGGGGTTGTCGAATGCGTTGCGACATGCGGACGCTGACCACATCGACGTGTCGGTGACCGCCGACGACGGCGTGCTCACCGTCGCGATCAGCGACGACGGCGTCGGGATCGGAACCGACGTGGTCTACCGCGGTCTAGACAACCTCACCCGCCGAGCCGAGGACTGTGATGGCGTGTTCGAGGTCGCGACGGCGCCCGGCGGTGCCGGTGGCACCACACTTACCTGGACAGTGCCGCTCACCGGGTGAGCCTCAGGGCGCCCGGCCGTCACGCAGTTTGGTCGCCATGACCGCCACCTGGGTGCGGCGTTGCATGTCCAGTTTGGTCAGGATGCGCGACACATAGTTCTTGATCGTCTTCTCCGCCAAGAACATTCGCTCGGCGATCTGTCGATTGGTCAGCCCCTCACCGATCAGCTTGAACACCTCGCGCTCCTGATGGGTGAGTTCGGCGAGGGGATCGTGGGCGGGGGCACTGCGGTTGCGGAGTTTGGCCAGCAGCGCCGATGTGCTGCGGTCGTCGAGCAGCGATCCACCCGCACCGACGGTGCGGACCGCTTCGATCAGGTTGTGGCCGAGGATCTGCTTGAGCACAAACCCCGACGCCCCGGCGAGCACCGCCGCGAGCAGCGCGTCGTCGTCGGCGTAGCTGGTCAGCATCAGGCACCCGATCGACGGTTGCGCGGCCCGGACGTCGCGGCAGAGTTCGACGCCGGAGCCGTCGGGGAGGCGGACGTCGAGGACCGCGACGTCGGGCACGGCAGCGAGGATCCCGACCCTCGCCTCACCCACCGTCGCCGCCTCACCGATCACTTCGAGATCGTCGGCGGTGCTCAACAGATCGCGAAGTCCGCGTCGCACCAATTCGTGGTCGTCGACCAGATAGACGCGGGTCGGCGTCGGCCGGGTGGCGCCCTCTGTCGGAACCTCGGGAGGCATGGTCTGACGGTACCGCAGCGCCCCGGCCGGGGCAGTCGCCCGATCCGGCGACCTGCGACCCAGCGCAGTCGGGACTTTCGGCCCACGAGACGCACGGCCACCCGCGAGCAGAGTTGATCGCGTCATATCCGTGTGACCCCGAGGAGAGCGATGACCAGTCTGATCGATCCACCCGCGGTGACCGACAACCGGATGTCCGGGTCGGATCTGCTCCGAGAGTTGTTGCCGGTGTGCGAGACCGAGGTCGACCGGCACATGAAGATGACCAAGGACTGGCATCCGCACGACTACGTGCCATGGGACGACGGGCGCAACTTCGCCGCGCTGGGCGGGGTGGACTGGGACCCGTCGCAATCGCAGCTGTCGGAGACCGCCAAGGCCGCGATGATCACCAACTTGCTCACCGAGGACAATCTGCCCTCGTATCACCGCGTCATCGCCGAGAACTTCAGCCTCGACGACGCGTGGGGATTCTGGGTGGGACGCTGGACCGCCGAGGAGATGCGGCATTCGGTCGTCATGCGCGACTACCTGGTGGTGACCCGCGGGGTGGATCCGGTGGAGCTGGAGAACACCCGGATGGCCCACATGACCCACGGGTTCAACCCGCTGCCCGCTGACGACGGGCAACGCGACCACAGCTACGACATGCTCTATGCGGTCAGCTACGTCAGCTTCCAGGAACTCGCGACGCGGGTGTCACATCGCAACACCGGCAAGGCGTGCGGTGACCCGGTCGCCGACCGCATGCTGGCGCGGGTGGCCGCCGACGAGAACCTGCACATGCTCTTCTACCGCAACATCGTCGCCGGTGCGCTCGACCTGCTGCCCGATCAGACGATGGCCGCGATCTACGGGATCGTCGCCAACTTCCAGATGCCCGGTGCCACGATGCCGAACTTCCGACGCAACGCCGTGCTCATCGCGAAGGGTGGCATCTACGACCTCCCGCAACACCTGTCCGAGGTAGTGATGCCGGTGTTGCGCAAGTGGCGGATCTTCGAGCGCGACGACTTCGGACCGCTCGGCGAGCACTACCGCGACCTGCTGGGCCGGTTCCTCGACGAGATGGACGTCAAGGTCCGCAGGTTCGAGGAGTCGCGTGAGCGGGCCTTGCAGCGACAGCGGGCACGCGGGGTCGATTCGGACGCGCTGCTGTGACCGACACCGACACCGCGGCCCCGATCGCCGAGGCCCCGATCGCCGGCTTCGACACCGCCATCGCCATGGCCGAGGCGGCCAGCTGCGGCAACGTGAGCTGGTGGAACTCGATCCGTATGCAACCCGAGGATCCGGCGCTCGGCGAGTACGCGACATCGGTGCTGCTCGCGGAGCTGCTGCGGTCATCGGCTCACCGTCTCGGAGTTCCGGTCGCCGACGTGTGGGAACTCGCCCGGCGGAGCGGCCGGCTGCCGGGCTGACCGGGTGGCCTGAGCGGGCGGCGAGGAAGGGAGACCGGCACTGGTCGGCCCGACCGATGGAGGGTCGGTAGGCTCGTGGGTCATGTCCTCAGGCGTGTCCGACGGTGCCGATGGTGCCCGTCCCGCAACCGAAACGTCCCCGACCCCCGGGTCGCCGAACGACAGCTCCGGCGGTCACTACCTGGTCGGTCTCGACCTGGTCGGTCGCCGGGTGGTCGTGGTGGGCGGTGGGTCGGTGGCCCAGCGCCGACTGCCCAATCTGATCGCTGCCGGCGCCGACGTCCACGTGATCGCCATCGACCCGACACCCGCGGTCGAGTCCACCGTCGGGATCTCGGTGTCGCACCGAGCCTATGAGAACGGCGACCTCGACGGGGCGTGGTACGTGATGGCCTGCACCGACGACCCGGCGGTCAACGCGCAGGTCGTGGCCGACGCCGAGGCCCGCCACACCTTCTGTGTCCGCGCCGACGACGCGCGCTTCGGCACCGCGGTCACCCCGGCGTCCGGCCGACATCGGGATCTGCAGTTCGGTGTGCTCGCCGGTGGCGACCACCGGATGTCGGCGGCGTTGCGGGCCGCGATCGGCCGGGCGCTGGCCGACGGGTCGCTGCGTGTCGAGGACGACGCACCGCATGCCGCGGGGGTGGCGCTCGTCGGCGGTGGTCCCGGCGATCCCGACCTGATCACCGTGCGCGGCCAGAAACTGCTGGCTCAGGCCGACGTCGTTGTCGCCGATCGGTTGGCGCCCGCGCAATTGCTCGCCGAACTCGGCCCGCAGGTGGAGATCATCGACGCCGCGAAGGTGCCCTACGGCCGCTCCATGAAACAGGACGCCATCAACTCGGTGCTGGTGGAGCGCGCGCAGGCGGGCAAGTTCGTGGTGCGACTCAAAGGCGGCGACCCCTATGTCTACGGACGCGGCTTCGAAGAGGTGCAGGCGTGTGTCGAGGCAGGCGTGCCGGTGACGGTGGTCCCCGGCATCAGCAGCCCGATCGCCGCCCCGGCGTCGGCCGGCATCCCGGTCACCCATCGGGGCGTGACCCACGAGGTCGTCATCGCCTCCGGTCATGTCGCCCCGGATCATCCCGATTCGCTGATCGACTGGCCGGCGATCAGTAAACTGCGCGGGACGCTGGTGCTGATGATGGCGGTCGAACGCGTCGACGTGTTCGCCGATGCGCTCCTGGCCGGCGGCAAACCGCCTGCCACCCCGGTCGCGATGATCGAGAACGGGTCGCTGCCCACGCAGCGTGTCCTGCGTACCGACCTGGAGCATGCCGCGGCCACCGCCGACGAGCACGGATTGCGGCCGCCGGCGATCGTCGTGATCGGCGACGTGGCCGGATTCACCGACCTGGCTACGTAGCGGCGGCACAACCGACCGAAACGGGCCAACGGCGATTGGCATATTCGGGGCGCCGGACGGTACCGTCGAACTTTATGTCAGCCCCCGAAACGTCGAGCCCCGCGCACGCCGGCGTGCCGGCCTACCGCAACGTCTTCGGGCCCGCGATCCTGGTGCTGAGCGGAATGCAGCTGCTCATGGTGCTCGACGGCACCGTGGCCGCCCTCGCGTTGCCCAAGATCCGCGATGCGCTGTCGCTCTCGGAGTCCGGTGCCAACTGGATCATCAGTAGTTATGTCCTCGCATTCGGCGGGCTGATGTTGCTCGGCGGCCGTCTCGGCGACGCGTTCGGGCGAAAGCGGATGTTCGTCATCGGTGTGGTGGCCTTCACCGTCACCTCGCTGCTGTGCGGTGTCGCATGGAACGAGGCCAGTCTCATCGTCGGGCGCGCCTTGCAGGGGGCCTCGGCGGCGATCGCCGCGCCGACGGCGATGGCGCTGGTCGCGACCACCTTCGCACCCGGAAAGGCGCGCAGTCAGGCGTTCGCCATCTATGCGGCGATGACCGGCGTCGGCTCGGTCGCCGGACTCATTCTCGGTGGCGTCCTCACCCAGGTGTCGTGGCGGCTGGTGTTCCTCATCAACGTGCCCATCGGGGTGCTCGTCGCCGTCGGTGCGGTCGCGGTACTGCGCGAGTCGCAGGGTGAGCGGTTGTCGCTCGACATTCCCGGCGCGATCCTCGGCACATTCGGTTGCACCTTGCTGGTGCTGGCGGTCAACGAGGGACCCGACGGGTGGGCGCGCCCGCTGGTGGTGGGATCGTTCATTCTCGGTGGCCTCGCCCTGACCGCCTTCGTCATCGTCGAACGACAGGCCGCCAATCCGATCCTGCCGTTTGTGTTGTTCGACAATCGCAGCCGTGTCGCCGCGCTCGTCGCGATCTTCTTCGCCAGCATGATCATGATGTGCATGGCGGTGTTCATCTCGCTGTATCTGCAGGGCATTCTCAAGTACTCGCCGATCCAGAGCGGGATGGCCGTGGTGCCCTTCGCGTTCGGCCTCGGCATCGCGGCCGCGATCGCCTCGAAGCTGGCGCTGATCATCCAGCCTCGGTGGCTGGTGTTGCTCGGTGGCGCGATCATCCTGGCCGGCTGCCTGTACGCATCGTCGATCGCCACCGGCAGTCCCGGATACTTCCCGAGCATCGGCCTGCCCGTGGTGGTGATCGGTTTCGGTGTCGGCTTCGCCGTCATCCCGCTGACCCTGTCGGTCGTCGCCGGAGTGGGCCCCACCGAGATCGGCCCGCTGACCGCGCTCGCCCAGGTGGCGCAGAACCTCGGTGGTGCGATCGGTCTGGTGGCCGTGGGCGCCGCAGTCACCTCGCGGGCGCTGTCGGAGGGTGGCACCACCCGGCCCGTCGAGGAGATGAACCCGACCGAACTCGCCGCGCAGGCCAGCGGCTACGGTCTCGCCTTCGCCTGCTGCGCCGGGATCGCGGTGCTCGCCGCCGTGGTGGTGCTGTTCATGCGGTTCACCCCGGAGGAAGTGGCCGAAGGTCAGGCGGCGCAGGAAGCCGCCAACGCCAACCTCGACGTCGACGAGCGCACCCAGCACTGAGGCCGCTGGCCCGGCGGCGGAGCGCTGCGGTCAGTCGGTGATAACCACGATCTGCTCGGAGCCCTCGATCTCGACCCGCTGGCCCGCGTCGGACAACACGGCGGCGAGACCGTCGATGTCTCGCACGTTTCGGCGAGTGTGCACCAGGGCGCGGGCCATCAGCCCTTTGTAGTGCTTGTTGAAGTGGCTGACCACTTTCCGGCTGCCGTCGGCGGCCTCGGTCACCACGGTGGCGGTGACGGCGTCGCGAACCGGGCCGAGTTGCTGATACACCCCGGACCGTAGGTCGACGATGAAGTCGTCCACAGCGGCGAGACTGTTCGACAACTCCGGCTTCCAGACCGACGCCAGCGTCGACATGCCGGGCAACTTGGAGCCGCCCGACAGCCGGTACGCCGGAATCATGTCGCCGGCACGGACCACGCCGAACAATGCCGAACCGATGGCGAGGCGTTCGCCGGCTTTGGTCTTCTGTGCGCGGGTCATGGCACCGTGGTCGAGTGCGTCGTAGAGCACCCCCGTGTAGCGCTCGATCGCCGGTCGGGTGGGGGCGAGCCACAGATCCGCGTTGCGGTCCACCTCCGCCAGCTGGGTACGGCCCAACCCGAGGGCGGCTCGGCTGGCGTCGAGATCTGCCGACAACTCGACGAGCGACTCGGCGATGCGTTTGCGGATGGGATTGAGCTCCGGAAACACCAGGGTGTCCAGGTCGAGCGGCGCACCACGCCCACCGTCGGATTTGGTCTCGGAGGGAGGGAGGATGACGAGCACCGCAACACCATAACGAGCCGCAGATCGGCACGTCTAAGCTGGTCACCTGTGATCACTCGCATGTCCACGCTGTTCCTGCGCACACTCCGTGATGACCCGGCCGACGCGGAGGTCCCCAGCCACAAACTCCTCGTCCGGGCCGGCTATGTCCGCCGAGCGGCGCCCGGGGTGTACAGCTGGCTGCCGCTGGGTCTGCGGGTGCTGCGCGCTGTCGAGCAGGTGGTGCGCGAGGAGATGGACGCCATCGGGGCGCAGGAGATCCTGCTGCCGGCGCTGCTGCCGCGCGACCCTTACGAATCCACCGGGCGATGGACCGAGTACGGCGACAACCTGTTCCGGCTCAAGGACCGCAAGGGCGCCGACATGCTTCTCGGACCCACCCACGAGGAGCTGTTCGCCCAGCTGGTCAAGGGGGAGTACTCCTCCTACAAGGATCTGCCGGTGATCCTGTATCAGGTGCAGACGAAGTACCGCGACGAGGAGCGGCCGCGTGCCGGAATCCTGCGTGGGCGCGAATTCGTCATGAAGGACGCCTATTCGTTCGACCTCGATGACGACGGGTTGAAGCGGGCCTACTCCGCCCACCGCGAGGCCTATCAGAAGATCTTCCGTCGCCTCGAGGTCGAGTATGTGATCGTCGCGGCCACCTCCGGGGCGATGGGCGGCAGCGCGTCCGAGGAGTTCCTCGCCGAGAGCGAGGTGGGCGAGGACACCTTCGTCCGGTGCATCGAGTCCGGGTACGCCGCCAATGTGGAAGCGGTGGTCACCCCGGCTCCCGAACCGATCCCGTTCGAGGGTCTGCCGGAGGCCGAGATCTACAACACTCCGGACACCCCGACCATCGACTCACTCGTGCAGTGGGCCAACGCCACTCTGGACGGCACGTTCGGCGGACACGACACTTTGAAGAACGTGTTGGTCAAGGTGCGCCAACCGGGCGGCGACTGGGAGATCACCGGTATCGGTGTGCCCGGCGACCGTGAGGTCGACATGAAGCGTCTCGAGGCGGCGCTCGAACCGGCCGAGGTGGAGATCCTCTCCGACGAGGATTTCGCCGCGAACCCGTTTCTCGTGAAGGGATACATAGGACCGAAGGCACTGGCGGCCAACGGCGTCCGTTTCCTGGTCGACCCGCGGGTGGTGGACGGCACCTCCTGGATCACCGGCGCCGACCAGCCTGGCAAGCACTTCGTGAACCTCGTCGCCGGACGCGACTTCACCCCGGACGGCACGATCGAGGCAGCCGAGGTCCGCGACGGGGACCCGTCTCCGGACGGCAAGGGGCCGCTGGTCTCGGCCAAGGGCATCGAGATCGGCCACATCTTCCAGCTCGGTCAGAAGTACACCGATGCCTTCGAGGTGGATGTGCTGGGCGAGAGCGGAAAACCGGTGCGCCTCACCATGGGCTCTTACGGCGTCGGGGTCTCGCGCCTGGTCGCCGTGATCGCCGAACAGTGCCACGACGAAAAGGGTCTGCGGTGGCCTCGGTCGGTGGCACCCTTCGCGGTCCACCTCGTGATCGCAAACAAGGACGAGGCCGCCATCGCCGGCGCCCACCAGTTGGCCGAGGATCTCGACGCGGCAGGGTTGTCGGTGCTGCTCGACGATCGCAAGGCCTCCCCGGGCGTGAAGTTCAAGGACGCCGAACTGCTCGGGATGCCCGTGGTCGTCGTGGTTGGCCGCGGATATGCCGACGGCACCATCGAGATCCGCGACCGCTTCACCGGGGAGGCCACCGAGGTGCCGGTCGACGACGCCGTGGCACGGGTGACCGAGGCTGCCCGATAGGCGGTGGGCACGGTCGCGGGGTCAGGTGATCGCCGACGACGGATCGATCCGCGCACGCGATCGGCATCCGCGCACCTCGCGACATGCGCGGATGCGCAGCGGCTGCGCGTCGTGGTTGGCCCGAGCCTTCAATCGGCTCAGCCGGCGCGTCCGGGGAACGGGACGGTGACCGGTGATTCACGCAGTGCCGCACGCCAATTGGCCGCGCGCACCGATGATTCGGTGAGTCCGTCGAGTCCCGTGCGGCGCGCCGTGGCATCCTCGCTCTGCTCGATGAGCGCGCGATAGGCGACCGTGCAGTCGACTTCGGCGGCGAGGAGCGCCTGGACCGCCGTCACCGAATCATCGACATCCACGGGCAGTATGTAGCCGGCGGCCGCTTGCGGTGCCGTCGCGCCGGCCGCAGTCAGCGCAGCCACCAGTTCGTTGCGTCGAACTCGATGGGCGGCAACGTATTCCGCCACCATCGAACGCCGTGCAGTGGAAACGTAGGCGGTCGACACGCCGTAGGTGAAGATCGCGGCGTCCTCGGCATCGACGGCGGCAGCAAGTGCGTCAGTCGGGGCGGTCATGCGAGCTGTACCTCCACCATGCTCGTCACCGAGGCGCTGATCGCGCCGGCGAGTCCGGCCGGGTAACCGTTCAATGACACCGTCGCGTCCGCGGAGGTGCGTGCCGATTGCTGTAGCAGCCCGCGCATCCCGGCAACCGTGGAGACGGTCGGAACAGGCGCCGACGGAGCCGGGGCCGTCCCCGACGTCGGAGTCCCCGGCGTCGACCCCGATCCTGCAGCTCCCGCCGTGCCGAGGCGTGCGGCGGTGCGTTCGTCGAGTCGGGTGATCTCCTCGCGCAGGGCCTGGGCGTGCTCACCGCGTTGGTTCGCGACCACCCCGAGGGCATTGCTGTACTCCGGCACCTGCGGAGCCAATGCCTGCGCGGCAGCCTGATCGGCCAGCGCAGCATCGGCGAGCGGTGCCAGGGCGGCGGCGGTGATCTGATCGGCAGTCGGGCCTCGGTCGCAGGCCACCACCATGGATGTCGCGACACCTCCGGCTACGACGACCAGACTGCCGCGCAGGACCGAACGGCGGGGGAGGGGAGTGGTCACGCGAGACATGATGCCAGCAGACTTCCCGCTTTCGAGCACGAGCCGGTCGGCTGGTCGTCGGTGCCATCACGATGGTCTACGATGGGCCACTGCACACGAGCGGTCCATCACCGCCGTGACCATCAGTCCACAGCATCGTCGCGACAACTGAAGACGAGGAGGCGCTTGTGCCGCTCACCGCCGAACAGGTGCACCGACTCGTCGAATCGGTCGTCACCGCCGAGGGCTTCGACCTCGAGGATGTACATGTCACCGGCTCCACCGGCCGGACCGACGTCAGCATCGTCGTCGACCGCGATGGTGGCGGCGAACTCGACGTCCTCGCCGACCTCAGTCGACAGATCTCCGACGTTCTCGACGCGGCGCCCGAGACCGCTGACGCCGCCTACGTGCTCGAGGTCACCTCGCCCGGTGTGGACCGCCCCCTCACCCTGCCCCGGCATTGGCGGCGCGCCACCGGCCGCAAGGTGTCGGTTGACTACGTCGATGCCGCCGGTGCCCCGGCGCACCTCGATGGTCGGGTCGGATCGGTCGATGAGGACGCGGTGGAGATCGTCGTCAACAACCGTGGTCGCCTGAGTGCCATGCGGGTGATGCTGGAGTCGGTGACCAACGCCGTGGTGGGCGTGGACTTCTCCCGCCCGAGTTCCGCCGAACTAGAGCTGTGTGGCCTCAAGGCCGACGAAATCGCGCGGCGTCGCCAGGCGCCCTGAGCGGACACACCACCACCGACGCATTCACAAATCGCGTGTAACTGCGCACAATCAAATCGGACAACAGAACGCCCGAACGCAAGCGGACAGCCCAAGCAAGTGAACAGCCCAGACAAGTGAACAGCCCAGACAAGTGAACAGCCCAGACAAGTGAATAGGAGCCACAAATGAATAGGAGAACTGCCAGATGAACATCGACATCAATGCGCTGCGGATGATCGAGGCCGACAAGGGCATCTCCATCGAGACGGTGATCACCGCGATCGAGACCGCCCTGCTGACGGCCTACCGGCACACCGATGGCTTCGCGCCGCACGCCCGCATCGACGTGAATCGCAAGACCGGTGCGGTGCGGGTGCTCGCGCAGGAGCTCGACGACAACGGCGATGTGGTCCACGAGTGGGACGACACCCCGGAGGGTTTCGGCCGGATCGCCGCCACCACCGCACGTCAGGTGATCCTGCAGCGCCTCCGCGACGCGGAGAACGAGAAGAACTTCGGCGACTTCGCCACCCACGAGGGTGAGATCGTCGGTGGCGTCGTGCAGGCGGACGCCCGCGCCAACGCCCGCGGGATGATCGTGGTGCAGATCGGCAGCGACGCGAACAGCGCCGAGGGGGTCATCCCGACCGCCGAGCAGGTGCCGGGCGAGACGTACGAGCACGGCGACCGCATCAAGTGCTACGTCGTGGGCGTTTCTCGTGGACCGCGTGGGCCGCAGATCACGTTGTCGCGCACGCACCCGAATCTGGTGCGCAAGTTGTTCTCGCTCGAGGTCCCGGAAATCGAGGACGGATCGGTGGAGATCGTCGCTGTCGCCCGGGAGGCCGGACATCGCTCGAAGATCGCGGTGCACACCGGCGTGAGCGGACTCAACGCCAAGGGCGCGTGCATCGGACCGATGGGGCAGCGGGTCCGCAACGTGATGAGCGAACTGGCCGGCGAGAAGATCGACATCATCGACTACGACACCGACCCGGGGGTGTTCGTCGGGAATGCATTGTCGCCGGCGAAGGTTGTCTCGGTGGAGGTCGTCGACCTCGCCGCCAAGGCCGCACGAGTCGTGGTACCCGACTATCAGTTGTCTCTGGCGATCGGCAAGGAAGGCCAGAACGCTCGACTCGCTGCCCGGCTGACCGGCTGGCGGATCGACATTCGGTCCGACGCCGATCCGGCGCCACCGGCCGCGCACAGCGGCCGTCCGGGCCTGTCGCACGCCGACTGAGCAGCCGGTTGTCCGAGAACACCTACGGCGCGCTAGACTGATCGATGGTTCAGCGAAGACTGTTGACGCCACCCCCGGATCGAAGCGAGCAGGACGGTTTCGCCCACCTCGGGCCGGTCCGGATGTGTGTCGGCTGTCGCAAGCGCGCCGAAGCAGCCGATCTGGTCCGGGTTGCCGTCCGACAGGACGACAACACGCCACAACTGGTTGTGGACGTCGCGCGAACCGTGCCGGGACGAGGTGCCTGGTTGCACCCGCGGAGGGACTGTGTGACCGCCGCGGTGCGACGCAAGGCGTTTCCCTCGGCGCTACGGGCCCCCGGTCTGACCGTGGACCCCGACGACCTCGCCGAAGCGATCGGCGAGATCACCGAAGAAGATGGCCGTAGCGGCCGGAACAGGTAGCAGAAGACTATGAGCACACCGTGAAGTACCCACGATGAGCGCGTATCGGACGTAAACCGAGGTCGTAGCGGGCAGCCCGCTCGACCTCACAAGTGAGGAGAGCAGTGGCAGGCAAGGCCCGCGTGCATGAACTGGCCAAAGAACTCGGCGTGACGAGCAAGCAGGTGCTCGAGCGACTGAAGGAGCAAGGCGAGTTCGTCAAATCTGCGTCGTCGACGGTGGAGGCCCCAGTGGCCCGTCGACTCCGCGAATCATTCCCCAAGTCCTCCGGGTCCAAGGAAGGCGCCAAGTCGGCGCCCAAGCCCGGCGGTGCACCCAAGCCCGGCGCCAACGGCTCCGGCGCCAAACCCGGACCGGCACGGCCCGGCCCCAAGCCCGGCGCACCGACCCCGGGCCCGTCCCCGGCCGCGGCGGCCGACGCCACCCCGGCCCCGTCGTCGACTCCGTCTCCGGCCCCGGCCCCCACGCCGTCCCCGGCGAAGCCGAAGCCCGCCCCGGCTCCCAAGCCGGAAGCTCCGGCCGCGAAAGACGCCGGCAGCGCTCCCGCGGCCCGACCCGGCCCGCGTCCCGGTCCCAAGCCCGGCCCGCGCGCACCGCGTGTCGGCAACAACCCGTACTCATCCGCGCCGGCGCCCGCTCCACGGCCGCAGGGTCCTCGTCCCGGTCCGGGGCAGGGTGGCCCGCGTCCCGGCGGCGGTCGGCCCGGAGCCGGTGGACGCCCAGGTCAGGGTGGCGGTCGTCCCGCTCCCGGTCAGGGCGGACCCCGTCCCAGCCCCGGTAGCATGCCCCCACGCCCGAGCCCGGGCGCGATGCCGAGCCGTGCCGCGCGTCCGGACGCCGGACGTCCCGGTCGCGGCGGACCCGGCGGTGGCGGCGGCCGTGGCGGCGGCGGAGGCGGCGGCTTTCGTGGCGGACCCGGCGGTGGCGGCGGCGCGCCCGGCGGTTTCCGCGGACGCCCAGGTGGCGGCGGCGGTCGCGGTCGCGGCGGTGCCGCGGGTGCGTTCGGTCGTCCGGGCGGTGCCCCGCGCAGAGGACGCAAGTCGAAGCGGGCAAAACGCGCCGAGTACGAGAACATGCAGGCTCCGGCCGTCGGTGGCGTTCGGCTGCCGCGCGGCAACGGCGAGACCATCCGTCTCGCTCGTGGTGCCTCGCTGTCGGACTTCGCCGACAAGATCGATGCCAACCCGGCATCGCTGGTCCAGGCGTTGTTCAACCTCGGCGAGATGGTCACGGCGACCGAGTCGGTCAACGACGAGACGCTGGAGCTGCTCGGCTCGGAGATGAACTACACCGTCCAGGTCGTCAGCCCCGAAGACGAGGATCGCGAGCTCCTGGAGAGCTTCGATCTGTCCTACGGCGAGGACGAGGGCGGCGAAGAGGATCTCGAGCAGCGTCCGCCGGTGGTCACCGTCATGGGTCACGTCGACCACGGCAAGACCCGACTCCTCGACACCGTGCGCAAGGCCAATGTCCGTGAGGCGGAGGCCGGTGGCATCACCCAGCACATCGGCGCTTACCAGGTGAACACCCACCTCAACGGGGACGATCGTCTGATCACGTTCATCGACACCCCGGGTCACGAGGCGTTCACCGCCATGCGTGCCCGTGGCGCGAAGGCCACCGACATTGCGATCCTCGTGGTCGCGGCCGACGACGGCGTCATGCCGCAGACGGTGGAGGCGGTCAACCACGCGCAGGCGGCGGATGTGCCGATCGTGGTGGCGGTCAACAAGATCGACAAGGAGGGCGCCGACCCGGCGAAGATCCGTGGTCAGCTCACCGAGTACGGCCTGATCCCCGAGGAGTACGGCGGCGAGACGATGTTCGTCGACATCTCCGCCAAGCAGGGCGACAACATCGACGCGCTGCTCGAAGCGGTCCTGCTGACCGCGGATGCCTCGCTGGATCTGCGGGCCAACCCGGACATGGACGCCCAGGGTGTCGCGATCGAGGCACACCTCGACCGTGGTCGCGGACCGGTGGCGACCGTGCTCGTGCAGCGCGGCACCCTCAAGGTCGGCGACTCGATCGTCGCGGGTGACGCCTACGGACGTGTCCGCCGCATGGTCGACGAGCACGGCGACGACGTCGCCGAGGCGCTACCGTCGCGTCCGGTTCAGGTCATCGGATTCACGTCGGTGCCCGGCGCGGGCGACAACCTGCTCGTCGTCGAAGAGGACCGCACCGCCCGGCAGATCGCCGACCGGCGCAACGCGCGCAAGCGCAATGCGCTGGCCGCGCGCAGCCGTAAGCGGATCAGTCTGGAAGACCTGGATTCGGCGCTCAAGGAGACCAGCCAGCTCAACCTCATCCTCAAGGGCGACAACTCGGGTACCGTCGAGGCGCTCGAAGAGGCGTTGCTGGGGATCGACATGGGCGATGAGGTCTCGCTGCGGGTAATCGACCGCGGTGTCGGTGGTGTCACCGAGACCAACGTCAACCTCGCGGCGGCGTCGGACGCGATCATCATCGGGTTCAACGTGCGTGCGGAGGGCAAGGCCACCGAGCTGGCCAACCGCGAGGGCGTCGACATCCGGTACTACTCGGTCATCTACCAGGCCATCGACGAGATCGAGAGCGCGCTCAAGGGCATGCTCAAGCCGATCTACGAAGAGGTGGAGCTCGGCCGCGCCGAGATCCGGGCCATCTTCAAGTCGTCGAAGGTCGGCAACATCGCCGGCTGTCTGGTCCAGTCGGGCATCATGCGGCGTAATGCCAAGGCCCGCCTGCTCCGCGACAACGTGGTGATCGCCGAGAACCTGTCGATCGCCTCACTGCGGCGCGAGAAGGATGACGCGACCGAGGTCCGCGAAGGCTACGAATGTGGTCTCACGCTCACCTACAGCGACATCAAGGTCGACGACGTCATCGAGAGTTACGAATTGCAGGAGAAGCCGCGCGACTGACGATCGATGACGTCGTCGACGGACATCAAGGTCGACGACGTCATCGAGAGTTACGAATTGCAGGAGAAGCCGCGCGACTGAGTCCGCCGCGACAACCCACCTCCCCTTCGGTCTGCGTGCCGCTGCGCGCGCAGACCGAAGGGGAGTAGTTTCCCAGTGGAAAGGACGACAGATGGCTGATTCGGCACGAGCCGCCCGTTTGGCGAAGCGCATCTCGTCGATCGTCGCATCGGCGATCGGCACCGAGATCAAGGATCCGCGGCTCGCACACGTGACCATCACCGACGCACGTGTCACCAACGATCTGCACGACGCGACGATCTTCTACACCGTGATGGGCGAATCCATAGACGCCGAACCGGACTACGACGCCGCTGCAGCCGGCTTGGCCAAGGCCACCGGCATTCTGCGATCCAAAGTCGGTGCGGGCACCGGCGTTCGGTTCACCCCGACGCTGACCTTCGCGCTCGACACCGTGCCCGATGCGGCGCGTCAAATGGAGGAACTGGTGGCGCGCGCCCGCGCCAACGATGAGCTGGTGGCGCGTCAGGCGGCGACCGCGACCCCCGCGGGTGAGGCCGACCCCTACCGCAGCCGCGACGACGAGCCCGGCGACGAGGACGGTTCGCCGGAGTGACGGCCGCGACCAGCACGGCGGTCGCCGGTGCTCTCACCGGGGTATCCGCCGTGACAATCCTCTGCCACGTGCGCCCGGACGCGGACACCATCGGCAGCGGGCTGGCGCTGGGGTTGGCACTGACCCGCCTCGGCACCGAGGTGGAGGTCGCGTTTCCCGACACCGTGGCATTGCCGGCGGTATTGGGCGAGCTTCCCGGTAGCAAGCTGCTCGTGCCGGCGGCCGAGGTGGTGGGGCATCCGGTGGTGGTGTCGGTGGACGCAGCCAGCCTGGGGCGGCTCGATGGGCTGGCGCCGGTGTTCTCGGCTGCGGAGTGCTCGGTGACAATCGATCACCATGCCTCCAACAACGGGTTCGGCGACCACGACCTGATCGATCCGGCGGCAGACTGTACCGCTGTGTTGGTGTTGGCGGTGCTCGACGAACTCGGTGTCGAACTCGACGTCGACATCGCCACCTGCCTCTACGCGGGCATCGTCACCGACACCGGCTCGTTCCGCTGGGCCCGACCCGAGTCGTTCCGGGTGGCCGCACGGCTGCTCGACGCCGGAGTCGACGGACGGGCGTGGAGCCGCGCACTGATCGACAGTCACCCGTTCGCCTGGTTCTCCCTGGTGTCGCAGGTGCTCGCGACCGCGCGTCTCGACCCGCACGCCTGCAACGGCGAGGGGATCGTCTATGCGGTGGTGGGTCACGACGTCCTCTCCGCGATGAGCTGGGAGGAATCCGAGAGCGTCATCGACATCGTGCGCACGGCCGTCGAGGCCGAGGTCGCCGCAGTCTTCAAAGAGACCGCGCCCGGAGAATGGGCCGTGTCGCTGCGATCCAAACGCGCCGTGGACCTCGTTCCCATCGTCGCGGCACGCGGTGGTGGTGGCCATCGGCACGCATCGGGATACAGCGACACCGGCACCGCCGACGCCGTCGTCGCGCGACTGGTGGAGTCCCTCTGAGCGAGTCGGACGTCACGTGCGTGCCGCCGTCGACGCCGAGCGGTCGGCGCATCGCGGTGCTCACCGTGTCGGCGCTGGCGGTACTCATCGCGCCGCCGCTGTATCTGCTTCTCGACCTCGCCGTGGTCGGTCGCCTCGGCGGCAACGAACTGGCTGCGCTCGGCGTGGGGACGTTGGTGCTGTCGGTGATCAGCACCCAGCTCACCTTTCTCTCCTACGGAACCACCGCGCGGTCGGCCCGTCGATTCGGCGCAGGCGACCGATCGGGTGCGATATCCGAAGGGGTACAGGCGAGCTGGATCGCGCTCGGAGTCGGTGTTGCGCTGGTGGCGGTGATGTACCCACTGGCGCCGGTGGTGATGCGGGTGCTCGTCGGTACCGGCTCGGCGGATTCGCAACAGGTCGTCGCCGACGGGGCCGGCTGGCTGCGGATCGCCATGTTCGGCGTTCCGCTGATCCTGTTGTCGATGGCCGGCAACGGCTGGATGCGTGGGGTGCAGGACACCCGGCGACCGGTTGTCTACGTCGTGGTCGGGCTGTCGGTGGCGGCGGTGTTGGTGGTCGGTCTGACCCACGGTGTCGGCCCGTTTCCCCGGATGGGCCTGCCTGGGAGCGCCGTGGCGAACGTGGCGGGACAGGGCCTGACGGGGCTGCTGTTCGCCATCCGGGTGGTTCGTGCGGTCCGTCGGTCGGACACGCCACGGATCGCCCCGGATCGACGGGTGATCGGGGCGCAACTGGTGATGGCGCGGGATCTGGTGCTGCGCAGTCTGTCCTTCCAGGTGTGTTTCCTCTCCGCTGCCGCGGTGGCAGCACGGTTCGGCGTTCACGCCGTCGCGGCCCACCAGGTGGTGCTGCAACTGTGGGAGTTCATGTCGCTGTTTCTGGACTCGCTCGCCATCGCCGCGCAGTCGCTGGTGGGGGCTGCGCTCGGTGCGGGGGCCGTCGGCTCCGCGGTGGGTACGGCGCGTCGCGTGACCGTGATGTCGGTGGCCGCGGCCAGCGCAGCGGCGGCGGTCTTCGCGCTCGGCGCGGCACTGATCCCGCGGCTGTTCACCTCGGACCCGGCGATCCTCGACGCGATCGAGACGCCGTGGTGGTTCTTCGTGGCGATGTTGCCCATCGCCGGCGTCGTGTTCGCGCTCGACGGCGTGCTCCTCGGCGCGGGTGACGCCCGTTTCCTGCGCACGGCCACGCTGGCCGCGGCACTGGGCGGATTCCTGCCGCTGATCTGGTTGTCGCTGGTGTTCGATTGGGGTCTCGCCGGCATCTGGAGCGGCCTGGTGGTGTTCATGGTCCTCCGGTTGGTCGCCGTCGCCCATCGTGTGCGATCGGGTCATTGGCGCCGCACCGGTGCGCAGACCTGACCAAAGGGTAAGTTCGCGCCCGGCTTCGGTTACCCTCACCTCATGTCGATCCGATCCCTCGTCGCCGTCGTGTGCGGCGTGTTCGCGATGTGTCTGTCCACCGTGGCCGCTCCGGCCGGCGCCGCGCCGGCTGCGACGACGCACGTCCTGATCGTCCCGGGCCAGTACCTCGGGGCGCTGCCGTATCAGCCGATGGCCCAGAACCTGACGGCGCGCGGATATCCCACCGCGGTCCTCGACCTCCCGGGTGCCGACATGACCGCCGAGGCGAAGCAGATCGGCGCCGCGGTGGACCGACTTCACCGTGAGCACCCGGGGGACCGGGTCGCCCTGGTCGGTCACAGCATCGGCGGTGTCAGCTCCCGCCTGTATCTCAAGGAGATGGGTGGACACCAGAAGGTGTCCACCTACCTCGCGTTCGGCAGCCCGCAGTACGGCTCGCCGGGCGCCTGTGGCCAACCGGCCGCCTCCGAGGTGTGCCCTGGAACCCCATTCTTGACAGCTTTGAACGAAGGCGACGACACCCCGGGCTCCACGCAGTACTACGGCGTCCGCAGCGCCCGCGAGTGGGTCGACGGCCACCTCGACGGAGGTCAGTGCCGGGTCACTCCGATCCCGGCCAACGAGTCGCTGCCGGCGCTCGGGCTCGAGCACACCTTCGAACCGTTCGACCCCAAGATCTGGGACGTCACGGTCGCGGCCATCACGGGACGCTGCGTCGGCGAGTACGTCACCGAGCCCGACGGTGTGCTCACCTACGAGAAGTCCGCACTCCCCGGGGCGCCGGTCCGCTGACCGAGGCGCGGCGGTCGGGCTGCTCCGAGGTGACCGCGGCCACATCGTTAGGCTGAACGGATGGCGACGTTGTGGGCGATCAGTGACCTCCATGTCGCGCATCGGGGCAACGAGCACATCGTCGACCAGATCCGGCCGCAGAGCAGTGATGACTGGCTGATCGTCGCGGGCGATGTCGCCGAACGCACCGATGACATCATCGACACGTTGCGGCGGCTGCGAACGAGGTTTCACACCGTGGTGTGGGTGCCGGGCAACCACGAGCTCTACACCACCGCGAAGGACCCGCTGCAGATCTTCGGCGTCGCGCGCTACGACTATCTGGTGCAGGCCTGCCGAGACATCGGTGTCGTGACGCCGGAGGACATCTACCCGTTGTTCGACCCCGGCGACGGATCGCCGGGCGTTCGGGTGGTGCCGATGTTCCTGCTCTACGACTACACCTTCCGTCCCGAGGGCACCACCACCACGCTGACCGCGCTGGCGTTGGCCCGCGAACGAAACGTCGTCGCCACTGACGAGTTCTTGCTCTCGCCGGAGCCGTTCCCCACCCGCGATGCGTGGGGTCGGGCGCGCATCGAGTCGACGCGCCGGCGCCTCGATGCACTGGATCCCGCCGAACCCACTGTGCTGATCAACCATTGGCCGTTGCGTCGGGAACCCACCGACGCCCTGATGTACCCGGAGTTCGCGCTCTGGTGCGGAAGCGAACTCACTGCCGACTGGCACACCCGGTACAACGCCGCGTGCTGCGTGTACGGCCATCTGCACATCCCGCGGACCACCTGGTACGACGGCGTACGCTTCGAAGAGGTGTCGGTCGGGTATCCGCGCGAATGGAAGCGCCGCGGGCTACCGGATCCCTTGCTGCGGCCGATCATCCCGGACCCAGGGCTCACCGAGGACGACCTGCCCGGTCACGGCGCACGGTTCGAACTGCCGCCGGACTACGAGCAACGGGCCGCCGAGTTCGCGCGCCGCATCGCCGAGCGGCGCGAGCGTCGGGCCGCACGACCCACCACACGTCCCCAGGAGGGCGACAGATGATCGAACAGCTCGTGCCGAGCGGTGTCGCCGCGGCCGAGGCGTTCGAGGACCCACCGGGCATCGAACCGCTGCCCGCCGAACGGTCCCTGATCGAACGGGCCGTGGAGAAGCGGCGTCGCGAGTTCACCACCGCGCGGTACTGTGCGCGACAGGCCATGGGGCAGTTGGGAATCGAACCCGCTCCCATCATGCGCGGTGAGCGCGGGATGCCGGTCTGGCCCGACCGGGTCGTGGGAAGTCTGACCCACTGCGACGGATATCGGGCGGCCGTGGTCGCCTACGCGCTGCAGGTCCGGTCTCTCGGTATCGACGCCGAACCACACGATCGCCTGCCCGCCGGAGTTCTCGAGCACACCAGCCTGGAGGCCGAACGTGCGGTGCTCGCCACCCGCCCGGCCGGAGTGCACTGGGATCGGTTGCTGTTCTGCGCCAAGGAGGCCACCTACAAGGCGTGGTTCCCGCTGACGCAGCGGTGGCTCGGTTTCGAGGACGCCCACATCACGTTTGACCAGACGTCCGAACGGGCCGGCACGTTCACTTCGGCAATCCTCATCGATCCAGCCGCGGTCGATGGTGGGGCGCCGCTGGTGGAACTCCGCGGACGATGGTTGATCGACCAGGGACTCATCACGACGACGATTGCGCACCTCTGACATGGCCGATGCATCGATTGAGAACGCCGGCCTGATCGTCGTCGACAAAGACCCCGGCATGACCAGCCACGATGTCGTGTCGAGATGCCGAAAGCTGTTCAACACCAGGCGGGTCGGACACGCCGGCACGCTCGACCCGATGGCCACCGGCGTGCTGGTGGTGGGTATCGAACGGGCCACCAAGCTGCTGGGACTGCTTTCGCTGACCACCAAGTCCTACGTGGCGACCATGCGGCTCGGTGCGGCCACCGACACCGACGATCGTGAGGGCGAGACGATCTCGCATGTTGATGCGGCACATCTGACCGACAACGAGATCGCCGCCGGCATCGCGGCTCTGACCGGTGACATCGAACAGATTCCGGCCCGGGTGAGTGCGATCAAGGTCGACGGCAGACGCGCACACAGCCTGGTGCGTACCGGCGCGGAGTTCGATCTCGCGGCCCGGCCGGTGACGGTCAGCAGGTTCGACATCGTCGGCATCCGGCGAACCGACGACGGCTTCGTCGATGTGGATGTCGAGGTCGATTGTTCGGCCGGCACCTACATCCGCTCGCTGGCCCGCGATCTCGGTTCCGCACTGGAGGTCGGCGGCCACCTGACGGCGCTGCGCCGCACGGCCGTCGGGCCGTTCACTCTCGAGAACGCTCGCACGCTGGAGATGCTGAGCGAAGGCCCCGGTCTGTCGCTGACGATCGATGAGGCTGCGAAACTGTCCTTCCCGCACCGCGACATCGATGCCGACGAAGCGGAGTCGATCAGTCAGGGGCGATGGTTGACCCCGATCGGCCGCAAGGAGACCTACGTGGTGATCGACCCGGACGGTCGGGCCATCGCACTCGTACAGGAGAAGGGGCGCCGCGCCAGTTCGGTGATGGTGGTGCGGCCGGCGACGCTACGCTGACCCCGGGGTCAGCGACCGTCCCACGATCACGGCGGCGTCACCAAGAAGATCGCCCGGGCGGCGATGTCACCGAGGTCGATCTGCTCGCTGCCGTCCACCGAGATCGAGATCGTGCCGGCGAACGGTCGTTTCTCCACGACCGTGACCACCCGGTCCAGGGCGACCCCGACCTCGTCGAAGTAGCGCAACATCTCCGGGTCGTCGTCGGAGATCCGTGCCACCGTGCCCGATTCGTCGACCTCGAGTTCGGAGAGCAACCTGGCGTCCGGACTGGGCACCGAACCGTCGAGGGCCGGGATCGGGTCGCCGTGCGGATCCCGACTGGGGAAGCCGAGTTTCGCGTCCAACCGGGACATCAGCCGGTCCGACACCGCGTGCTCGAGCACCTCGGCTTCGTCGTGCACCTCATCCCAGCCGTAGCCCAGTTCGCGCACCAGAAAGGTCTCGATCAGTCGATGCCGGCGGACCATCAGCACCGCTGCGGACTGCCCCTCATCGGTGAGGGTGACCGATCCGTACCGTTCGTGCGAAACGAGACCCTGATCGGCGAGTTTGCGAATGGCCTCCGAGGCAGTCGATGCCGACACCCCGAGACGTTCGGCGAGCATCTTGGTGGTGACCTTGACGTCTGCCCACTCCTGCAGCGTCCAGATCACTTTCAGATAGTCCTGCGTGACATTGGACAGTTCGGTCACCGGTCGGTCGGCCGACGTGGTTCGGGCGTCGACATCTCGGCCCGATGCGGGCATGTCGGCTCGGGCCGCGCGGGACTGGGGCATTCTTCGAGCTTAGGGCGTGCCCTCCCCGCTGGCGACAGCAGCCGTCGCGTCGTCGACAGTTCCCGCTGCGTTCAACCATCCGAGATCCGGTGAAACACGCTGTTCACCACCGACGCCCGGATGTGGTTTGTCGTCGCGGCGGGCCGTAGGCTGGTGCGCGTGTTGCGTTGGCGAGGTCTCGAGGACATCCCCGCGGACTGGGGTAGATGCGTGGTCACGATCGGTGTGTTCGACGGGGTGCACCGCGGCCATGCCCAATTGATCCATGCCGCGACCACAGCGGCGAAGGAACGTGGCGTGCCCGCCGTGCTGATGACCTTCGACCCGCATCCGGCCGAGGTGGTGCGGCCCGGTACCCATCCGCCGCAGCTCACCACGCTGACCCGGCGAGCGGAGCTGGCCGAACAGCTCGGCATCGACGTCTTCTGCGTCATGCCGTTCACGCCGGAACTGGCGTCGCGATCGCCCAAGGACTTCGCCCACGACATCCTGGTCGAGACCCTGCACGCGGCTGATGTCGTGGTCGGCGACAACTTCACCTTCGGCAAGAAGGCGGCCGGCGACGTCACCAAACTCGCCGAGCTCGGGCAGATGTTCGGGTTCGAGGTACACGCCGTCTCGTTGTTCGGTGAGCATGCGGTGACCTTCTCGTCGACCTATATCCGGTCCTGTGTCGCCGCCGGCGACGTCGAGGCCGCCGCGGAGGCGCTCGGACGTCCGCACCGGGTGGAAGGTGTCGTGGTGCGCGGCGACGGCCGTGGTCGAGAGCTCGGATTTCCGACCGCCAACGTCGCCCCGCCGATGTACGCGGCGATCCCCGCCGATGGGGTGTACGCCGCGTGGTTCTCGGTGTTGGGGGTCGGACCCGTCGTCGGACAGGTCGAGCCGGGACAGCGGTATCAGGCCGCGGTGTCGGTGGGAACCAACCCGACCTTCTCGGGTCGCACCCGAACGGTCGAGGCGTTCGTCCTGGACAAGAGCGCCGATCTCTACGGGCAGCACGTCGCGATCGACTTCGTGGGCCGGCTGCGGGGGATGGTGAACTACCCCGACGTGGCAGACCTGATCACCGCCATCGCCACCGACGTCGAGGACACCCGCCGGGTGCTGGCCGAGCGGGGTTGACCGTCGTCGATTTTGGCCGCGTTCGTTTGCGCTGGTAAAGTCGTCGATCGGCGTTGCTGCGGTCCGCGGTGGCGCGCCGACTGTCGCGGTACCTGGGTAGGTGTCCGGCGGTAACCGAAGAACGCGGGACTGAGAATCCAGGAGTTTCTCCATGGCACTGACTGCCGCCGAAAAGAAGGACGTCCTCGCCGAGTACGGGCTGCACGAGACCGACACCGGTTCGCCCGAGGCGCAGGTCGCGTTGCTCACCAAGCGCATCACCGATCTGACCGAGCACCTCAAGACGCACAAGCACGATCACCACAGCCGTCGTGGTCTGCTGCTGCTGGTGGGTCGCCGTCGCCGTCTGTTGAAGTACGTCGCGAAGGTCGACATCAACCGCTACCGTTCGCTGATCGAGCGTCTGGGTCTGCGTCGCTGATCGACGATTCTCCGATGATCGGCCGCCTCCGCATCCCGGGGGCGGCCGAGTCGTTTCTGCAGGCCAGCCCGTAATGATAGGCTGACCACTGATCGTTGCCGTGAAGTCCTGCTGGACGTGACACTCGAGCAGATCGGTCCTCGGTAGTGGCCGCCGGAACCTGTTCCGACCTGATTCCGGCCGCTTCGATCGAAGGCCGTCTGCGCTACTTCAGGATGCGCTTCGGATGCGCATCCGCACGACCGGCACTTCTCTCATGGCTCCGTTCCGGGTCGACTCTGCTGTCGCAGACGTCGCCACCTCTGTGGTGCACGCGCACCGCAGCGTGTGGTGGGTTCGGCGAAGAGCTGATCCGCATCCGACCAACCGGCCGCCGGTCACCGGTGGCTACACGAAGGGATTCTTCCGACCACATGTCAGATGTGACCACCCCCGGCGTCGACACCGACGCCGACTATGACGACACGATCACCGAAGCGACCGCCGTCATCGACAACGGGAGCTTCGGCACCCGCACCATCCGTTTCGAGACCGGCCGCCTTGCCTTGCAGGCCGCCGGCTCCGTCACCGCCTACCTCGACGACGAGACCATGCTGCTCTCGACGACCGCGGCATCCAAGCAGCCGAAGGAACACTTCGACTTCTTCCCGCTGACCGTCGACGTCGAGGAGCGCATGTACGCCGCGGGCCGCATCCCCGGCTCGTTCTTCCGTCGCGAGGGACGCCCCTCTACCGACGCGATCCTGACCTGCCGCCTCATCGACCGTCCGCTGCGTCCGTCGTTCGTCGACGGCCTGCGCAACGAGATCCAGGTCGTCGTGACGGTCATGTCGCTCGATCCCAAGGACCTCTACGATGTCGTCGCGATCAACGCGGCATCGGCGTCCACCCAGCTCGCCGGACTGCCGTTCTCGGGGCCGGTCGGCGGCGTGCGCGTCGCGTTGATCCCGACCGAGGAGAACAAGGCCGGTCAATGGGTTGCGTTCCCGACCGTCGAACAGCTCGAGGGTGCCGTGTTCGACATGGTCGTCGCCGGGCGGATCGTCTCCGGTGAAGGAGACAGCGCCGACGTCGCGATCATGATGGTCGAAGCCGAAGCCACCGAGAACGTCATCGACATCATCGCCGGTGGTGCGCAGGCACCGACCGAGGCGATTGTCGCCGAGGGACTCGAGGCCGCCAAGCCGTTCATCGCACGCCTCTGCGAGGCACAGAAGTCGCTCGCAGCCGAGGCGGCCAAGGAGACCGGCGAGTTCCCGCTGTTCCCGCCGTATGCGCAGGACGCCTACGACGCCGTCGCCGCCGCCGGTTCGGATCGTCTCTCGGAGATCCTCACCATCGCGGGCAAACAGGAGCGCGACGACAAGACCGACGAGCTCAAGGCGGACATCCTCGCCCAGCTCGGCGAGCAGTTCGAGGGCCGCGAAAAGGAGATCGGTGCGGCCTACCGCTCGCTCACCAAGAAGCTGGTGCGTCAGCGCATCCTGACCGACCACTTCCGGATCGACGGCCGTGGCATCACCGACATCCGGTCGCTGTCGGCCGAGGTCGCGGTGATCCCGCGCGCACACGGTAGTGCCCTGTTCGAGCGCGGTGAGACCCAGATCCTGGGCGTGACCACCCTCGACATGGTCAAGATGGCGCAGCAGATCGACTCGCTCGGACCCGAGACGTCCAAGCGTTACATGCACCACTACAACTTCCCGCCGTATTCGACCGGTGAGACCGGTCGTGTCGGTTCGCCGAAGCGTCGCGAGATCGGCCACGGTGCCCTCGCCGAGCGTGCACTGGTGCCGGTGATCCCGAGCGTCGAGGAGTTCCCCTACGCCATCCGTCAGGTCTCGGAGGCGTTGGGCTCCAACGGTTCCACCTCGATGGGTTCGGTTTGTGCGTCGACCATGGCGCTGCTGAACGCCGGCGTGCCGCTGAAGGCTCCGGTCGCCGGTATCGCGATGGGTCTGGTGTCCGACACGGTCGACGGCGAAACCCGCTATGTGGCGCTGACCGACATCCTCGGTGCCGAGGATGCCTTTGGCGACATGGACTTCAAGGTGGCCGGCACGAAGGATTTCGTGACCGCGCTGCAGCTCGACACCAAGCTCGACGGGATCCCGTCGAAGGTGCTTGCGGGTGCCCTCGGCCAGGCCAAGGACGCCCGGCTGACCATCCTCGACGTGATGGCCGAGGCCATCGACGAGCCGGACGAGATGAGCCCGTACGCACCGCGCATCACGACCATCAAGATCCCGATGGACAAGATCGGTGAGCTGATCGGCCCGAAGGGCAAGACGATCAACGGCATCACCGAGGACACCGGCGCCAACATCTCCATCGAGGATGACGGCACCGTGTTCATCGGTGCCTCCGACGGCGAGTCCGCGCAGGCCGCGATCGACAAGGTCAACTCCATCGCCAACCCGCAGCTGCCCAAGGTGGGCGAGCGGTTCCTGGGCACGGTCGTCAAGACCACCGCCTTCGGTGCGTTCGTGTCGCTGCTGCCGGGTCGCGACGGCCTGGTGCACATCTCGAAGCTCGGCAAGGGCAAGCGGATCAACAAGGTCGAGGACGTCGTCAACGTTGGCTCCAAGCTCCGTGTGGAGATCGCCGACATCGACGACCGCGGCAAGATCAGCCTGGTGCCGGTCGACGACGAGGCCAAGTCTGACGCCGCCACGAGCGACGAGAAGGCAGACGCCACCGCCGACGCCTGATCATCGGACACAGCGTGACCCGTCACCCGATTGCGGGTGGCGGGTCACGTGCGTCTCACGGCTAATCTGAGCAATGAGATTCGTCGAGTCAGGGAGGGAATACGCCGTGTCCGATCCGGATCGCGCATCGGGCAACAAGCTCACCGTCGCACGTCGACGCGATCGAAGTGGTTCCGGCCCGGGAATCGTCGACGATCTGCTGGTCACCCGGCCGGTCATCGGTTCAGCAGACATGCCCGTTCGTGAGGCAGCGGCGTTGATGACCGAGCGAGGCCAGGATCATCTTGTGATCCCGCTGACCGGAGGCACGTACGGATTGCTCACCGACGCCGACATTCGGGCCGGGGTCGTCGCGGTCGGTCGAGACATCGACACGCCAGTCGGTGAACTGGTCGCCGGGCCGGTTCCGGTGGTGCCTCAGGGCACCGCTGCGGTGGACGCGCTCACCGTGTTGTTCGACCGCGATCTGACGGCCATGCCGGTGGTGGATCCCGCCGGCGCAGTGGTCGGGGTGGTGGCCGCGGTCGACTTCATCGCGGCCCCGGCAGGCCCGGGAATGTCACTGCGTGCGCAGGTGTCCCGGGCAGGCAATATCGGCGATCTGACGGCCCGTGCACGTCGTATCCCGTATCTGATGGCCGACATGGTGCGACGGGAACAACCCGTTCACGAGGTGACCGCGATCGGCGCGCTGATCCACGACGCCGTGGTCCGGCGGGCGCTGGACCTGGTACTCGAGCGGCACCCGGAACTCGACCCCGGCGCGCTCACCTGGCTGTCCTTGGGCAGCAACGCCCGGCGTGAGCCGGTTCTCACCTCCGACATCGACTCCGCCGTGGCACTCGACGACGCCGTCCCCGATGAGCAGATCGATTCCTACCGACTCGCATTCGGTGAGGTCAACGAGGTACTCCTGGGTGCAGGGCGCCGGATCGACGAGAACGGTGCCATCGCCTCCAAGCCCTTGTTTGCTCGCACCCGGTCGCAGTGGCGATCTGCTGCGCAGGGCTGGGTGCAGGCGCCGCTGGAGAACAAGGGCATGATCTTCACCTCGTTGCTGCTGGACAGTCGGCCGATCTGGGGAGAGTTGGGCGCAGACGCGCTCGGTGGGTTGTTCGCCGAGCTCCGCAACCATCCCGGCACAGTGGGATTGCTGCTGGCCGAAGCATTGTCGTATAAGGCCCGGTTGCGGTCTATGCGCGATGTGTTGACCCGTCGGGCCGATACCTTCGAGATCAAGGAGCACGCTCTCACTCCGCTGGTGAACATTGCGCGTTGGGCGGCGCTCAGCGTGGGAGCCACCGAACTCGACACCCGTGCGCGGCTGCGTGCGGCGGCAGGCAGCACGATGCTCAGCGAAGCGCAGGCGTCCGAACTCGTCGAGGTGTTCGACGTGCTGCAACGGGTGCGGCTCACCTACCAGGTGGCGCAGTTCGATCGCGGCGAGCCGGTGGGCGACACCCTGGACATGAAACGACTCTCGCCGCTCGATCGCAGCCTTGTTGCGCAGGCGGTTCGCGAGATAGCCGGTGTGCAGCGCAAGATGACCAACATGAGCCACTATCTACCGGTCACCGACTGAGCTGTCATGTGCCTGATACTGCTCGGCTGGAATGTCGTGCCCGACACGCCGCTGGTGGTCGCGGCCAACCGGGACGAGTTCCACGCCCGACGCGCCCGGGCGTTGTCGCGATGGCCGGACGCACCGATCATCGGAGGTCGTGATGGGGAGGCGGGCGGCACCTGGATGGGCGTCAACGCCGAGACCCCTTCCCGTGTGGCCATGGTCACCAATGTTCGCGACGGGATACCCGCTACCGGGCCGAGGTCGCGTGGGGAACTGCCGGTGCAGTTCCTGCTCGGTTCGATGAGCCCGGGGGAGTTCGCCGGCGAACTCCTCACCCGTGCGGATGATTATGCGCCGGTGAACGTGTTGATCGGCGATGCCGAGGAGTTCTGGTGGGCGACGAACTGGCCGCGGCCCCGGCTACAGCAGGTTCCCGACGGCGTTCACGGATTGTCCAACGGTTTGCTCGACAGTCACTGGCCCAAGGTCGACCGTGGGCGGGATGCGTTGTCGGAGTTACTGCTCGATGATCCGGAGTCCGTCGATCCGTATCTCGAGTTGCTTGCCGACCGCGATCGCCCGGCCGACGACGCTCTGCCCAGCACGGGAGTGCCAATCGAGCGCGAACGTGACCTCTCGCCGATGTTCATCGACGTGCGCGGCTACGGCACGCGCGCGTCGACCGTGTTGCGAGTGGGCGCCGATGGCCACGGCGACATCACCGAGCGGCGGTTCACCTACCGTGCACGCCGACGCGGAACCACGACGATCCGCTTCTGAGGCATCCCGATTCGGCGCCATCCGATTACTGCTGCCCGAGGTCGCTGCAACAAATCGCTGGTCGAGTGTCGAACGTCGGTGCACAATTCGCTGGTCGGGTGTCGAAGGTCGGTGGCTCCAATTCGCTGGTCGGGTGTCGAACGTCGGTGGCGCCGATTCGCTGGTCGGTGGCGCCATTCGCTGTTCGGGTGTTGAACGTCGGTGGCGCCGATTCGCTGGTCGGGTGTTGAACGTCGGCGGCGCCGATGCGCTGGTCGAGTAGCGGGCGAGCCGCTAGGCGAGCCCGCGTATCGAGACCAGGTTACTTGCGGGACAAGTGGTCTCGATACGTCCCTCGCCTAGCGGCTCGTGACTACTCGACCACCGACGGGCGGGTCCGTCGTCTAACGGCGGGGTGGCCGAGGCGACCATCGACGGGTGGGTCTGTTGGCTGACGGCGGGGCGGCTGACGCGACCACCGACGGGCGGGTCCGTTGGTTAAGGGCGGGGTGGCCGAGGCGACCGCCGACGGGTGGGTCTGTTGGCTGACGGCGGGGTGGCCGAGGCGACCGCCGGCCACCCCGCCGGATGTCAGAACGGCGATGCGGCAACCGGCAGGTCCAGCGCTGCGCCCACCTCGGGCGTGAACAGCTTGCCGCTGTGGGTGCTGAGTCCCGATGCCAACGCGGGGTCGTCGGAGCATGCCTGTTCCCACCCTTTGTCGGCCAGACGCAGCACGTGCGGCAGCGTTGCGCCGGTAAGCGCCAGGGTGGAGGTGCGCGCGACTGTGCCCGGCATGTTCGCGACGCAGTAGAAGACGGCGTCGTGGACGGTGAAGGTCGGGTCGTCGTGCGTGGTGGGTCGTGAGTCTTCGAAGCACCCGCCCTGGTCGATCGCGATGTCGACGAGCACGGCACCTGCCTTCATCTCGGCGACCAGGCTGTTGGAGACCAGCACGGGGGCCTTCGCGCCGGGCACGAGCACGGCACCGATGACGAGGTCGGCCTCACGGACCGCCTCGGCCAGTGCCAGCGCGGTGCTGTACCGGGTGTGCACCCGACCGGCGAAGCGCGCGTCGATCGCGCGGAGCTTGGCGATGTCCACGTCGAACACGGTGACCTGAGCACCCATACCCACGGCGATGGTCGCGGCATTGACACCGCTGACGCCACCGCCGATCACGACGACATTCGCCGGCTCGGTGCCGGGCACGCCGCCCATCAGGACACCTCGGCCACCTTCCGAGCGCATCAGATGGTAGGCACCCACCTGCGGTGCCAGTCGCCCGGCGACCTCACTCATCGGGGCGAGCAGCGGCAACGAACCGTCGGCGGCGCGCACGGTCTCATAGGCGATCGACGTCGTCTTCGACTCCAGCAGTGCTTCGGTGCACGGCCTGCTGGCGGCGAGGTGCAGGTAGGTGAACAGTGTCTGGCCCTCGCGGAGCAGAGGGTACTCGGCAGCGATCGGTTCTTTGACCTTGAGCAGCAGGTCGGCCTGTTCCCACACCTGTTCGGCGGTCGACAGGATCTGGGCTCCGGCTTCTTTGAAGTCGTTGTCGTGGATGGACGAGCCTTCGCCCGCGCCGGCCTGGATCACCACGTCGTGACCGCGATTGTGCAGCTCTGCCACGCCGGCCGGGGTGATGGCGACGCGGTACTCGTTGTTCTTGATCTCGGTGGGGATGCCGACGCGCATGGGGATCTCCTGGTCAGTGGTGGGGCGCGATCTGGTGTGCCACCAGAGTGAAGGAACGTCGGAAATCACACAACATATGTGCAGATAATTCTCTATGGTGGGCTTGTATCGTCAATTCTCCGAAATTAGGTCAAGTGATGGTGGCCCAGCCGAAGGATGTTCGATCCGGTGATCCGCAGCTCGACGACATCGACCGCACTCTGCTGCGTCTGTTGCAGACCGACGCCCGGATGCCCAATAGCGAACTCGCGGTTCGCGCGGGTATCGCGGCGTCCACCTGCCACGGTCGACTGCGGCGGCTCGTCGATCTCGGTGTGATCCGCGGGTTCTTCGCCGATGTGGATCCCGCCGCGGTCGGACGGCCCCTACGTGCGATGGTGGCGGTCAGTCTGCAATCCGACGCACGCGGCGAGATCCGTCACTTCGTCGGTGAGATCGAGCGCCATGACGAGGTGATCGACGTCTTCTTCCTCGCGGGTACCGACGACTACCTGCTCCATGTGGCCACCGCGGACACCGAGGCGCTGAGGCAGTTCGTCGAGATGCTCAACTCGCGCCGGGAGGTCGCCGGCACCACGACATCGCTGGTGTTCGAACACCGTCGTGGCGGAGCTCCGATCTTCTGACGCTCCACCAGGCGGGGACGGTGACGGACGCCGGTCGGGCAGGCGGCGACAACTACACTGACAGGTCGACGGACGATGAGAGGGAAGAGATGGCGAGCGGAATCCGGGTCGGGGTCCTTGGTAGTGCCGGCAAGGTGGGGCAGGCGATCGTCGCGGCGGTCGAGTCCGCCGATGATCTGACGTATACCGTCGGCGTGGACAAGGGTGAGTCCTTGGATGCCTTCACCGCGGCTGACACCTCCGTGGTCGTCGATTTCACGCACCCGAGCGCAGTGATGGGAAACCTGGAGTTCCTGATCAACAACGGAATTCACGCAGTGGTGGGCACCACCGGATTCACCGAAGAACGCCTCGATCAGGTGCGCGGCTGGCTCGGCGACAATCCGGGAGTCGGCGTGCTCATCGCACCGAACTTCGCGATCGGTGCCGTGCTGTCGATGCGCTTCGCGGCTCAAGCGGCACGGTTCTACGACTCGGTCGAGGTCATCGAACTACACCACCCGCACAAGGCCGACGCGCCGTCGGGGACTGCGTATCGCACAGCGAAGCTGATCGGTGAGGCCCGGCAGAAGGCCGGTCTGGGGCCGAGCCCCGACGCCACCACCGAGGAACTCGAGGGTGCCCGTGGCGGAGTAGTCGACGATGTGCATGTACATGCGGTCCGCCTGGCCGGTCTCGTCGCCCATCAGGAGGTGCTGCTCGGCACCGAGGGGGAGACGCTCACCATCCGACACGACTCGATGGACCGGTCGTCCTTCGCACCCGGAGTCTTGCTCGGCGTGCGGGAGGTCGGTAAGCGTCCAGGGCTCACCGTGGGGCTGGAAGAACTGATGGATCTCTAGGGCGAATAGTCATGGCAGCCGACCCCGCCCGCCGCGACGCGCGACCCATTGTCTGGATGATCGGGTTCCTCGTCGTCGCACTTGTCGTGTACTTCGTGATCCTCGGTCAGCGTGGATTCGACCTCATCTCGTCGGGCACCGTCGCCGGCATCGGCGTGGGTATCGGTGTGCTGATCCTGCCGTTCATCGGTGCATGGCTGATCTTCGCCACCTTGCGTGCCGGTATCGAACACCAGAAGTTGGCGCGGATCATGGCCGCGGAGGGCCGTGAACTCGACGTCAGCGATCTCCCACGGCGTCCGTCCGGTCGAATCGAACGGGGCGCCGCCGACGACCTGTTCGCGCAGATCAAACAGGAATGGGAGGCCGATCCCACCGACTGGCACAGCACGTATCGGATCGCCCGCGCCTACGACTACGCCGGCGACCGCGGCCGGGCGCGCGAGATGATGAAACGTGCTGTCGCGCAATATAAGGGGGAAGAGTGACCACGCTGCTGATCGTCCATCACACCCCGTCGCCGCATTGCCAGGAGATGTTCGAGGCCGTCGTCTCCGGTGCCACCGATCCTGAGATCGAAGGTGTGGAAGTCATTCGGCGAGCGGCACTCTCGGTTACTGCGGCCGACATGCTGGCAGCTGACGGATACATTCTCGGTACCCCGGCGAATCTCGGCTATATGAGTGGTGCGCTCAAGCACGCTTTCGACACCTGCTACTACCAGATCCTCGACTCCACCAAGGGCCGCCCGTTCGGGTGCTACCTGCATGGCAACCAGGGGACCGAGGGCGCCGAGAAGGCTATCGAGTCGATCACCACCGGACTTGGCTGGGTGAAGTCAGCCGAGACCGTCGTGGTGTCGGAGAAGCCCACCAAGGATGACCGTGAGGCGTGCTGGGAGCTGGGTGGCACGATCGCAGCGCAGCTGATGGTGTGATGTCGTGATATCGCCAGTCGGAAACAGGGCTTGAAAGTGTTCCTGACCTGTGGTGACCAAATCTTGTCGGTGCTGTGTCGTAGCTTGGTTGCAGCAGGATGAGTTGATGCGAAACGGGTGGGCGCGAACTCGCTGAATCCGGTCTCGGGGTCGGGTTGGTCATGGCGGGTGGCATATCGGAAATGATCCTGCATCAGTTGGTTGTGATCAGTGTCGAGTCCGTGAAGGGTCCTTCGTGTCGTCCGTGTTGTCCTCGCCGTCGCCGTGGCCGCAGTTGCCGCGTGACTTTCTCGGTGGTGTGGATGCGGCCTACCCGGATGAGGACCCCACCAACGACTTGCTGTTGGGTATGGCCGAGCTCGACCGGGGCCGCTCCTATCTCGCCTATGCCGAATATCGTTCGGTGGCCGCACTCTACGATCGGCTGGTCGCTGCGCGTGAGGACACTGACGGTTTCGTGGTGGACGGCTTCGCCGACGCCGCAGCACGTATCGCGAAACTGCGCGGCACGTCTCGGGGTGCTGCCGAGACGCTGTTGAATGATGCGGTGGCGTTGCGGGATCGGTTGCCGGAGGTGTCGGAATGTTTGCGTGACGGCGTGATCGGGCCGTGGCACGCGCAGAAAGCGGTCAGCCGGACCGACCTGCTGGCCGAATCATCAGCGGCACCGCTCGTGGATGCCGACATCGCCCGAACACTACGCACCAAGCGCGGGACGTGGAGCAAAGCCAGGTTCCGCGACATGATCGATCGGATCGTGTTTCGTCATGACCCCGACGCGGTGCGGGAACGTCGGCAGCAGGCGCTTGATGACCGCCGGATGTGGACCCATCCGCGCGAGGACGGCACCGCCGAGATCACCGGGGTGATGTCGGCGGAGAACGTGCGGATCGCTGCCGCCGCGGTGGCCGCATTGGCCGACAGTGTGTGTGAACACGATCCGCGCACCAAGCCGCAACGACAATCCGATGCCATGTTCTGCCTGCTGTCGGGCACCATGTTCGAATGCGACTGCGGTAGTGACGACTGCACCGCGGTCATCCCGGAGCCCGGGGTGGTGCCGCCGGTGGACTGCAAGGCCGTCCTCCACGTCGTCGCCGACGAGGCCACCGTGAAAGGGATGGCGAACCATGCCGGTTTCATGGATGGCCATGGTGTGATCTCGGGCGAGCATGTGCGCGACATCGCCGCGCGTGCGGACACCAAGGTCTCCTATCTGGTGCCGCCCACGACCGAACCGGACCTCGATGGCACGTTCACGTTGCCGGCGCATCTGCCGTCGGATCCGTATCGGCCGTCGGCGGCGTTGGATACGTTCATCCGGTTGCGGGACGGCTATTGCACCGAACCGGGATGTCTGACCTCGGCGTGGCGTGGGGATCTCGACCATGTCGATGAGTACGACCACGCGTGTCCGCACAGAGGTGGGCAGACCACTGAGGTCGGGGTGAACGCGAAGTGTCGTCCCGGGCACTTGTTGAAGACCTTCGGTGACTGGGTGGATGATCAGTGGCGCGACGATGACGGGCGGCTGGTCACCGAATACATCACCCCCGAAGGTTTGGTGTTGCCCGGCGAAGCCGAAACCCAGGAGGATCTGTTCCCTGGGCTACGCAGGATCCGGTTCACCGCACCCGCGCAGGCCCCACCCCCCACATACCAGTGCCACGATCGATCGCAGCACCCGCGTCAGCACACGGGTGGCGAACAAACACGCCCGCAGACGCGCCGAACGCGCCCGCAACCGCAAACGCGTCACCGACGCCGGCCCGCCGCCGTTCTAGCGCCGACCTCCCGCAGGCGGCTGCCACTCGTCCAGCACCGCTGTCACATCCGTGTTTGTCGCGGCCTGCGGCGTACCCGACACAGAGCGCGAGAACCGTGGTGCCGGCGCCGGCTGCGTCATGCCCTCGACCTCGACGTAACTCTCGCGCTGCACCGCATACGGATGCTTGCGCGCTTCGTCGAAGTCGAGAACCGGTGTGACACAGGCGTCGACGCTGCCGAATACCGTTTCCCATTCGGCGCGGGTTCGGGAGGCGAAGCGCGCGGCCAGTGTCTGCGTGAGTTCCGACCACCGCGCACGATCCCACCGGTCTGGCGGATCGTCCACCTCGAGGGTATCGATCAGGCGCTGCCAGAAGACGTCTTCCAGAGCGCCGACTGCCATGTATCCGCCGCCCGCGCAGGTGTACGTGGTGTAGAACGGTGCGGACCCGTCGAGCAGATTGCCCGCGGCCCGATCCACCCAGCGGCCCGCGGCTTTCCACGACCACTGCAATGCACCGAGGACACCCGCGCCGTCGGTCATGGCCACATCGATGACCTGACCTCGACTGGAAGTCTGCCGCTCATGCAGTGCCGCAAGTACTCCGACAACCAGGAACATCGAACCGCCGCCGAAGTCGGCCACCAGCGACAGCGGCGGAAGCGGTGGGCGGTCGGCCGGCCCCATCGCGTCCAGGAGCCCGGTGACGGCCAGGTAGTTGATGTCGTGGCCAGCGGCCGCCGCATATGAGCCGGACTGCCCCCAACCGGTCATCCGCGCATAGATCAACTGCGGCGCAACCGCCAACAAATCGTCGGGACCCAGACCCAGCCGTTCCATCACACCCGGCCGATACCCTTCGACAAGCACATCCGCTGCGCCGATCAACTCCCGCACCCGTGAAATGTCATCGGCGTTCTTGAGGTCGGCCTCGACGACCCGCCGGCCCCGCCACATTCCCGCGTCGGCATCGGCGACACCATCCGGGGCGGTCGACCCGCCGGGTCGTCGGATCTGAACGACGTCGGCGCCGAGATCGGCCAGCATCATGCATGAGTGTGGGCCGGTCCGAGTCCCATCATCTCAACGACGCGCACACCACTCAACGGTCCGCTCATCGCACGGATTCGTCGTGATGCAAGATGCCCCGGATCGCGAAATCAACATAGTCGGCGACGAGCTGGTCGACGTCCTGGTCGTCGCGCAGCCACCAGCTGATGCCGTTCATCAGATCGAGCACCGCGATCGCCGACTGTCCGGCATCACGAACCTCGAATTGGCCGGCGCGGGCGCCGGCAGCGATCACGTCGCGCACCCGGCGCTGGTAGTACTTGCGGTAGTCGGTGACCACCGCCCGGTGTTCGGGTGACAATGCCGACAGTTCCCGTAGACTCACCAGATGCTCCACCCGGTGGGTGGCGAGATGGCGCACATGGATCTCGATCAGCGCGGTCAACCGTTGCGCGGGGGAGCCCTCGGCGTCGAGGACCAGCAGATGCTCCTGCGGGTCCTTGGTCATCTGCAACGCGATGGCGTACAGGATCTCCTCTTTCGAATGAAAGTGGTTGTACAGACTCGCACCCTTGATCCCGACCGCCTGCGCGATGTCGCGCATTCCGGCGTTGTTGTAGCCGTGTTCGGCGAAGTACTCGGCGGCGGCCGTGACGATCTCGTCCCGACGCACCCGGGTGCGTGTGCCACGCGCGGGTACCGGTGCGTCGGCCTCGTCGAGCGACGGCGCCGGATCGGCACCCGAATCCATGCCCATCAACCCTTTCCGAACTGTCTGCGCAGCTCCCGCTTGAGCAATTTCCCCTGCGGATCGGTGGGCAACTCAGTCACGAGGTGCACTGTCTTGGGGATCTTGTAGGAAGCCAGATCGTTTCGACAGTACTGCCGAAGATCGTCAGCGGTGGTGCTCGCCCCGTCCCGCAACACAATGAACGCGGTGACTGCCTCAGACCAGTAGTCGTCGGGCAGACCGACGACAGCCGCACGCAGAACGTCAGGATGGCCCTGCAGTGTTCGCTCGACCTCCTGCGATGACACGTTGAATCCGCCTGTCTTGATCATGTCCTTGCGACGATCGCGGAAGAAGAGGTTGCCATCGTCATCGACCCGGACAATGTCGCCGGTGTGTACCCAACCGTCGGCCAGCGCGTCGGCGGTGCGTTCGGGGTCCTTGTGGTAGCCGAGCATCACCGATGGCGTCCGGCACAGCAGTTCGCCCTCCACGGAGTCGTCGCCGTTGGCGTCCACCACGCGGATCTCCAGGTGGCCCACCGGCTTCCCGATCCAGGTCGGGTCGTTGTCGGGCACGTCCTCGAGCCGCTTGAACCAGCCAACCGAACCCAACTGGGTGAGTTCGGACTGACCCCAGTAGGTGCCCCACACCGATTCGGGTGTCGCATCTGCCCACGCGTCGACGGCGAACGGCGACACCTGACCGCCGTAGGTGAGGCAGCGACGCACGGTCCCGACGGTATGCGGACCGAATTCCTCGTGGTTCGCCAGTGCGATGAAGAACGTCGGTGTCTGCGCGAGCACCGAGATGGACTCGTCGCGAATCAGTCTCAGTGACGTTCCGGGATCCACCGATGCGGGCAGTACCAGGGTGGCGCCGAGTAGCGTCAGCGAAGTCAGCGAACCGATCCCTGCGATCGTGTGGAACGGCATCACGTAGAGCCACACGTCGTCGGGAAGGCAACGCAGCCCCCATGTGTAGGCCGGCGCGGTGGAGATGAGGTAGTTACGATGCGCGATCTCCACACCCTTCGGTGTGGATTCGGTGCCGGATGTGTAGACGATCATGGCGAGATCGTGCTCGTCGACGTCGGCGACCGGCTCGTCATCAGAGGAGTCGGCCAGCACGGCGTCAAAGGTCGGCCAGGTCGTCGCGGGAGCATCGCCCACGACGATCACCCGTGAATCGGCGTGTTCGGCGACAGGTCCGGCCACCGTCGCGTGCTCGGCGGCGACCACGAGTACGGCAGGTCTGAGGTGATTGACCTGCTGTGCGATCTCACGTTCACCGAACAGCGCGCTGATGCCCGAGTAGTACGCGCCGATCTTGAGTGCCCCGTAGTAGGCGATCACCGACTCCACACGGTTACGGCTCATCACCGCGACCCCGTCGCCGCGCCCGACGCCCAGGTTCGTGAGTGCGTTCGCGAAGCGGTTGGCCCGCCTGTTCAGCTCGCCGTAGGTCGTGACATGCCGGGAACCGTCGGCGGAGTAGGCGATGATTGCCGGCTTTCTTCCCTGCGTCTGGGCGAGTCGGCGAAGTTGGTCACCGATCGTCGCCCGACCCAGCGGGGACGTCTGTACCTCCGATAGCCCGCGCACCGGTTCCCGCGTGGGCGCGCTCATGCGAACATCGGGGTGTCGAACCGGTCCAGGAAGGCGATTTCCTCGACTGGCGTCCGAGTGAGCTTGCGCGGGAAACCATCCCGCGGATATCCCACGGCGATGTGCGCGGCGGTGATGTAGCCGTCCGGGATGTTGAGCAGTTCCTTGACGGCCGGTTCCTCGGCGCACAGAAGGGTGGTCAGTGCCGATGCGACGCCCTGCTCACGCAGGGCGAGAGTCAGGTTCTGGACTGTCGGATAAATCGACGCCCCGCCGACCACGGAGAGGCGTCCGAGCTCGTGATCGGTCGGATGCAGACCTTCGGCCTCCGCGCACACGACGATCATCACCGGCACATCGGCCAGCTTGTGTGCGAAATTGTTGGCCGACTGCACCGTCGCGGGCACTGCGCCCACCGCCTTGCTGCCCTCGATCACCGCCGCGTAGTAACCCTCCCAGTAGGGGAGATAGAGCTCCGCGAGCCGCTTCTTGGTCTCCGCGTCACGCACGGCCACCCACCGCACCGGCTGTCGGTTGCCACCCTGCGGGCCGAACCTGGCGTTGTCGAACGCCTGGTACAGCACCTCGTCGGAGACGTACTCGTCGCTGAAGTAGCGGCACGTCCCGGTCGACCGCATTGCGTCACTGAGTTCCATCCGCAGCTCTCCTCGTCTTGATTGCACTAACCGCAGTTAGCATGATGCGGATCACACTGACATGGCGATACTGGTGGTGTCAAGGTGTCTGTTTGCGCAAATCCTCATGCTTGACGGGATTAAACTAACCATGGTTAGTATTGCTCATGCCGAGTGTCACCGAACGCAGTCTGGCTCCTGTCGACGTCGCCCGTCTGCGCGACGCGACCCGCGCCGGCAATGTCCCCACCCTGATCGCCACATTGGTCGAGATGACCGGGGACAGACACTGGCTCGCCGAGCGATACCGTCCCAGCAGGCCACGCGGGATGGACGACAATCGGACAGGTGGACTGGCACCGGAGGTGCGTGACGAGATCTGCGATGCCGTGGTCGAGGCAGTGTGTCGGTGGCACACAGCCGGGAGCCCGCCGCGTCGGCAGATGAGTGAGGACGAGATCGCTGCCGTCCTGGATTTCACCGCCGGCGAATCGGTCCCGCATGAGTTCAGTCCGATGATGGCGGAGATCGTCGGCGGGACAACGGAACCTCGAGTCTCGGCGGAGCCGCTTGATACGAGTCAGCTGACGGCCATCGTGATCGGGGCGGGTGTCGCCGGAATGCTGATGTCGGTACAACTGGCGGCGGCCGGGGTCGAGCACATCGTGCTGGAGAAGAACGACGAAGTAGGTGGCTCGTGGTGGGAGAACCGCTACCCGGGCGCCGGTGTGGACACGCCGAGCTACCTCTACTCGATCTCGTCATTCGAACATCACTGGTCGACGCACTTCGGTAAGCGTGACGAGGTGCAGGGCTACCTGGCCGCCTACGCGGATGAGCATCGCCTGCGCAGCCGAATCCGCTTCGGAGTGGAGGTCGAATCGGCCGCCTACGACCCCGCCGCCCAGCAGTGGGCGGTGCGAACCCGTGATCGCGACGGCGTGTGCGAAACACTGGAGGCACGGCTGGTGATCAGCGCCGTGGGTTTGCTCAACCGTCCCAAGATCCCCGCACTGCCGGGGATGGACGACTTCGCGGGCCGGATCTTCCACTCGGCGCAGTGGCCGACCGAGCTCGACGAACCCGGCGCGTTGACCGGCAAGCGGGTGGCAATTGTCGGCTCCGGTGCCAGTGCCATGCAGATCGGACCGGCAATCGTCGACGACGTGGAGTCGTTGACGGTGTTCCAACGTTCACCGCAGTGGATCGCCCCCAACGACGACTACTTCGCCCCGGTGGGTGACGACGTGCACTGGTTGATGGATCACGTTCCGGGATATCGGGAATGGTATCGGGCACGGTTGTCATGGATCTTCAACGACAAGGTGCACCCAACGCTGCAGGTGGACCCGGACTGGCCGGAGGCGACTGCGTCGATCAACGCGGCCAACCACGGGCATCGCGGCTTCTACCTTCGTTATCTGCGTGAGCAGCTCGGTGACCGGGAGGATCTCATTGAGCTCTCGACGCCGGATTACCCGCCCTTCGGCAAACGCATGCTGCTCGACAACGGCTGGTACTCGATGTTGCGCCGCGACAATGTCGACCTCATACCGCGCGCGGTTGAGAAGGTGACGCGGACCGGAGTCATCGACGCCGACGGCAGTGCCCGGGATTTCGACATCATCGTATTGGCCACCGGTTTCCACAGCGATCGGTTCCTGTACCCGATGGATGTGCGGGGCCGCAGTGGTCGCTCCACGGACGAGGTGTGGGGCGAGAATGACGCCTTCGCCTACCTCGGCATCACGGCGCCCGACTTCCCCAACCTGTTCGTGCTGACCGGACCCAACACGGCACTCGGTCATGGCGGAAGCTTCATCAGCATCCTCGAATATCAGGTCCGCTACGTGGCCGACGCGATCGCGCTGATGGCCCGTGAACGACTCGGTGCCCTGGAAGTGCGCCATGACGTGACCGCCGACTACAACAGGGCCGTCGATGAGGCGCATGCCCGGATGGTGTGGACCCACCCGGCGATGACCAACTGGTACCGCAATGACGACGGTCGGGTGGTGGCCGTGTTGCCGTGGCGGATCATCGACTACTGGCGTATGACCAGGTCGGTCGAGCCGGCCGACTTCGTGCGCGAGCCGATCGTCCGGTTGCCGTACCGACCGTCCTAGACTGGACGGCGTGAGTACGGCCATCCGAGACATCACGCCGGCGGGGGGCGTCCCGACCCCCTACGAGGATCTGTTGCGCCTGGTCCTCGAGACGGGGACGCCGAAGGCCGATCGCACCGGAACCGGGACGCGCAGCCTGTTCGGGCATCAGCTGCGCTATGACCTCACCGAAGGCTTCCCGCTGATCACCACCAAGAAGGTGCACCTGAAGTCCATCATCTACGAGTTGCTGTGGTTTCTGCGCGGAGATTCCAACGTCCGGTGGTTGCAGGAGCGTGGCGTGAGCATCTGGGATGAGTGGGCCGACGCGGACGGCGATCTCGGGCCGGTCTACGGCGTCCAGTGGCGTAGCTGGCCCACCCCGTCGGGTGAGCACATCGATCAGATCGGGGCGGCGCTGGAACTCCTCAAGACGAACCCCGATTCGCGGCGCAACATCGTGTCCGCCTGGAATGTCGGGGAGATCCCGCAGATGGCGTTGCCGCCGTGTCACGCGTTCTTCCAGTTCTACGTCGCCGACGGCAAGTTGTCCTGTCAGCTCTACCAGCGCAGTGCCGACCTGTTCCTCGGCGTACCGTTCAACATCGCGTCGTATGCGCTGCTCACTCACATGATGGCCCAGCAGGCCGATCTCGAGGTCGGCGACTTCGTGTGGACCGGCGGCGACTGCCATATCTACGACAATCACGTCGAACAAGTGCAGTTGCAACTGTCCCGGGACCCCTATCCCTATCCGAGGCTCGAACTTCGACGAGCCGCGACGATCTCCGACTACGACTTCGACGACATCGCGGTCGTCGGCTATGAGTCCCACCCGGGAATCAAAGCGCCGGTGGCGGTCTGAGATGGCCACCACCATCACCTTGTTGTGGGCGCAGGACCGCAGCGGCGCTATCGGCCGGGCCAACACCATTCCCTGGCATGTGCCGGAGGACATGCGGCGGTTCCGCGAGCTGACCGGTACCCATCCGGTGGTGATGGGACGCAAGACCTGGGAGTCGCTGCCGGACCGTTTTCGACCATTGCCCAATCGTCGCAACGTGGTCATCACCCGATCGGCCGCGTTGGACGCCGCCGGCGCAGAGATCGTGCACACCCTCGACGACGCCCTCGAACTCATCACAGGGCCTGTCACGGTCATCGGTGGCGGTCAGATCTATGAGGTCGCGATGACCAGCGCGACACATCTGCGGGTCACCGAGATCGACATGCTGGTGGAGTCGGCGGACACCTTCGCGCCTGAAATCGACCCGTACGTGTGGGACACATCGGACACAGGGGAGTGGCAGACGTCGTCGACCGGAACCCGGTATCGATTCGTCGATTACGTCAGACATGCGCTCGTGCGCGGATGACTCGCGCACTCTCAATCCATCAGGCACGTCGGATCGCGCTGGCAGCGCAGGGTTTCACCGATCGGTTGCCGACGGTCGCGCCGACCCTGGCACATCTGCGACGCGTCGTGGGGCGCACCCGGCTGCTACAGATGGACTCGGTCAACATCGCGGTCCGCGCGCACTACATGCCGCTGTTCAGTCGCTTGGGTGTCTACGACATGCAGTTGCTGGATCGCGCAGCGTGGCGTCCGCGTCACCGATCACGACTGCTGGCGGAGTACTGGGCGCATGAGGCGGCACTGATACCGATCGAGGACTGGCCGTTGTTCGGTTGGCGCAGAGATGAATTCCGCGACGGACGATATCGGTACACCCGCGAGGTGATGCGCAACAACCGCGAACTCGCCTGCGATGTGCACGATGTCATCGCCGAATGCGGGCCCAGTACCCCGAAACAGATCGAGGATCACCTCGGAATCGAGCGTGTCCCGGGTCAGCCCGGCGGCTGGTGGCATCGCGGCGACGTGAAACACGTCTGCGAGGCCATGTTCGCCGCCGGAGACCTGTCTGCGGTGCGCAACGAGAACTTCGCGCGCCATTACGATCTCGCCGAACGGGTCATCGGTGCCGGGGTCACCGCACGTGTCGACCGTGCCGACGCACACCGTGAACTCACCGCACAGGCCGGGCGTGCACTCGGTGTCGCGACCATCGCCGATCTCGCCGACTACTACCGGACCAAGACCGCCGACGTCCGGCCCGCCGTGGATGACCTGGTGGACTCGGGTGTGCTGACGCCGGTGGCGGTGGCAGGCTGGCGCGACACCGCCTACCTTCACGCCGACGCGCGCATCCCGCGCCGCGTCGAACGCTCGGCGATCCTGTCACCCTTCGATCCGCTCATCTTCTACCGGCCGCGCACCGAGCGGCTTTTCGACTTCCACTATCGCATCGAGATCTACGTGCCCGAGCACAAACGTGTCCACGGCTATTACGTGCTGCCGTACCTGATGGATGACGACATCGTCGCGCGTGTCGATCTCAAGGCGGACCGTCGAGAGCGGACGCTGCGCGTGCTCGGCGCATTCCTCGAGGACGAACGCCCCAGAACCGTTGTCGCCGAACGTCTCGCGGATGACCTTCGAAACATGGCCGGGTGGCTGGGCCTCGACGACGTGGTCGTCGGCGGACGCGGCGATCTCGCCGGCGCGTTGCGCGCCGAGATCGCTCGCGCCTGACGGTCAGGACGTGCGCACGACCATCTTTCCGGTGTTCTCCCCGCGCATGAGACCGAGGAAGGCGTCCACCGCGTTGTCGATGCCCGTCACCACTGTCTCGTCATGCACGATCTTGCCGTCGGCGAACCAGCCGCTCATCTCCCGGTTGAACTCGCCGGCCTGGTCGAAGTGGTTGCCGATGGTGAAGCCACGCAACGTCAATCCGCGGGTGATGATGTTGGCCATGTTCGATGGCCCCGGCGTGCGGCTGGTGGCGTTGTACTGTGCGATCGCGCCACAGAGGGCGGCGCGGCCACCGTCGTTGAACGAGTCGAGCGCCGCCTCGAGGTGGTCGCCGCCGACGTTGTCGAAGTACACGTCGATCCCGTCGGGCGCAGCATCGCGCAGCTGTCGACGCACCGGACCGTCCTTGTAGTTGAACGCGGCGTCATACCCGTATCGGTCGGTCAGCAGTGCCACCTTCTCTGCCGACCCGGCCGAGCCGATGACGCGGTGTGCGCCTTTGAGGCGGGCGATCTGTGCGGCGGCGGTGCCCACCGCGCCCGCTGCGCCCGAGATGAACACGGTGTCGCCGGGCTGCATCGATGCGATCGTCAACAGACCCACGTACGCGGTCAGCCCCGTCATGCCCAACACACCGAGATAGATCGACGACGCTGCACCCGTGGGGGGGTCGGGTAGCGCGCGGAACTCACCCGCGTCCGCCTGAGTGACGTCGCGCCAGCCGAGCATGTGGCTGACGAGTGTGCCGACGGGCAGGTCGTCGACCGTCGTGGCGACGACGCGACCCACCGCGCCGCCCGTCATCGTCTCGTCGAGCTGGAACGGCGGGATGTAGCTGCGGGTGTCGATCATCCGCCCACGCATGTACGGGTCGACCGAGATGAACTCGTTGGCGACCCGGACCTGGCCTGCCGCGAGGTCGCCGTACTCGACGGTGACAGTGCTGAAGTCCTTGGGTTCGGGCCAGCCGGTCGGTCGGTTGACGAGTTGGATCTGGGTGCTGGTCACGGTCATCGGAACCTCCCGCTGAGTTGGCAATTGTGAACTGCTCGGTCCAGAATAGAGATCGAGTCGCCGAAACGACAACCGAGCGAGGGAGTGGGTATGGGTCGCCACCCGGGCTATGACGCCGCAAACGTGATCTCCCGAGCGCGGAATCTGTTCTGGCGAAACGGTTTCGACAAGGTCTCGGTGACCGATGTCGAACGCGCGACGGGGCTGTCGCGGTCGAGCGTCTACCATGCGTTCGGCAGCATGCGGGGCTTGTTCGACGCCGCAGTTCTCGATTACCTCGATACCGTCGTCCGGCCGCGCCTGCGTGGTCTCACCGGCGACCGGGTGTCGCCGCATGCGCTCCAGGACTACCTCCGCGACCTCGGTGTGGCGATCGAACAGCGCGCCGACTCCGACGAACCGACCGGGTGCCTGCTGGTGGGGACGGCGGCGACGTCGCTGGGTGACGACTCGGCCGTGCGCGAAGTGATCGCCGCGTACCACCGTGAACTGCTCGATGCGGTGTTGGCCGGGGCCCGCGCAGCGGATTCGTCGGCGCCTGAGCGTGTTGTCGAGGCACGCGCTCGATCGGTGGCGGGGGCGGTGATCGCGGCGAACGTGCTCGCGCGAGTGGACACCGAGTCGGCACTCGCGCTGCTCGAAGCGACTGCGAGGTCGGCAGTGGTGGCGCCGGATGCGGCCGATGTGAGGTGATCTCGGTCCACCCGTTCGTGCGTGGCCGGCCGGACAATGACATGCTGCTGTCGACACGTTCGTGCCGACTGGCGTCGGCGACCGGAAAGGCAGACGATGACGGTTTCGTACCAGGGCAACGACTATTCGCTGGTCATGTTCGACCTCGACGACACCCTGGCGCCGTCGAAGAGTCCGCTGCCAGATGAGATGGCCGCCGTGCTGGCCCGGATGCTCGACGACACCATGGGCTGTGTCATCTCCGGTGGGCGTTTCACCCAGTTCGAAAAGCAGGTGATCGCGCGGCTCGGGGAGTTTGCGGGAGCCGGCAACCTACACCTGATGCCCACCTGCGGAACCCAGTACGTGCGCTGGTCGGGCACCGGGTGGGAGACGGTCTACGCGGAGTACCTCACCGACGACGAGAAGCAGCGCACCCTCGATGTCCTCGAAACCGGGGCGCAAGAACTCGGTCTGTGGGAGACCGAGACCTGGGGCCCGATCCTGGAGGACCGCGGTAGCCAGATAACTTTCAGCGCACTCGGACAGACCGCGCCGGTCGACGCGAAGGCCGCCTGGGATCCCGACGGTGCGAAGAAGGAGTCGCTGCGCGCCTACGCAGCGCAGCGGCTGCCCGACCTCGAGGTGCGTAGCGGCGGTTCAACATCGGTCGATGTCACCAAGAAAGGCATCGACAAGGCCTACGGCGCTCGCAAACTCATGGACATCCTGGAGCTGGGCATCGACGACATCCTCTTCTTCGGCGATCGCCTGGACGAGGGCGGCAACGATCGGCCGGTCCAGGATCTCGGTATCACCTCGATCGCCGTGGACGGGTGGCGCGACACCCACGAAAAGCTCTCGGCGATCGTCGGCTGAACGATCGCCCGCCGCCGACCGTCAGTCCTGTGGCTGCGAAACCGACTGGACGCGTTGGCTTCCCGAGGCCACCCGAAACGACCGCGCGTGGTACCGGCCCGTCTGCGGATCGGTCTTGTCGTTGACGAAATACCAGTCCATCTGGGCGGCGGCCGGCGTGACGGTGAGCACCGCGTAGCCGTGCGCGTCGAAGTCGTTCCAGCGCACATGTCGGTTGGCGGTCATGATCGCGGCGGGGACCGCATTGCCCACGGTGTGCTCGGGGACCCCGAGAATGTCGTCGACGTTCGACGAGGTCACCGACGGCACCACCAATTCGGTGGCGACGGTACCGGCGGCCGGATAGCGAGCGGGGTCGGCCGGGATGTCGCAGGCCCAGGATGAATGGATGTCACCGGTGATGAACACCACGTTGTCTACGTTGTTGGTCCGGATGGCGTCGAGCAGCCGGGTGCGGTCGGCGGTGTAGCCGTCCCATTGATCGGCGTTGTAGGGGACGCCCTGCCTGGGCAGCCCGAGCACCTCAGTGAGGGCGGCGGCGTTTCGTTCGTCGAGCGGCGGAACCAGCACCGGCGAGATCATCACCGGGTTGCCGACGATTCGCCATCGCGTCGTCGACGAGGTCAAACCCTCCGTCAGCCAACCCATCTGGGCGGCACCGGTGATGCTGCGGGACTGGTCGTCGACACGCCGCGACGTGGCAGAGACCTGCTCATCGCGGTAGGTGCGCAGGTCCAGCATCGACAGTTCCAACAGGCGACCGAAGCCGAGGCGCCGGTAAAGGTGGCGGCCGTTCGGTCCGGCGGCGGGGCGCACCGGCATCCACTCGTAGTACGCCTTCTCCGACGCCGCTTTCCGTGTCCCCCAGGGGCCCTCGCTCGCGTCGTGGTTCTCGGCGCCACCCTTCCAAGAGTCGTTGGCGGACTCGTGATCGTCCCAGGTGCAGATCCACGGCACACGGCGATGTAGCTCGGCGAGATCCGGGTCGGTCTTGTACTGCGCGTGCCGCATCCGATAATCGCGTAGGGTCACGGTCTCGTTGGTGGGGGAGGTGGCGCGCACCACTCCGGACTTGCCGGTGTATCCGTCGCTCTCGTATTCGTAGAAGTAGTCGCCGAGGTGCACGACCGCGGTGAGGTCGCGATGAGCGCGGAGATGACGGTACGCCCCGAAATAGCCTGCTTCCCAGTTGGAACACGAGACCACGCCGAACCGGACGCGGCTCACGTCGGCGTTGGGCGCGGGCGCGGTCCGGGTGTATCCCACGGGGGACATCGCTCCGGTTGCCGGGCCGGACGTCACTCGGAATCGGTAGGTGTATCGGGTGTTCGCGGCCAAGCCGGCGACGTCGACCTTCACGGTGTGGTCGGTGCCCGCCGCCGTGGTGACGGTGCCAGAGGCGACGACCGTGGCGAACGAGTCGTCGCGCGCGACCTCCCACGTGACCCCGGTGGCCGGACCGAGGCCCGAACCCGGTCGCGCTGCGGGGGTCGGGGTCACCCTGGTCCAGAGGATGACCCCATCGGGCAGCGGGTCCCCGGAAGCGACCCCATGTGCGAAGACCGCAGTAGATGCCGGGGCCGCAGTCGCTCTGCCGGCCACGACCGGAAGTGCCGCAGCCCCGGTGACCACGGCACTGGTCCGGAGGAAGGCCCGGCGCGAGGTGGCGGCCCGCTCATGATTCTGACTGGATGACTGAACGGACATGATTCCCCCACATCGGGCGCCACTTCCGGCGGGGCCGGATCAGGCGCTACTGACACATCGCCGAACATCATGCGCCATGTTGCTCGGCGGTAGCGAGCGATCGGGACAACGGGTCATCTGACCTGCTGGGTGTTTTGCCACCTCGTCGCCGAACGTTCACCTGGCCGTTCGGTGGAATGTGACGTGGTGAACTCCGCCCGGCGACGATCTCGTCCGGACCCGGTGGCGAACTGCGCTGCCCGACGCCCGATACTGGGGGACAATCGACGCCCCGTCCCCTCAGGGTGCGGATCGTGCAGACGTGGTGAGGAGCAGACGTGTCCGAGTTGGTGCCGCTGAAGGTTCAGATGGTGGCTGCGACCGAGTTCACCCCGCCGCCGGACGTCGACTGGACCACCGACGCCGAGGGTGGGGAAGCGCTGGTCGAGTTCTCCGGCCGCGCGTGCTACCAGAGTTGGGACAAACCGAACCCCCGGACCGCCACCAACGCGGGATATCTGCGCCACATCCTCGAAGTCGGCCACACTTCGCTGCTCGAACACGCGTCGGTCACCTTCTACATCACCGGGATCTCCCGCTCGTGCACCCACGAACTGATCCGCCATCGGCATTTCTCCTACTCGCAGCTGTCGCAGCGGTTCGTGCCCGAACACGACGCCAACGTGGTGGCGCCCCCGGCAATTCGTGGTGACACCGAACTCGAGGCGCTCTTCACCGAGGCCACCGACGCCTCGCGCAAGGCCTACAGCGAATTGCTCGACGCATTGGAAGCCAAATTCGCCGATGTGCCCAATGCGATCCTGCGCCGCAAACAGGCACGACAAGCAGCGCGGTCGGTGTTGCCGAACGCCACCGAGACCAAGATCGTGGTGACCGGCAATTATCGGGCATGGCGGCATTTCGTCGGTATGCGCGCCACCGAGCACGCCGATGTCGAGATCCGGCAGCTCGCCGTGGAGTGCCTGCGCCACCTGATGCGGGTGGCGCCGACGGTTTTCGGTGACTTCGAGATCAGCACCCTCCCCGATGGCACCGAGGTCGCCACCTCTCCGTTCGTGCTCGAGGGCTGACCGCGTACCACATCGCGGGGCCATTGTGTGGTCGGCCACATACCGGTGGCGGATCGTTCACTCGACTGTCGTCCGGATGTGCCGTCGAGTTCGAGTGAGAGATCGATCCCGGGCATCAAATCGGTGGGCGCCGCCGGAGAGCGGCGCATTCATCGCTCATGCGGCAGTACCCAGGGGGAGGAACTCAGCCGTGTTCACGTCAGGGATCCATTCGACCGCAAGAATTCATTCGACCGGCACGCGGCGCGCCCGCCAGGCGATACATCGCCTGGCGGTTTCGCTCACAGCCGGATGCGTGGCGGCGGTCGCCGCGACAGGTGTCGCGGCAAACGCCACCGCGGCACCGACTGCGGCGACGCATCAGGCCGCCTCGATGCCGTCGTGTCCGAACGCGGGACCACCACAGGTCCTGACCACCGATCTGGCGACCTTCGAGGGCGGTGATTTCGACGACGAGGGTCGCCTTGTCGTTTCGAACTGGCTCGGTTCCAACGTGCATCGGATGGACACGCCTGGGCGCACCCACGTGATCAATCCGTTTCTGCTGTTCCCGCTCGGGGTGCTGAACAACGACGACGGCCGGATGGTGGTCGGCAACGGCGTCACCACACTTGCACCGTTGAGCCAGTTCATTCCCAGCGGACAGTTGCTGAGCATGAACCCGGACGACGGGGGTTTCCACGCCTACGCGCGGCAGCTGGTCTCGCAGGGCAACGGACTGACCAGGGGACCGGACGGGAGCATCTACGCCTCGAACGACCTCGCGGCATCGCTCGACAAGATCCTGCCCAACGGACACGTCATCAAGGGCTTCTATCAGGGCAGCGGTACCAATGGCGGGACCGTGAGCGCCGACGGAAAGACGCTGTATGTCACCGAGACCTTCACCCTCGACGCCAAGGTCATCGCCATCGACACGACGACCGGTCGCGGGCGGGTTTACTGGCGTCCACCGGCGAGCCTGGCACTGGCACACCTCGACGACGTCAAGCGCGATGGCGCCGGGAACCTGTATGTGGCCGCATGGGGTGCGGGGCAGGTGTGGCGGATCTCGGCCGACGGCGAATCGGCCTGCGTGCTGATGACCGATGAACTATTGCCGGCCGGACTCGTCGTCGGAAAGAACGGCACCCGGTTCGCGCCGCACAGCCTGTTCGTACTGACCCACGGTGGCCGAATCCTCGAGATCCCGGACGCGGTCCCGACGCCCCGCCCGGCGACCTGAACCGCGACCCAGAGCACCTGGTGACAGCGCCCGACCCGCGGGTGATGGAGGGGCGTGACCTCGCCGTTGGCATCCGCGGGTCGACCCGTCGCGACACAGTGCGCCCACACGCGAATGCGCCCTGGAGAGAAGGTAGCCTTGAGCACCATGAACGCAGGCGCAGACCAGCCGCAGGACCACCCGTTCGGGACCATCGCCGTGGCGATGGTGACCCCGTTCACCCCCGACGGTGCGCTGGATCTGGACAAGGCTGCGGAACTCGCGGATCACCTGGTCTCCAAGGGGTGTGACGGACTGATCGTCTCCGGCACGACCGGTGAGTCGCCCACCACCACGGTGCCCGAGAAGCTCGAACTGCTGCGTGTGGTGCTCGATGCGGTTGGTGACCGCGCTCGGATCACCCAGGGAGCCGGAAGCTACGACACCGCCGAGAGTGTCCGCTTCTCCGTCGAGGCGGAGAAGGTGGGCGCGCATGGGTTGCTCGTCGTGACGCCCTACTACTCGAAGCCTCCGCAGGCCGGGTTGCTGGCGCACTTCCGGACCATCGCCGATTCCACGGACCTGCCGGTGTTGCTCTACGACATCCCGCCGCGGTCGGTGGTGCCCATAGCCAACGAGACGATGCTCGCCCTCGCCGAGCACCCGCGGATCAAAGCCGTCAAGGACGCGAAGGGTGACCTGCACTCGGCGGCCGGCATCATCGCCTCCACAGATCTCGAGTACCTGTCGGGAGAGGATGCGCTCAATCTGCCGTGGTTGTCGGTCGGGGCCACCGGTTTCGTCAGTGTGATCGGCCACCTCGTGGCTGATCGTCTGCGCGAGATGCAGATCGCCTTCGACAAGGGCGACGTGCGCACCGCACGCGAAATCAACACCTCGATGCTGCCGCTGGTCAACGCCATGGGCCGGCTCGGTGGGGTGACGATGGTCAAGGCATCACTACAGCTCTTGGGACTCGATGTCGGGGCGCCACGACTGCCGCAGGTTCCGGCCGGTGGCCCACAGATCGAAGCGTTGATCGCGGACCTGCGGGCGGCAGGTGTTCTCGACCGATGACCGAACCCACCCGTCGTCGCCGATCCGCACGTCGCCAGGCCGGGCCCCCGGCCGCGCCCGTCGATCCGCCGACGCCCAGCCCAGAGGCCACCAGCCCAGAAACCACCGGCACCGAGCCGAAACACGCTGCTGGGCAGACACAACGACCACAGACCGGAGCGTCGCGGAGTGGTGGCGGCCGCCACGAGCGTCGGGATCGCCGCGCCGACAACCGAACTCGCGGCCAGCAGAAACCACAGCCGGCTGCGGTGCCGGCCGTCGACCGTCTCGGCACACCGCCGCGGGCGCCCCGCCACGGATTGCGGATAGTCGCGCTGGGCGGGATCGGCGAGATCGGCCGCAACATGACGGTGTTCGAGTACGACGGTCGGCTGTTGATCGTCGACTGTGGTGTGTTGTTCCCCGAGGACGCACAACCCGGTGTCGACCTGATCCTGCCGGACTTCACCTACATCGAAGACCGGATGGACGACGTCGACGCGATCATCCTGACCCATGGCCACGAGGATCACATCGGCGCCGTGCCGTTCCTGCTGCGGCTGCGCAGTGACATTCCCGTCATCGGTTCCAAGTTCACTCTGGCGCTGGTGGCGGCCAAGTGTCGTGAGCATCGCCTGCGGCCGAAGCTCGTGCAGGTCACCGAGGGAGAGCGGACCACGCACGGTCCCTTCGAGTGTGAGTACTTCGCGGTCAACCACTCCATCCCCGACGCGATAGCCGTGGCGATCCGCACGGGCGCGGGCGTTGCGCTCCACACCGGCGACATCAAACTCGACCAGTTGCCACTCGACGGCCGCCTCACCGATCTGGCCGGCTTCAGCAGGCTCGGTGATGAAGGCGTCGACCTGTTCCTCGTGGACTCGACCAACGCCGAGGTGCCGGGATTCGTCACCCCGGAGCGCGAGATCGGCGGAGTCCTCGATCAGGTGATCGGTCGGGCCAGACAGCGCGTGATCGTCGCGTCCTTCGCCAGCCATGTCCACCGCATCCAGCAGATCGTCGACGTCGCGCACGCCCACAACCGTCGGATCTGCTTCGTCGGGCGATCGATGGTGCGCAACATGCAGATCGCCCAGGATCTCGGCTACCTGTCGGTGCCCGACGGCGTCCTGGTGGATCTCGACACCGCTGCCACGCTGCCGGATCACCGGCTGGTGCTGATATCGACGGGTTCGCAGGGTGAACCGTTGTCGGCGCTGTCGCGGATGGCCCGTGGCGAACATCGTCAGATCAACATCCGGGCCGACGATCTGGTGGTGTTGGCGTCGTCGCTGATCCCGGGCAACGAGAACTCGGTGTTCGCCGTGGTCAACGGGCTCGCCAAGCGTGGCGCCACCGTGATCACCCAGCAGAGCGCGAAGGTCCATGTGTCCGGGCACGCGTCGGCGGGCGAGTTGCTGTACCTGTACAACGCAGTCCGGCCGTCGAATGTCATGCCGGTGCACGGTGAATGGCGGCACCTGCGCGCCAATTCGGCGCTTGCGGTCGCCACCGGTGTGGCCGAGGACCGGGTGGTGCTCGCCGAGGACGGCGTGGTGGTCGACCTCGTGGACGGGCGCGCAGCGATCACCGGTCGCGTGCCGGTCGGGCACGTGTATGTCGACGGCCTGTCGGTCGGCGACGTCGGCGAGTCGACGCTGTCGGAACGTCTGGTGCTGGGTGAGGGCGGATTCATCTCGATCACGATCGCGATCGATGCCACCACCGGCCGGGCGGTGTCCGCCCCGGAGGTGTCCGGGCGTGGCTTCTCCGACGACCCGGACGCCCTGAAGGCGGCCGCGGATCTCGTCGACCAGGCACTCGACGCGCTCGCCGCGGAAGGCATCACCGACGCCCATCGAATCGCCCAGACCATTCGACGCACCGTGGGTCGCTGGGTCGCCGAAACCTACCGCCGGCGACCGATGATCGTGCCGACCGTACTCGCCGTCGGTTCCTGAGCTCGGGTGCGGGCGCCGAGCGTTCGTTAGGGTGAACCGGTGACCTTCGCACAAGAAGAACGAGCTGCCCTGGTCGATACGATGCGGTCGGTCGGGCCCGATGCGCCCACGCTCTGCGCCGGATGGACGGCCAAGGACCTGCTGGCCCACCTGGTCGTCCGGGAGCGCCGCCCGGACACCGCACCGGGCATCATGATCCCGGCCTTCGCGGGCCACACCGAGAAGGTGCGTGCCGCCGCAGCGGCAGGCTCGTGGGACGACATGCTGGCCCAGTTGGCCGCCGGACCTCCGCTCTATTCGCCGCTCAAGGTGGTCGACCGATGGGCCAACCTGGCCGAGATGTTCGTCCACCACGAGGACGTCCTGCGCGGTGCCGCCCGACCCGATCAGACCTGGACACCGCGCGAGATCTCCGCAGAGTTGCAGGAGGCGTTGATCGCACCGGCCAAGTCGATGAGCAGGATGACCCTCAAGAGCTGCCCGGCTCGCGTCACCCTCCGAACACGCGACAGCCGCGATGTGGTGACCGTAGGCACCGGGCCCGAGGCCGTCGTCGTGGGCAACCCAGGTGAACTGCTGCTCTTCGCCTTCGGTCGAGCACCGGTGAACGTGGTCTTCGATGGTGATGAGCAGGCGGTTTCGGCGGTGCAGACGGCCAAACGGGGGCTGTGAACCCGGCCGCCGACACCGATCGGTTACGAATCCGACACGCGAGCGCGTTGCCAGTGTTGCCCATGTGACTGGCGAGGCGTCTGGCGACTAGTCTGTCCGCATGGCTTCGAAAGCAACCGCCGGTGCCCAGAAGAAGGGCGCAGCGAAGACGGGTGCGACCACCGCGAGGTCGACCACGAGCAGGACCCGGGCGACCGCCGGAAGTGCGAAGACGGGCGCTCGCACGGCGCGTAGCACCAGCGGACGGCGCGCGCCGGCGCGCGCCACCGCCGGCACCGTCCGTTCCGGCAGCTCGCGGCGCCCGTCTGATGCCCGCACCACTGGGACATCGAAGCGCGCGGGTGCGTCGCGGCAGGCCGACGCGTCGGCCGACATCCATCGGAGGTCGGTGGCGGCCAGCGGTGCGTCGGCGGTGGGACGAGGTCTCGGGGCGGGGTGGTCTTTGATGGCGCGCGGGGTGGGGAGTATCGCCCGCGCCGGCGGGGGAACGCAGTCGGGACGTCGTGACGAGCAAGACGACCTGACCGACGATGGATTCCTCGATGACGATGTCTCCGATTCCGGCGACGACGTCGTCGACGACGGGTTCGATCTCGACGGGCCCATCGTCGACGAGACATCCGGTCGCCGCTCGCAGGCCCATCGACGGCCGGTGGCCGGCGCGGCGCGTGATCTCAGCGGACACACCCACCGACGCGACGGCGCCGCACTCGCGGTGCTCGCCGCCGGGTTGCTCGTCGGCGCCAGCGTCTGGTTCGGTGCGGCCGGTCCGGTCGGGGCGTTCATCGAAGCGTTGATCCGGGCCGCCGTCGGCGGGGTGTCGGTCGTGGTGCCGCTGGCGCTGGTCGCCGTGTCGATCATGCTGATGCGGCGTCCGCCGAACCCATCGGAGCGAGCGCGCTACCTGGGTGCGGGGTTGCTGATCGTGCTCCCCGTCCTCGGACTCATCCACCTCGTCGCAGGTGCTCCCGAGGACCTCCCGGGTCGCTCGGCGGCCGGTGGGTTCTTGGGCTTCGCGGTCGGGACGCCGCTGACCAACGGCGTCACCGCGTGGATCTCGGTGCCGATTCTGGTGCTGTGTGTGGCGTTCGGGTGCCTGATCCTGAGCGGTAAGACCGTGCGTGAGGTCGCCGACGGGGTCGTCGGATATCTGGGTCTGGGCGGCGACCTTGCGCTAGAGGATGATGTCGCGCCGTGGGATGACCTGGACGACGAGGTCGACACTGCCGCAGAGTTCGCCGATCCGGTGGACAACCGGGACCCGGAGCCGACCGAGGTCCTCGACGGCCGGGGCAGATACTCCGCCGATCCCTATGACAACTATCCGCCCGACGCCGAACCGGCATCGCGCAGTCGCCGACGGCGTCGACCGGCTGATCCCGACGTCGACGCCGCCGACTTCGCCGCCGCGACGACCGTTCCCCTCGACGACGAGGTCACCGAACAGATCGGTCGTCCCGAACCGTCGGTGTCGACGAGCGGACGATCTCGTGCGAAGGCCGAGCGGAGCACGCCGGCGCCGACCCCGAGTGCTCCGGTACCGGCCGAGCCGGAAGCCGACGAACTGCCGGGCGGCGGTCTGGTCGAACGGGTCGTCGACGGTGAATACCACCTGCCCCCGTCGTCGCTGCTCATCGATGGTGACCCCCCGAAACAGGGTGGCCGGTCGAACGACGACATGATCGACCGGATCGGTGGGGTGCTCGAACAGTTCAAGATCGACGCGGCGGTCACCGGCTACACCCGCGGTCCCACCGTCACCCGCTACGAGGTCGAGCTCGGGCCGGGCGTCAAGGTGGAGAAGATCACCGCCCTGCAGCGCAACATCGCCTACGCCGTCGCCACCGACAACGTGCGTCTGCTGGCTCCGATTCCCGGCAAGTCTGCGGTCGGTATCGAGGTGCCCAACACCGACCGGGAGATGGTGCGTCTGGCGGATGTGCTCAAGGCGCCCAAGACCCGCAAGGACACCCATCCGCTGGTGATCGGTCTCGGCAAGGACATCGAAGGTGAGTTCGTGAGCGCGAACCTGGCGAAGATGCCGCACCTGCTGGTCGCCGGTTCCACCGGCTCGGGTAAGTCCAGTTTCGTCAACTCGATGCTCGTCTCGTTGCTCACCCGCGCCACCCCCGAGGACGTGCGGATGATCCTGATCGACCCGAAGATGGTGGAATTGACTCCGTACGAGGGGATTCCGCACCTGATCACGCCGATCATCACCCAGCCGAAGAAGGCTGCCGCCGCGCTGGCCTGGCTGGTGGAGGAGATGGAGCAGCGCTATCAGGACATGAAGGCGTCGCGGGTGCGCCACATCGACGACTTCAACGCCAAGGTGCGCTCGGGCGAGATCACCACTCCGCTGGGCAGTGAACGCGTCTACAAGCCCTACCCGTACATCATGGCCATCGTCGACGAGCTCGCCGACCTGATGATGACCGCGCCCCGCGATGTGGAGGATGCGATCGTGCGCATCACCCAGAAGGCGCGCGCCGCGGGTATCCACCTCGTGCTGGCCACCCAGCGTCCTTCGGTCGACGTGGTGACGGGACTGATCAAGACCAACGTGCCGTCGCGGCTGGCCTTCGCCACCTCGTCGCTCACCGACTCACGCGTCATCCTCGATCAGCCGGGCGCGGAGAAACTCATCGGCATGGGTGACGGGCTGTTCCTGCCCATGGGGGCCAACAAGCCGATCCGCATGCAGGGCGCGTTCATCACCGACGAAGAGATTCAGGCGGTCGTCGACTTCACTCGCGAACAGAGCGACCCTGACTACACCGAGGGTGTCACCACCGCGAAGGCCGGCGACAAGAAGGAAATCGACGGCGACATCGGCAACGACCTCGATGATCTGTTACAGGCGATCGAGCTGGTGGTGTCGAGCCAGTTCGGCTCCACCTCGATGCTCCAACGCAAACTGCGCGTCGGGTTCGCCAAGGCGGGCCGGTTGATGGACCTGATGGAGACCCGCGGCGTTGTCGGCCCCAGCGAGGGCTCGAAGGCACGGGAGGTCCTGGTCAAGCCGGAGGACTTGGCCGGGGTGATCACCTCGATCACCGGCGGCGCGGACTCCGGCGAACAGGCCTGAGGGCTCGGCGTCGGTCAGTCGAGACCGTGCTCGGCCAGCCACGTGGCGGCCCGGCGCGCCGATGCCCGGCTCAGCCAGGCGTCCTGGATGATCTCGGTGAGTTCGTCCCGAGTGACCTCGGAAACCCTTGACGTGCGCAACAACACCGACAGATGTCCGTTGAAATGGTTCGTGGTGAAGAACGGTGACCGATCCTGCTGCACCAACGCGAGTTTGTCTGCCTCCGAGGCGACCCAGATGACCACCACGTCGTCGTAGCGTTCGCCCGTCACCGGGTCGACCGCATCAGGGCGGGGAGTGCGGAAGAACACGAACGACTTGCCGCCGACCTGGTAGACCGGCCGGTCGGCATGGGTGCCGGCATCGGTCACATGTGGCATGCCCCGGGCAGTCGTGTGGATGTCGGCCACCGACGCCGGACGCGTCCCGGCCGACCCGGATGCAGGCGCCATGGATGCAACCGTACGCGTGGGTGTACTAGGCTGGTCGACGATCGAAGAGGGGAGTATCCCCGACCTCGCGGCGTCCCCGTCAATACGGCCGCGTCCCGCCGACGATGCGGATCATCGTCGTCAGGACCGTCCCGGGTTCGTCGGTCGGCTCCCGGAGCGCACACGTACGTGGTGGGCGTCCGGTGTACCGGCGGGAGAGACCTCTGGCATCGCAACCGTTGTGCTGCGCGCTGGAGGAGATCGCTCGCATGGATGTTTCGTCAACCGTCTGGATTGTCACCTGTGTGGTGATCGCCGGACTCTTCGTCTTCGACTTCTTCGCCCACGTCCGGGTGCCACACGCCCCATCGCTGAAGGAATCGGGCTCGTGGTCGGCCGTGTACATCGGCATCGCCATCCTGTTCGGACTCTTCGTGTGGTGGCAGTGGGGAAGCACCTACGGTGGCGAATATTTCGCCGGGTATGTGACCGAGAAGGCGTTGTCGGTCGACAACCTGTTCGTGTTCGTCATCATCATGTCGAAGTTCGCGGTGCCCAAGGAGTATCAGCAGAAGGTGCTGCTGCTCGGCATCGTGATGGCACTCATCCTGCGCGGCCTGTTCATCGCGGTCGGTGCTGCTGCCATCAACGCCTACGCATGGGTCTTCTACCTGTTCGGTGCGTTCCTGATCTACACCGCGATCAAACTCGTCCGGGAAAGCGACGACCCGGTCGACCACGAGGAGCAGCGCGAAACCCGGCTGGAACGCTTCGTCAAGCGCCGTCTGCGCACCACTGACGACTACGACCGCGACAAGCTGTTCACACGCGTCAACGGCAAGCGGATGGCGACACCGATGCTGATGGTGTTGATCGTGATCGGGTTCACCGACATCCTGTTCGCCCTGGATTCGATCCCGGCTATCTACGGCCTGACCCAGGAGCCCTACCTGGTGTTCACCGCGAATGCGTTCGCGCTGATGGGGCTGCGACAGCTGTACTTCCTGCTCGGGGGGCTCCTCGACCGGCTGGTGTACCTGTCCTACGGACTCTCGTTCATCCTGGCGTTCATCGGCGTCAAGCTGGTGCTGCACGCCCTGCACGAGAACACCCTGCCGTTCATCAACGGCGGTGAGCACGTGTCGGTGCCCGAGATCACCACCCCGGTGTCGCTGGGGGTCATCGTGCTGACGCTGGTCATCACCACCGTCGCAAGCCTGATGAGTTCGAAGAAGCCGAAACAGTCGGAGTCCTCGGAGACCTGACCCAACGCGGCGCCGGTGCCGTTGACGTATCAGGAACCGAACGGACCGAACACCTCGGTCCACTCCACCACTCGGATCCCGTCGACGGCCCGGTGCGCGTTGAACGGGTCGTTGGCCAGGAACGCCTCGGCGGCGTCGAGCGACGCGGCCTGGATGAGGATCAGCGCGCCGGAGCCGTCCGGGTAGGGGCCGCAGGCCAGTACGTTGCCCGCGCGGAACTCCTCACCGAGCCATTCGCGGTGCAGCGGCCGGTGTTCGTCGCGGTCGGCAGCCTTGGCGGGTTCGTAGGTGTAGTGCACGGCGAAGATGGTCATCGTCGACTCCTGTTGGTTCAGTGCGGTCGGATCGGTGCGGTCGGATCAGTCGAGCGCGGCCAGCATGCGGGTGTTACCCAGGGTGTTGGGCTTGACATAGCTCAGGTCCAGGAACTCGGCGACGCCGGTGTCGTAGGAGCGGCACATCTCCTCGAACACCTCCCGGGTCACCGGCGTCCCGTCGATCTCGGCGAAGCCGTGCCGCGCGAAGAAGGACGTCTCGAAGGTGAGCACGAACACGCGCGACAGTTGCAGTTCACGTGCGACATCCATCAGCCGGGCGACCAGTCGGTGGCCGATGCCGCGGCCGGCATACCCGGTGTCGACGGCGACCGTGCGCACCTCGCCGAGGTCGGCCCACAGGACATGCAGTGCACCGCACCCGACCACCACACCGTCGATGTCGGCGACCCAGAACTCCTGGACCGACTCGTAGAGCGTGACGAGGTTCTTCTCGAGCAGGATCCGCCCGGCGTACTGATCGATGAGTTCCTTGATCCGCGGGACATCGGAGGTACGGGCCCGGCGGATGGCCACCGCGCGGGCCGAGTCCGGGCCCGCCGCACTCGATTCCGACGATGTGGGGTCCGCGGGCGACGACGCCGGCTCGGGGGCGACAGGAGGCATGGCATCACAGAGTAGTCGCGAACGTGACCCGGGCGCACGGACCGGCGACATCGGCCAGATAGGCTGGCATCGTGTGGGAGCAGTATCGTCGGGTCAGCGTGCGGCCACAACCGACGCAACCACAACGGATCCGGGCATCATGACCGATCGTGTGCGTCGTGCAGTCGAGGAGAGCGGTCTCGCGAATGCCGGGCGCGGTCCCGATCACATCACCGACCCGGTCGACCCGGTTCCGGTCGTCAACATCGCCAACGCGCTCACCGTCTTCCGGATCGTTCTCGTCCCGGTCTTCATTGTGGCGTTGTTTCTCGGCGGCGGTCACGACACCGGTTGGCGCATCGCGGCCGCAGTGATTTTCGGCATCGCCGCGATCACCGATCGTTATGACGGCCGCCTGGCCCGCGAGCGCGGTCTCGTCACCGACTTCGGCAAGATGGCCGACCCGATCGCGGACAAGGCGCTCATCGGTTCGGCACTGGTGGGCTTGTCGATCCTCGGAGATCTGTCGTGGTGGGTCACCATCGTGATCCTCATCCGTGAACTCGGGGTCACCGCCCTGCGGTTCTGGGTTCTGCGCCACGGCGTCATCCCGGCCAGTCGCGGTGGGAAGCTCAAGACGTTGCTGCAGGCGGTGGCCATCGGGCTGTATCTGTTGCCGTTGGCCGGACTGTGGCATGTGGCGGCCGCGGTGACCATGGGGACCGCCGTGATCGCCACCGTCTTCACCGGCGGTGACTACGTGTGGCAGGCGCTCGTCCTGCGCCGACGCTCGCTCGCCGGTCGGACCGATGAGGGGCGCGCGAGGACGCCCGACTGACACGCCCGGCGTGTTCGCCCCTGGCGCAATCGGCTCGCGGTGCGCAGTGCGGCAGCGGCGGTGAACTTCGACTACTGTCGTGGCACGGACGGCGGAGAGGTCGGCGGAACTCGCCGCGGGGTCGACGCGTTGATGTGGTGTACCCCGGGGCGTCGAACCGATCCGACGTCATGGACACGTCGGACGTCACGAACCACCCGATGTCATGATGTGCAGAGTCGTCACGATGTGCAGTACGGCCGGTGAGCAGTCGCGGACGGTAAGCAGTGAGGAGGACCTCGATGGCAGTGCTACTGCGTGAGGCGCTGGGAGACAGCCTGCGCCGGGTGCGCACCGCGCAGGGCCGGACCCTGCGTGAGGTGTCCACCGATGCCCGGGTCAGCCTCGGGTATCTCTCGGAGGTCGAGCGAGGTCAGAAGGAGGCGTCGAGCGAACTGCTGGCCTCCATCTGTGATGCGCTCGACGTCGAGATCGCCGAACTCCTGCTCGACGTAGGGCACGCGATGCTGCCCGCCGGCGACGAACACCTCGTCGGTTCCACGGACCCGGTGGCTGCGGGCGAGATGGGTGTGCTCGATGCGAAGGTCGTCATCCCCGGCCCCGGTGGTCGTACCGAGGCGGCACTGGCAGCGGCGTGAGGTCGGTTGTCGAACCGACCCGACCCGTCGCCCCGCGTCGGCCACAACGGCTAGATTGGTTACACACCGCAGGCGAATACCGGACTATGGAGTTGACGCAAGTATGGCGAACCCGTTCGTGAAGTTGTGGCGCTATCTGATGGCACTCGGCAACGCGAAGATCGACGAGAACGCGGATCCGAAGGTCCAGATCCAGCAGGCCATCGAGGATGCGCAACGACAGCATCAGGCGCTGTCGCAACAGGCCGCCTCCGTGATCGGCAACCAGCGACAACTGGAGATGAAACTCAACCGGCAGCTCGAGGAGATCGAGAAGCTGCAGGCCAACACGCGCCAGGCGCTGACCCTGGCCGATCAGGCCAGCTCGGCCGGTGACACGCAGAAGACTCAGGAGTACACCAACGCCGCAGAGGCCTTCGCCGCGCAGCTCGTCACCGCCGAGCAGAGCGTAGAGGATCTCAAGGTGCTCCACGATCAGTCGTTGCAGGCAGCTGAACAGGCCAAACAGGCCGTCGAGCGCAATGCGATGATGCTGCAGCAGAAGCTGGCGGAGCGGTCCAAGCTGCTCAGCCAGCTCGAACAGGCGAAGATGCAGGAGCAGGTCAGTGCGTCGCTCAACCAGATGAGCGAACTGTCGGTGCCGGGTAACACACCCAACCTCGATCAGGTCCGCGACAAGATCGAACGCCGCTACGCCAACGCACTCGGCCAGGCCGATCTCGCCCGCAACTCGGTGCAGGGGCGGATGCACGAGGTCGAACAAGCCGGGGTCCAGATGGCCGGCCATGCGCGTCTCGAACAGATCCGCGCCAGCATGTCCGGCGGCGCGCTGCCGTCCTCGGGATCGGCCGAAACCGCCGCGCCGGCGCAGCCGACCGCGCAGCCGGGCACCGAACAGCCCCCCCAAACGGGCAACTGACAGACGAACATCTGAGCATGACCGCACCGACGGCCTCCTACCGACGTGGGGGGCCGTCGTCGTGTGCGGTCGGTGTTCGAATCCGAGTTCCCGCCGAGGAGGGTTGTGGCACGAGTCGCCATCGTCGCGGGACCTGATGCCGGGCATGCGTTTCCGGCGTTCGCACTCGCCGAGCGGCTGACCGCCGCGGGGATCGAGGCTGTCGTGTACACCGGTGCGCGGTGGTGCGCAGACGCCGGGACCCGGGACGTCCGTGTCGAGGTACTACCCGGACTGGCCGCACTCCCCACCGACGACGACACCGATGCCGGCGCCAAATTGAGCCACCGTGCAGCGCGGATAGCGTCGGCCTTGGCGCCGATCCTCACCACCACATGCGTCGACCTGGTCATCTCCGATGTGATCACCGTTGGCGGAGCGTGGGCGGCCGAATTGGCGGGTGTTCCGTGGATCGAGTTGTCGCCGCACCCGCTGTACCGGGCGTCGGCCGGTCGCCCGCCGATCGGGGCCGGTCTCGAACCGGGCGTGGGCCGGGTGGGTCGCCTGCGCGACACGGCCATGCGTGCGGCCACGGCGCGTTCGGTGCGGTCGGGTGAACGGCAACGAGCCCGGTCGCGGGCGACGATCGGACTGTCCGGCCCCAGCGAGGAACCGATCGCACGTTTGGTGGCCACTCTTCCTGCCCTGGAGGTGTGGCGACCGGATTGGCCCGCCGACACACATCTGATCGGCCCATTGCTGTGGGAACCCACCGACGCGGTCTTCGATCGACCCGTGGGCGACGGACCCGTGGTGCTCGTGGCGCCGTCCACCGCCGTCACCGGTGCGGCGGACATGGTGTCGACGTCTCTGGCGGCGCTGACCGGCGAACTCGCCGATCTTTCGGTGCGGGTGGTGGTCTCTGCGCTGCAGATCCCCGACGGGGTCGAACCGACGGCGCAGGTGACGGTGGGCACCGCCCGCCAGGACGAGGTGCTCACCGACGCGACCTTGGCGATCTGCGGTGGCGGACACGGAATGTTGGCCAAGGCATTGAAGGCCGCCGTGCCGGTGGTGACGGTGCCCGGTGGTGGGGATCAGTGGGAACTGGCCAATCGTGTCCGGCGGCAGGGCAGTGGTGTGCTGGTTCGGCCGTTGGATGTCGGGTCGATGGCGGCCGCGGTGCGGCAGGTGCTGTCCGATCCGGGATTCGCCGCCGCGGCCGCACAGGCGTCGGGTTCGGCGCGGGAGGTCGCCGATCCGGTCCGCATCGTGCAGTGGCTGCTGGGTCGGATGGCTGCCCGATCGGACGGGTGATCGGCTTCGCGTAGGCTGACGGCGATGCGTCTCACCGAGTTCACCGAGCTGATGACCGAGGAATTCGGCGCACAGTCGGCCGATTCGATCCTTCTCGACCACGTGCTGATCGATTTCGGCGGTCGGACCGGGGCGCAGGCCATCGACGACGGGATCGACCCGCGCGACGTATGGGTGGCCATCTGCCGGGATTTCGACGTCCCGCGCCACCGTTGGTGATCGCAGGCGTGTCACGCTTGCCATCGAACACATGTTCGTCCATTCTGAATCCAGAAGGAACCGCGCTCGCCTCCGGTGCGTCATAACCACGGGACACGAGCCAACCCACGAACCGAGAGCAGCCGTCCCCGGCCTGTTCAGCAAACTTGTCAGACCCCGTGGCTAGCGTGCACATCACGTCAGCAACTTCAGCAGACCACCACATCCACGACCGGCCACCGGTCAGAGTTCGGAGGAGAATCTCATGGCACCAGCACCGCAGGATCGGGAGAAGGCACTCGATCTGGCCCTCGCCCAGATCGACAAGAGCTTCGGCAAGGGGTCGGTCATGCGACTCGGCGAGGAGACCCGCCAGCCGATCGAGGTGATCCCCACCGGCTCCATCTCGCTCGACGTGGCGCTCGGCATCGGCGGTCTGCCGCGTGGCCGGATCATCGAGGTCTACGGCCCGGAGTCGTCGGGCAAGACGACCGTGGCGCTGCATGCGGTCGCCAATGCCCAGGCGCAGGGCGGGATCGCGGCGTTCATCGACGCCGAGCACGCGCTCGATCCCGACTACGCCGCCAAGCTCGGGGTGGACACCGACGCGCTGCTGGTGTCGCAGCCCGACACCGGTGAGCAGGCTCTCGAGATCGCCGACATGCTGATCCGCTCCGGTGCGCTGGACATCCTGGTCATCGACTCCGTGGCCGCGCTGGTGCCGCGTGCGGAGATCGAGGGCGAGATGGGTGACAGTCACGTGGGTCTGCAGGCGCGATTGATGAGCCAGGCGTTGCGCAAGATGACCTCAGCGCTGAGCAACTCCAAGACCACGGCCATCTTCATCAACCAGCTGCGCGAGAAGATCGGGGTGATGTTCGGCTCGCCGGAGACCACCACCGGCGGTAAGGCGTTGAAGTTCTACTCCTCGGTCCGTCTCGACGTGCGACGGATCGAGACGCTGAAGGATGGCACCGATGCGGTGGGTAACCGGACGCGAGTGAAGATCGTCAAGAACAAGGTTGCCCCGCCGTTCAAACAGGCCGAGTTCGACATCCTCTACGGCCACGGCATCAGCAAGGAGGGCTCGCTGATCGACATGGGTGTGGCCGAGGGATTCATCCGCAAGTCCGGATCGTGGTTCACCTACGAGGGCGATCAGCTCGGTCAGGGCAAGGAGAACGCGCGCAAGTTCTTGATCGAGAACGACGACATCCGCGACGAGATCGAGAAGAAAATCAAGGAGAAGCTGGGTATCGGCGCGGTGGTCGATGCCGACGACGTCGCTCCGGCGCCGGTGGAGTTCTGATATCACCGACGTTCGGATACCACCGATGAGCACCACTTCGGACCCCGAGGAACGAACCGGACCCAGCGCCTGGGATGCGGCACTCCGTCTTCTCGGGGTCCGAGCTCGTTCCCGCCACGAGATGATCGACCGGCTCGCGCGGAAAGGCTTCGACAGCGACACCGTCGACGAGGTGATGGCCCGGCTCGACAAACATCATCTCATCGACGACGAGGATTTCGCCGCCGAGTGGGTGCGTTCGCGGCATGCCCATTCGGCACGCGGACGCGTCGCGCTACGACAGGAACTGCGGGCAAAGGGAATCGACGCCGGCATCGTGGAGTCCGCCCTGGCCGACCTCGACCCCGAGGACGAGCGTGTGGCGGCCACCGACCTGATCGCCAAGAAGCTCACGCCGAGTCAGGTCGATCGACTTCAGGAAGACCCGGCATCGCGTGACGCCGTGTTCCGTCGGCTCGTCGGCATGCTGATGCGCCGTGGGTATGCCCAGTCCCTGGCCATCGAGGTGGTCACCGAATCGCTGGATGCAGTGACCACCTCGACGGACTGATCGATCGGCTCGACACCGAATCCGGTTGCGCTACTTCTTGCCGAAGGTTGGCATGTTCTCGGCGGCGGCCTGGTCGGCCTCCTCGTGGTCGGCCACGGCGGTCTTTCGTCGCCCACCACGCAGTCGCGCCTCGAGGAAGGTGGCGAACGACGACAATCCGAAGTTGATGAGGATCATCACAATGGCCACCACGACGAGCGCCGGGAGGTAGTTGCCGTAGTACGACGCGGATTGGATGCCCGAGCGGACCACCTCGACATAGCCGATGGCATAACCGAGCGCACTGTCCTTGAGTGCGATCACCATCTGCGAGATGAGGGCGGGCAGCATCGCGGTCACCGCCTGCGGCAGCAGAATCACCCGCATCATCTGACTCTTGCGCAAGCCCAGGGCCTGCGATGCCTCGGTCTGACCCTTCGGCAACGAATTGATACCCGAACGAATGATCTCGGCGATCACCGAGCCGTTGTACAGCGTCAGCCCGGTGACCACCGCCGCGAAGGCCAGTTGTGACGACGGGAAGATCGCGTAGTCGGCGAACAGGTAGTACGCGAAGATCATCAGGATCAGCACCGGGATCGCACGGAACACCTCGACGATCAGTCCGGAGACGGCGCGTACCCAGGTGTGGTCGGAGAGTCGCCCGATGCCGAGCACCGCACCGAAGATCAGCGCGAACACGATCGACAGGGCGGCTGCTTTCAGAGTGCCCCACAACCCCGGCAGGATGTACGTGGTCCACGTCGTCGACTTGACGAACGGGTTCCATTTGTCCGCGGTGAGCTGATCGTTGCCGGCCAGAACGTAGATCACGTAGGCCGCGACCGCCACCAGGATGGTGATGAACACCACGGCGATGATCGCGTTGCGGCGTCGTGCCTTGGGGCCTGGTGCGTCGTAGAGGACGGTGGCGTTGGCGCTCATCGCTTCACCGCCAGACGCTTGGCGAGGTAACCGAACACGAATCCCTCCGTCAGCGTGATGATCATGAATCCGATGGCGATGATCGCGAACACCGCGATGATCTGGTCAGAAAACGTCTCGATCTCTTCCTTCATCAGCAGCGATGCCTCCGCGACACCGATCACCGAGGCCACCGTGGTGTTCTTCGTGAGCGCGATGAGCACGCTTCCCAGCGGGCCGATGACGGACCGAATCGCCTGCGGCAGCACGATGATCCCGAAGACCTGAGGAAAGGTGAGACCCAGAGAACGCGCCGCCTCGGCCTGCCCGAGGGGCACCGTGTTGAAGCCCGACCGGAGGGTCTCGCACACGAAGGTCGCCGTGTAGAGGATGAACGCCAGCACGGCGAGCCAGAAGTTGTTGTTCTCGATGAAGTTCTCGTTGTCGGGTGCCAGCGCGAGACCGAGGTTCTGATAAAGGCCGATCGAGCAGAACAGCACGATCAGTGTCAACGGGGTGTTGCGCACCACGTTGACGTACACGTCGGCAAATCCGCGCATCACCGGAACCGGCGACACCCGCATCGCAGCCAGCAGGGTGCCCCAGATCAGCGCCCCGATCGCCGAGAAGAACGTGAGTTTCAGCGTCACCCAGAAAGCCGGCCACAGCTGTGGCCCCATATCCGCCCAGAGTTCACTCATGTCGGTGCTCCACCTCCCTCGTCAGCTCAGGCCCGGTGGGCACGGTCTGGGTTCCGATTCCAGGAATTCCAGGTCCCCGGGTGTCGGCGTGAACTCGTACTGCGAATCGAGCTCCTCGGCGCGGGCCATCATCCGGTCGACCTCTTCGTCGCCGATGGCGTCACGCAGCGCCGCATCCCACGGGGACGTCCCGTCGGGACCCGGCTGCATCATCTCGTCCAGGGCCTCGTTGACCGCGGTGACGACCTCCGGGCTGTCCTTCGCGAGGCCGATTCCGTAGTACTCGGTGGAGAACGGGGTACCCGCTGTCTTGAGGGCGTCCTTCACGCAGGCGTCCTGCGGATAGTTCATGTCGACGAGTTTGAATTCGTCGGGAAAGAAGTTGGCATACCCGGCGAGAATGACCTCGTCGGTGGTCAACGCGTCGACCTTGCCGCGCCGCAGCGCCTCCACACAACTCGAATAGGAGTCGTACTCCTGGAGCTGGACCGATGGAAGCTGCGCCTTCACGTTCTGAGCGGACGTGGAGCCGGTGACCGAGCACAGCTTCTTGCCCTTGTTGAGGTCGGTCAGCGTGGTGATCGAATCGTCGTCATCGCGGACCAGTAGACCCTGGTAATTGATCAGGTACGGACCGGCGAAATCGACTTCGTTCGCGCGCGACGAGGTGATCGAATAGGTGGCCGCGATCATGTCGACCTCGCCGTTCTTGATGAGCGTCTCGCGCTGTGCCGATGGCGTCTCCCGCCACTGGATCTCCGGGTGCTCCACCCCGAGGGAATCGGCGATGCTGTTGACCACATAGGTCGAGACCGCCGGATCGAACCCGGTCACGGATTTGTCGGGGTTTCGGATGCCGAGGCCGGGCTGATCGTATTTTGTTCCGAGCACCACGGTGCCCTCGCGTATCGAGTCGACGAGATTGCGCGGCTCAGAACTGCCGCATCCCGCGAGTGTCGCGGCCAGGAGGGCAGCAACTACCGCCAACAGGCCGAGGGTGGAGGTGCGCGGTACACGTCTGCGCGATGTCACTGGTGATCTGTTCATCTCAGTGACCGAGGATCTTTCCAAGGAAATCTCGTGCGCGTTCGGACTTCGGTTGCGAGAAGAAGCTTTCGGGATCTGAATCCTCCACGATCGCGCCGTCGGCCATGAAGATGACGCGATCGGCTGCTTTGCGGGCAAAACCCATCTCGTGGGTCACCACGAGCATGGTCATGCCCTCCTTGGCGAGCGACACCATGACGTCGAGAACCTCGTTGACCATCTCGGGATCGAGTGCCGAGGTCGGTTCGTCGAACAACATGATCTTCGGGTCCATGGCCAGCGACCGGGCGATCGCCACACGTTGCTGCTGACCACCCGACAACTGGGCCGGGTATTTGTCCTTCTGGCTTGCTATCCCGACCCGTTCGAGAAGTTCGAGTGCTCGCTTGTTCGCGTCAGCCTTGTTCTTCTTACGCACCTTCATCGGAGCGAGGGTCACGTTCTCCAGGATTGTTTTGTGGGCGAAGAGGTTGAAGGACTGGAAGACCATCCCCACGTCGGCACGTAGCCGGGCCAGATCGCGGCCCTCGTCGGGAAGCGTGCGGCCCTCGACCTCGATCACGCCGCTGTCGACCGGTTCCAGGCGGTTGATGGTGCGGCACAGCGTTGACTTGCCCGATCCCGACGGGCCGAGGACCACGACGACCTGTCCGGCCGGAACCTCGAAATCGATGTCACGCAGCACATGCAGATCACCGAAGTGCTTCTGTACGTTCTTCATCGCGATCATCGGCTGTGTCCGGGAGGTGGGCCCGGCCGTTGTGGAGTCGTCCGTCGGCGATTCGGTCATAGTGGCTCACACTAGTGTGATGGATGCGACTCGTCCTGTTCATCGGTGAACCGTGCGCGTATTTGGGACCGATTTGCCCACGCCCGTACCCTGGAAGCCGTGAGTATCGAGTTGTCCGATCGGCATGTTGCCGCTCGGAAGGGTGTCCGGGCGGCCCTGGCCGACGACGTGTCCGCGGGCAGTGGCCGCAGCTATCAGGTGCGGACCTACGGCTGCCAGATGAACGTGCACGATTCCGAACGCATCGCCGGACTGCTCGAAGACGCCGGGTATGTCAAGGCCGACGACGGCGACGACCCCGATCTCGTGGTGTTCAACACGTGCGCGATCCGCGAGAATGCCGACAACAAACTCTATGGCAATCTCTCGCACCTCGCGCCGGTGAAGTCCGAGCGGCCGGGAATGCAGATCGCCGTCGGTGGCTGCCTGGCGCAGAAGGACAAGGACTCGGTGCTGCGCAAGGCGCCCTGGGTGGACGTGGTGTTCGGCACCCACAACATCGGTTCGCTGCCCGCGCTGCTCGAACGAGCCCGTCACAACGAGTCGGCGCAGGTCGAGATCCTGGAGTCGCTGGAACGCTTCCCGTCCACGCTGCCCGCCAAGCGGGACTCGGCGTACTCCGGGTGGGTGTCGGTGTCGGTGGGATGCAACAACACCTGCACCTTCTGCATCGTGCCGTCGCTGCGTGGCAAAGAGGTCGACCGTCGCCCCGGTGACGTGCTCGCCGAGGTGTCGGCGCTGGTCGAGCAGGGTGTGCTGGAGGTGACCCTGCTGGGTCAGAACGTGAACGCCTACGGTATGTCGTTCGCCGATCCGGACCAACCGCGTAACCGCGGTGCCTTCGCCGAACTGCTGCGGGCCTGCGGTGAGATCGATGGTCTCGAGCGTGTCAGGTTCACCTCGCCGCATCCGGCCGAGTTCACCGATGACGTCATCGATGCCATGGCCGAGACACCCAACGTCTGCCCACAGCTGCACATGCCGCTGCAATCGGGTTCCGACCGTGTTCTGAAGTCGATGCGCCGCAGCTATCGGCAACGTAAGTTCCTCGGCATCCTGGAGAAGGTGCGAGCAGCGATGCCCCATGCGGCCATCACCACCGACATCATCGTCGGATTCCCCGGTGAGACCGAAGAGGACTTCCAGCAGACACTGGATGTGGTTGCCGCCGCACGGTTCTCGAGCGCATTCACCTTCCAGTACTCACCGCGGCCCGGTACCCCGGCCGCGACGATGCCCGACCAGGTTCCGCCGGAGGTCGTGGGGGAGCGGTATCGCCGACTCATCGATCTACAGGAACAGATCTGCCTCACGGAGAATCAGAAGTTGCTCGGTACCGAGGTGGAGCTGTTGGTGGTGGCCGACGAGGGCCGCAAGTCGGCCCACACCGGACGTCGCACCGGGCGCGCTCGCGACGGTCGACTGGTGCACTTCGCGCCGGCACCTCACGGCGACGACGAGACGATCCGTCCGGGCGACGTGGTGACCACCCGGGTCACCGGCGCTGCTCCGCACCATCTGATCGCCGACGCCGGGGTCGACAGTCATCGGCGGACCCGGGCCGGGGACGCCCATGCTGCCAGCCGGATGCCGACGACGGCACCGGTCGGGGTGGGGCTGGGGATGCCCGGTATCGGAGCGGCGCCCGCAGAATCGGTCGGCGTGGGATGTTCAGGAGGATGCGGCTGATGACTGCCGACAAGGACCAAGAGGTCGACCACGGTCAGGACGCCGCCGGCGGCCTCGCCGCCTACGAAAGCGATCTGCGTCGAGCTGAACGTAAGGTCGCCGGGGAGATCGATCCCGGTATGCGTGCGGTGGTCGTCGCGGTAGGTGTGCTGGTAGCGATGCTGTCGATGGTGTTGCCGCACACCGGTACCGCCAGTGGGATCGAGGTGCTCACCTTCGCCCCGGACGCCGACGCCGAACGCGTCACCATCACCTCGGAGGTGTTCGTCTACCTGTTGACGATCTTCGGCATCGGTGTGTCGGCATTCGCCCTGCTGACCCGACGGTGGCTGCTGGCGTGGATAGCGCTGTGCGGCAACGCCGTCGCCTGCGTGGCCGGCATGCTGGCGTGGTGGTCACGCAACACTCCCGGCGTCGGAGGCATCGAGCCACCGTCCGGGGTGGGCATCGGACTGATCATCGGCTGGCTCGCCGTTCTGGTGCTGACCTTCCACTGGGCGCGTGTCGTCTGGGCCCGTAGCACCTACCATCTGGCGCTCGAGGAACAACGGCGCAAAGAGGCGGCCACGCGCGACGCGGTGGCGCGATCCTTGCAGCTCAAGCCGGACCGCGACGCCTGACGTGGGCGAGCACACATCCGGCAGACTTCCGAGCGTCGCGGATTATCGCGCGCACGTCACCGAAAAGGTTCGGTACGCCGACACCGATCGCCAAGGTCATGTCAACAACGCCGTGTTCGCGACGTTCCTCGAATCCGGGCGGGTGGCGGTGCTCTACGACCCGCAGGCACCGCTGGCCGGGCCCGGCACCTCATTCGTGATCGCTCGGCTCGAGCTGGACTTCCGTGCCGAGATGACCTGGCCGGGTGACATCGTTGTCGGTACCCGCGTGGCCTCACTCGGTCGCAGTTCCATCGTGCTCGAACAGGGCATATTCCAGGCTGATACGTGCGTGGCGACTGCCACGACCGTCATCGTCGCCTTCGACGACTCCACTCGCCGGTCCCGACCGCTCCCGGAATCCGCCGTGACGATCCTGCGTGCCCTGACCGTGTCGACGGCAGGTGGCTCGACGACGGACGAAACGACGTCGGGTGGGTCGACGAACTGAGCGCCGACCGCCCGGCGTGCGTCCCTCAGCGGTCGGCGATGGCGCTGGCTGCGGCGTCTGCCCACTCTCGCCACTGCGCAGCCTGTTCCCGAAGCTTCACGGCGTCCTTGGCCTTGCCACGGTCATCGGCCTTGCGGGCCTGATCCTCGAGTTGCGCGGCGCGGTCGGCGAATTGTGCGGCGCGCGCCTGTGCCTCCGGATCGGTTCGCTGCCATTGTGCATCTTCCGCGTCGCGGATGCGCTTCTCGAGGGCGCGTGCGCGTCCCTCGAGTGAACCCATCTGATCGCGCGGAACCTTGCCGATCTCGTCCCACTGGTCGCGGAAGGCGCGAAATTCGCGTCGCGCGGCATCGAGGTCGGCGGCCGGGTCGATGGACTTCTCGGCGTGCTCCAACAGTGCCAGCTTCGCGGCCCCGTTTGCCGCGAATTCGTTGTCGCGCTCCGACGTGGCGGCGTTGCGGGCCGAGAAGAACACGTCCTGGGCGGCTTTGAACCGCTGCCACAAAGCGTCGTCGGCGTCGCGCGGTGCGCGTCCGGCGGCCTTCCACTCGGTGAGCAGTTCACGGAAGCGTGCCGAGGTGGCGCCCCAATCGGTGGATGTGGACAGTTCCTCGGCGCGCGTGATCAGCTCTTCCTTGCGGGCCTTCGCGCCCGCTCGTTCACGGTCGAGCTCGGCGAAATGGGCGCCCCGCCGCCGATTGAACGCGTCACGCGCCTTCGCGTAGCGCTTCCACAACGCATCGTCGGTCTTGCGGTCGACACCCTTGATGGACTTCCATTCATCGAGGATGGCCCGCAACCGATCCCCGGCCACCTTCCACTGGGTGGATTCGGCGCCGATGTCCTCGGCCTCGGCGGCCAACGCCTCCTTGCGGGCGATGGCCGTGGCGCGGGCCTGCTCTCGTTCGGCCTTGATCGAGTCGGCCACCTCGTCGGCGCTGCCCACGATCACCGTCAGCCGCTGCTCGAGGGCGGCGACATCACCGATCACTGCGGCGGTCGGTAGCGCATCGAGCAGATGGCGCGCGGCGGTCTGCGCCTTGCGTGGATCACCCGACCGTGCCGCCAGACGTTCCTCGAGGATCTCCACCTCGGTGGCGAGGTCATCGAACTTGCGGGAGAAATGCGCCAGTCCATCCTCGATGGAACCTGCTTGCCAGGAACCGATCTGACGCTCGCCGTCGGTGGTCTTCAGCCACACCACACCGTCGGCGTCGATTCGGCCGAACTCGTGCGGGTCGCCGCACGGTACAGGCGTGGGCACCGGGTGCACATCGGCGGCGCGTGGGCGCGGCCCGGGGCGAGGTCCGGGCTTGGGGCCCGGCTTGGGCATCGGATGCGGCTTGGGCGGGCCCGGGGTCGGCGCGGTCGGCTCGGCGGGTCGGGATGCCGCGGGCTCGACACGCCCCGGATCGGCGCCCCCCGGATCGGCTGGAGTGGGATCTGTCGGATTCGTCATGTGCAGGTGCCCTCTCCCGCAGGTTGATGCCGCGCGCCACGGCTGCCGTCACGTCGAGGCCTGCACCGACGTACCGACGCCACAGGCTGCCCCCATTGAACCAGGTCAGGGTGTGCCGTGTGGGCGCTGCGGTGACATTGCGGCCGGACGCGGTGCGCTGGTGGCCCAACGGGTCGACTAGCGTCGTGAACGTGCTGGCGTCCGTGGTCTTCGTCCCGAGTGCTCCGCTGCTGGTGCCACAGGTCGCGGGGCCGGGCGCCACCGACACCGAGGCGGTACGGGAAGCGACCCGCACGGCCGGTCGGGAACTGGCCGCCGCGGCCACAGAGTTCGTGGCGATCGGCGCGCGCGACGATGATTCGGCGGCCGAGATCGGGGTGGACGGCGACTTCGGACGGTTCGGGGTGCCCATGGCGGTGACACTGCGCCGTCCGGCCGCTGTCGCGGTTCAGTCCGGTACCGCACGCAAGGACACGCTCGATCTGTCGCCGTCGGATCTGCCGCTGTCGATGCTGATCGCGGGGTGGTTACGTGCCGAGTCCGGCATCGAGGCCGTCGAACCGGTCACGGTGGCGCGCGATGCCCTGCCGGCCGACTGTACGCGGGTGGGCGCCGAACTACGGAGGCGGATAGACGCCGATCCCGGTCGGGTGGGGGTGCTGGTGGTGGCCGACGGCGCTACCGCACTGTCGGCGCGAGCACCTGGTGGCGGCCTGCGACCCGGTGCGGTGGACATGCAGCGACGCATCGACCAAGCCCTGGCGGCTGCCGACACCGACACGCTCGCGGCGTTGGACCCGACGGCATGTGCGCACGCGGGTGTCGCGGGCCGTCCGGCGTGGCAGGTCGCCGCCGCACTGTGTTCGGGTCGGCAGTTCGCCTCGCGGCTCGCCTATCGCGATGCGCCGTTCGGGGTCGGCTACACGGTGGTCACGTGGACGCCGCGATGACCGGTTCCAGCGGGCCCGTTCCGATCGCGATCGTGGGTCCGACGGCGAGCGGCAAATCCGATCTCGCCCTCGACATCGCCGAACACGTCGGCGGCGAGATCGTCAACCTCGATGCGATGCAGCAATACCGCGGGATGGACATCGGTACCGCGAAGGTGCCCGTCGCCGACCGCCGCGGCATCCCTCATCATCAGATCGACGTGCTCGACGTGACCGAGACCGCCACCGTCGCGCGTCACCAACGTGGCGCCGGAGCCGACGTCGACCGCGTGCGGGCCGCGGGACGGGTGCCGGTCCTCGTCGGCGGATCGATGATGTACATCCAGGGCCTGCTCGACGACTGGCGGTTCCCCGCGACCGATCCGCAGGTACGTGGCCGGTACGAGGCGCTGCTCGATGAGATCGGTGTCGCGGCGCTGCACCGGCGTCTGGCCGAGGTGGATCCGGACGCGGCCGCATCCATTCTCGCCACCGACGGTCGGCGTATCGTGCGGGCCCTGGAGGTGGTCGAACTGACCAGCGCGCCGTTCGCGGCGTCGGCGCCGAAGATCGGGGAGCCACGCTGGCACACGCGCATCCTGGCCCTCGACCGGGACACCGCCGATCTCGACGCACGCATCCGGGTGCGCACCCGGCAGATGTTCGCGCTCGGCCTCGTCGACGAGGTGGCGCAGTTGTGTCTGGCCGGTCTGCGCTCGGGGCGCACGGCGTCCCGAGCCATCGGCTATGCGCAGGTCCTCGCCGCGTTGGACGGCGAGTACGACATGGACACCGCCGAGGAGTTGACCTTCATCGGCACGCGCCGGTACGTCCGCAGGCAACGGTCATGGTTTCGACGCGACCACCGCATCACCTGGCTCGACGCCGCCCAGGACGATGTGCCGGCGCAAGCCCTGCGGATTGTGGAGGCTTAGGCTTCGCCTCGTACGCTGGTGGGGTGACGGCCACAACCTCGGGTGACCAGACGCCCGCCCTGCATTTCGTCAAGGGCCACGGGACCCAGAACGATTTCGTCATCCTGACCGATCCGGCGGCACACCTCGACCTGACCCAAGCCCACGTCGCGGCATTGTGTGACCGGCGGCGTGGAATCGGCGCGGACGGTCTGCTGCGGGTGGTGCGGTCGGCCGCACTGGTGGAACGCGGAGTGCTCGACGCCCTCCCGGATGGGGTCGCGCCCGATGACTGGTTCATGGACTATCGCAACGCCGACGGCTCCATCGCCGAGATGTGCGGAAACGGGGTGCGGGTCTTCGCCCATCACCTGCGCGCCTCCGGTCTGGTCGCCGCGGACCGCTTCACGGTCGGATCACGCGCCGGCGCTCGACCGGTTGTCGTCCATGCCCACGACGCCGTCCACGCCGACGTCACCGTCGAGATGGGGACGGTCCGCCGCGACGGCGACTCGCTGGTGCGAATCGGCGACGACGTCTATCGCGGTGTGATGATCGACGTCGGCAACCCGCACCTGGCCTGCGTGGTACCGGATCTGACCGCGACCGACCTGGCGGCCATCGATTTCTCCGACGGGGTGGTCCTCGAGCCGGGCGCGTTCGCGCACGGCGCGAACGTCGAGATCGTGACCGCCCCCGGCACCCCCGACGGCCAGGGCCGGCTACCGGCGTCGATGCGGGTGTTCGAACGCGGTGTCGGGGAGACTCGGAGCTGCGGGACCGGTCTGGTGGCTGCCGGTGCCGCAGTGCTGGCACACCAGGGTGAGTCGGCGGGCACGCTGTGCATCACCGTGCCGGGAGGTCGGGTCGAGGTGGGTATCCGGGCGGACGGTTCCCATCTCCGTGGCCCGTCGATGCTGGTCGCCGAAGGCCACCTGCGGCCGGGATGGGATCGGCCCGCGAGCTGACCGCGGCACCACGTCCGGCCACCGCGCGGAAAACGGGATGCTTCCCGCACGTCGGGCGTGACATCATGGATGTCACCCATGACAGAATCAGCAATCACACCACCACCTCGTCCGGCCAACCGAGATCTGGCCGACTCCGATCTGGCCGACCTGCCCGACGCATCCGATGACGGCACCGCCGGGCACGACATCTTGGCGGGGTTGTCCCGACCGACCACCGGTGAGCTCCAGCTCGAGGAACGCGCGTCTCTGCAGCGTGTCGCCGGTCTCTCCACCGAACTCACCGACGTCACCGAGGTCGAGTACCGCCAACTGCGCCTCGAGCGGGTGGTATTGGTAGGCGTCTGGACCGAGGGCACCGCCGCCCAGGCCCGGGCCAGCATGACCGAACTCGCCGCGCTGGCCGAGACCGCGGGCTCGCAGGTACTCGACGCGTTGATCCAGCGACGTTCTCGGCCCGACTCGGCCACCTACATCGGTTCGGGAAAGGCCGACGAACTGCGCGCGGCCGTCTTGGAGACGGGTGCGGACACGGTGATCTGCGATGGTGAACTCACCCCGGCACAGCTGACCGCCCTGGAGAAGGTGGTCAAGGTCAAAGTCATCGACCGTACCGCGCTGATCCTCGACATTTTCGCGCAGCACGCGACTTCGCGGGAAGGCAAGGCCCAGGTGTCGCTGGCACAGATGGAATACATGCTCCCGCGACTGCGTGGTTGGGGTGAGTCGATGTCGCGGCAGGCCGGCGGTCGTGCCGGCAGCAACGGTGGTGTCGGTCTGCGTGGACCGGGTGAGACGAAGATCGAGACCGACCGCAGGCGGATTCGCGAACGGATGGCCAAGTTGCGCCGCGAGATCCGCGCGATGAAGAAGTCCCGCACGGTGATGCGTGCGGCCCGCGAGCGCAACGAGATTCCGCGGCTCACCGTGGCCGGCTACACCAACGCGGGTAAGTCCAGCCTGGTCAATGCGATGACCGGCTCGGGTGTCCTGGTGCAGGATGCGCTGTTCGCCACCCTGGATCCGACCACCCGCCGCGCCACACTCGATGATGGTCGAGCAGTGGTGTTCACCGACACCGTCGGGTTCGTCCGACATCTGCCCACACAGCTGGTCGAGGCGTTCCGGTCGACTCTGGAAGAAGTGGTGGACGCTGATCTGCTGCTCCACGTCGTCGACGGTGCCGACCCGTTCCCGGTCGAGCAGATCTCCGCGGTGCGCCGCGTCATCAACGAGGTCGTCGCCGAGGAGGGTGCCACCGCGCCGCCCGAACTGTTGGTGGTCAACAAGATCGACGCAATCGATGCCACCCGGATGGCGGAGTTGCGGGGCGCGCTCGGCGACGCGGTTTTCGTGTCCGCGCGCACCGGCGAAGGTTTGCCGGAACTGTTCGAGCGGGTGCGCGAGTTCATCGGTCGGTCCGACGTGGAACTGACCATCGACGTGCCCTACACCCGTGGCGACCTCATCTCGCGTATCCACGGGGAGGGTGAGGTGCTGACCAGCGAGCACACCGCCGACGGCACCACCATGCGGGTCCGGGTCCCCGCCGCGTTCGCGGGCATCCTGGAGCCGTTGCGGGCCTGACCGGACAGCAGACGACCCCGCCGCAGGTCATGCGACGGGGCCGTGGTCGACGTTGCGGTCAGTCCGCGTCGAGATCCTTGGCGACAAGTGCGGCGATCGCGTCGAGGGTGCTCTGATCGTCGGCGGTCACCACCACATCGGTACCCTTCTCCGCCCCCAGGGTCATGATCATCAGCGCCGAACCGGCATCCACCGGGTCACCGCCCTCGAGTGACAGAGTGACGGTGGCGCCGGTGTCGGCCACCGCCTCGGCGATGATCGTCGCGGGACGGGCGTGCAGGCCGACGGCCGAGCCGACGGTGACTGTGGTGCTGGGCATTGGTGATACTCCTTTGCTTGTGGGTTCAAATCTCGAGCCGGGGGCGTTGCAGTCGGGATTGTCGCGGTCGGAAATGTTGCGGTCGATGTCGACTGAGTCTGCCCGAACAGCGCTCAGGCGGGGACGGTTTGGACGTCTTCGAAGCGTCCGGCGTGTTGCCGGTTCGCATGCCACTGCTTGGCCGTAATGACGGCGAACGCGCTCAGGACGGTTCCGGCGGCCAGGGCGACGAGGAACAGAATCCAGTTGTTCATGGCGAAGAACACGAAGATACCGCCGTGCGGTGCGCGCAGTTCGACACCGAATGCCATCACCAGGCCGCCCGCGAGCGCTCCGCCGGCCATCATCGAGGGGATCACCCGGAACGGGTCCGTGGCGGCGAACGGGATGGCTCCCTCGGAGATGAACGAGGCGCCGAGCAGCCATGCGGCCTTGCCGTTCTCACGCTCGGGCTCGGTGAACAGCTGCGGACGCAGCACCGTGGCCAGTGCCATGGCCAGCGGCGGCACCATGCCGGCACACATCACCGCCGCCATGATCTGCAGCTGTGCGGGTCCGCCGATGGCCAGGCCGGTGGTGGCGAACAGATAGGCCGCCTTGTTGACGGGTCCACCGAGGTCGAAGCACATCATCAGGCCGAGGACCACGCCCAACACCACCGCGGAGCCTCCCGACATGCTGTTGAGTGCGTCGGTCATCTGATCGGTCACCCAGGCCAGCGGCTTGCCGAGGAGCATGTAGAGCAGCACGCCGATCACCATGCTGCCCAGCAGTGGGATGATGACCACCGGTTGCAGTCCGCGTGCCCACTGCGGCAACGGGATCCGGGCGATCCACAAGCACACGACACCGGCGATGAGGCCGCCGACCAGTCCGCCGATGAAGCTCGCGCCCACGGCGACCGAGACCAGGCCGGCCACGAATCCCGGCGCGATGCCCGGTCGGTCGGCGATGGCGAACGAGATGTAGCCGGCCAACACCGGGACCAGCATGCCCATGGCCAGCGAGCCGACTGCGAAGAGTACGGCGCCGATGTACTGGCCGAGTCCGCCGGCCGGGAGGTCCCAGAGACTGTTGTTCAGTGCGATGAAAGCGCCGTCGGACAGTGAGCCGGCTTCATCGAGGGTGCTGTTGGCGATCTCGTAACCGCCGAGGAAGGGCAGGAAGCCCAATGCGATGAGCAAGCCGCCGGCCGCGACGAACGGGATCATGTAGCTCACACCCGTCATCAGCGCCTGTCGGACCTGGCCGCCGAGACCGACGCCCGCAGTCCCGGATGACTCCGTTTCGGCGCCGTCGTCGTCGGCGGCGCCGCTGACCACGGTCGCCGACGGATTCTTCGACGCGGCAACCGCTTCGGCGATCATCGCGTCGGGTTCGTTGATCGCGCGTTTGACGCCCGAGGCGACCACGGGTTTGCCGCGGAAACGATCCTTGCCCTTCACCCCGACATCGGTGGCGAAGATCACGGCGTCGGCATCGGCGATGACCTGGGGATCGAACGAGGTGGTCGCTGAGGAACCCTGGGTTTCCACGTGGAAGTCGACATCGGCGCGTTCGGCCGCGTACTTGAGTGCGTCGGCGGCCATGTAGGTGTGGGCGATACCGGTGGGGCAGGCGGTGATCGCCACGACAGACGGCCGTCGGTCGGCGTCGCCGGCGTCTGGTGCCGTGGGCGTTGTCTCGGGGGGCGCCACCGTGGATGTCGCCGCCGGCGTCTGGGTGGGCTGCGGGTTGATGGCCTCGTCGACGAGTTGTACGACGCGCTCGTCGCTGTCGGCCGCCCGCAGCGAGTCGACGAACTCCGGACGCACCAGCGACCGGGCCAGCGAGCTGAGCAGCTTCATGTGCTCGGAGGCGCCGCCTTCGGGTGCGGCGATGAGGAACACCAGGTCGGCGGGACCGTCCGGGGCGCCGAAGTCGACCTTTCGCGACAGGCGCGCCATCGCGAGGGAGGCTGCGGTGACCGACGCGGCGCGCGCGTGCGGGATCGCGATTCCGCCGGGCAGTCCGGTGGCGGACTTGGCCTCGCGATCGAGCGCGCCGCGGGCCAGCACGGTGGCGTCGGTGGTGCGGCCGGCCGAGGCCAGCCGATCGGCGAGGTAACCGATCACGGCCGCCGGGTCGTCGCCGGCGTCCACGTCGAGGCTCACCGTCTGTGGGGTGATGATCTGTTCTGACATGGGTTTTCCTTCGTGCGGGTGCTTGTCGGAAGGTGGATTTGCTTCGGTGTCAACGCAAGGGGATCGTCAACCTGCACTGGCGGCCCCGGTGAGGTCGGTGACGGAGACGTTGTCCGGATCGATCTGATCGGGATAGGGCGGTTGAGTGCCGGCCAGAGCGGTGGCCGCAGAGCCGTACGCCACGGCCATCCGGAGCCGTTCGGGTTCCTCGGCACCACTGCATTCGGCGATGAGATAACCGGTGAGGGCAGCGTCGCCGGCGCCGACGGTGCTGCGCGGCACGATGGGCGGTGGGGTCGCGAACCATGCGCCTGTCGAGGTGACCAACAGGGCGCCGGCGGCGCCGAGAGTGGCGAGGATCGCCGCCCCGGTGCGGTGCGCCAGCACGGTGGCGGCGGCGATCAGGGGAGCGTGGTCGCCACGCGCAGATGCCGTCGACAACTCCGCCGCGTCGACACCGGTGGCCTCGGCGAGCTCTTCCTCATTGGGCTTGAGGAGATCGACCGGCCCGGTGACCGCCGCGGCGAGCGGAGCGCCGGAGGTGTCCACCGCCACCCGGCAACCCGTATCGGCAAGTGCGTCGACGACCGTGCGGTACCAGTTGTGCGGCAGCCCCGGCGGCAGCGAGCCGCACAACGCCACCCAGCGGGCATCGCCGGCATTGGCGAGGACCAGCTCGGTCAGTTCGGCGGCCGACGCGTCGTCGAGCACGAAACCGGGTGCGTTGACCTTCGTGGTGGTGCCGTCGGGGTCGACGATGGTGACGTTGGACCGGACCTCACCGTCGATCGCGAGTGTCAGGTAGGGCAACGCGACCGAGTCGAGCGCCGCGAGCAGCGGGTCACCGGCGCGCGCCGGGAGCAGTGCCCGCGTTCCGATACCCGCAGCGGATGCCACCCGGGCGACGTTGACGCCCTTGCCGCCCGGTTCGGTGCGGACGCTGCTGGCACGCTGGACCGCGCCATGGCTCAACGGCGCGGTCAGTTCCAGCGTCCGGTCCAGACTCGGATTTGCTGTCACGGTCACGATCGCCGGCGTACGGCCGGGGTCGACCCGGCCGGCGGCCGAAGCCGGGTGGGGGACTGTCATGGATTCCCTCTCCGTGGTGTGGTCGGTGATCACGCGATCACCGTCTCGATGCCGTGGTCGGCGAGTGCCCCCGCGAAGTCGGGGTCGATACCGGTGTCGGTGATCAGTACGTCGATGTCGGCGAGCGCGGCGAAGGACGTGAGATCTTCATGGCCCGCCTTCGACGAGTCCGCCAGAACGACGACGCGGTGGGCGGAACGGACGATCGCCGACTTGATCGCTGCCTCGTCCGGATCCGGGGTGGACAGGCCGTGGGCGATGCTGATGCCGTTTGTGCCGACGAAGGCCGTGGTGATGCGCAGCCGTTCGAGTGCGGCGACGGTGTCGGCGCCGACCATCGCCTGGGTGAGTCCGCGGACTCGGCCGCCGAGCACATGCAGGGTCTCGGCGCCCTGTGCGGCCAGGGCGCCGGCGATGGGAATGCTGTGGGTCATCAACGTCAGTCGGCGGTCACGGGGGAGTGCGAGGGCGGCCTGGTAGGTGGTGGTGCCGGCGTCGATGAACACCGACCCGCCGTCGGGTGGGAGGAAGCGCGACGCGGCCGCACCGATCGCGAGCTTCTGGTCGGTGTGCGACATCAGGCGTTCGTCGATGCCCTGTTCGCCGACGACCGGCGTCGCGCCGGGACGTACGGCGCCACCATGGACGCGCTGGAGGTGTCCGTTGCGTTCCAGCACAGCGAGATCGCGGCGGACGGTCTCGCTCGTCACGTCGAACAGCGAGGCCAAAGCGGTGACCGAGGCGCGGCCGTTGACCCGTACCTGGTTGGCGATCGCCTGCTGACGTTCTTCCGCGTACACGATGTCCTCGTCTGTTGATTTGATTGGCTTTGGATGTGGGTATATCTGTGTTTACGCCTGTTTATGTTGACAAGTCAAGGTTTTCTTGTAACTTGGATCACAACGGTGACCAGTAGATCGTGGCGGCACACCGTGGCCCAGCCCGTCGGACAAGTGAGGATCTCGGTGGAGCACACACACGTACTGAACGGAACGCCGGTCGTCGGCGGACACGCCTACGGGCCCGCGATCTGGCCGGGTGAGCGTCCGGTGTACGACCCGGCCGTCGCCGCCCCCGTCCTCGAGGACGAACGCGACGTGGAGATCAAGCGGTTCACCGACGCGGCGGCCGCGGTCGCGGGGAGGCTGCGGGAGCGGGCATCACACGCCTCGGGTGCCGCGGCGGAGGTATTGTCGGCGACGGCGGGTCTCGCCGAGGACCGCGGGTGGACCGGCGCGGCCTCGAAACTCATCACGACAGGGACGGCAGCGCCGGCGGCAGCGGTCGCCGCGACCGACCAGTTCGCGGCGATGTTCACCAAACTCGGCGGCCTCATGGCCGAGCGCGTCACGGATCTCAACGATGTCCGGGACCGCGTGGTCGCCGAACTACTGGGAGTCCCCGAACCCGGGGTTCCGGAACCCGCCGAACCGTCTGTGCTGTTGGCCGACGATCTTGCTCCGGCCGACACGGCGGGACTGGACCCGACAAAGGTCACCGCGCTGGTCACACGGCTGGGCGGCCCGACCAGTCACACCGCGATCATCGCGCGACAACTCGGGATTCCGTGTGTGGTGGCGGTATCCGGCCTCGGTGAGGTGGCCGCCGGGACGACGGTGCTGGTCGACGGTACCGCGGGCACCCTGGAGGTCGAGCCGGATCCCGACGACGCCGCCGCGCGCGTGGCCGAGAGCCGGCGGATGGCGGAATTGGTGGCGGCCTGGGCCGGACCGGGAGTGACCGCCGACGGGCGACCGATCGCGGTCCTCGCCAATGTCGCCGATGGCACGTCGGCCCGGTCGGCGACCTCCCACCCGGTAGAGGGTGTCGGCCTGTTCCGCACGGAGTTGGCGTTTCTCGACCGCGCGGACGAGCCCTCGGTGGAGGAGCAGACGCGGCTCTATCGCGAGGTGCTCGACGCCTTCGAGGGGCGCAAGGTGGTGATCCGGACCCTCGATGCGGGCTCCGACAAGCCGCTGAAGTTCGTCACGCAGATCGAGGAGACCAATCCGGCTCTCGGCGTGCGTGGCAACCGGATCGTCGATGCTCATCCGGGCATCCGGGCGGCCCAGCTCGACGCGATCGCGGCAGCCGCCGACGGAGGTCAACCGACGCCGTGGGTGATGGCGCCGATGATCGCCTCGGCGACCGAGGCCGCGGAGTTCGCCGGGGAGGTACGCCGACGCGGACTGATCGCCGGTGTGATGATCGAGGTGCCGGCGGCAGCGATTCTCGCCGAATCGATCCTGGCGGAGGTCGACTTCGTGTCGATCGGAACCAACGACCTGACCCAGTACACGATGGCCGCCGACCGGATGTCGGCGGAGCTCGCCGCTCTCACCGATCCCTGGCAGCCCGCGGTGCTCACCCTTATCGCCGGCGTGGCGCGTGCCGGTCAGGCCGCCGACAAACCCGTTGGGGTCTGCGGCGAGGCGGCAGCCGATCCGTTGCTCGCGTGTGTGCTGGTCGGACTCGGGGTCACGTCCCTGTCGACTGCGCCCGCGGCCTCGGCCGCGGTCGGCGCCAGGCTCGCGGAGGTGACCGTCGAGCAATGTCGTGCGGCCGCCGAGGCTGCCCTGGCGACGGCGGAACCCGCCGCGGCTCGTGCTGCTGCGACTGCGGTGCTGGCCGGCGCAGTGGTCGGCTGAGCGGCCGGCCCGCTCGGTTTCAGACCCGGCGCATCACGGTGACGACCTTGCCGAGAATGGCGGCGTCATCGCCCGAGATCGGGTCGAACAGATCGTTGTGCGGCATCAGCCAGACGTGGCCGTCCTTGCGCTTGAAGGTCTTGACCGTGGCCTCGCCGTCGATCATCGCTGCCACGATGTCGCCGTTGTCGGCGACACTCTGCTGGCGTACGACCACCCAGTCGCCGTCGCAGATCGCCGCGTCGATCATCGACTCGCCGACCACGCGGAGCAGGAACAGTGAGCCCTCACCTACGAGTTCGCGGGGTAGCGGGAACACGTCCTCGACGGCTTCCTCGGCGAGAATGGGTCCACCCGCGGCGATCCGGCCGAGGACCGGTACGAACGTCGGGGTGGGCAGCTGCGCGCCATCGCCGGATGCGGCCGTACCGCCCGGTGGGATGTGCTGGTCGCCGTCTTGGATGTTGACCGCGCGTGGGCGGTTGTGGTCGCGCTTGAGTAGACCTTTGCGTTCCAGGGTCCGCAGCTGGTGGGCCACCGACGACGTCGAGGTGAGGCCGACGGCATCGCCGATCTCCCGGATGCTCGGCGGATAACCGCGCTCGCGGACCGAGGCGCGGATGTACTCGAGCACGCCTCGCTGACGAGGGGTCAGGCTAGCCTCGACGACTTCCGGATCGGCGACCGCGCTATCCGATGCCTCCGGATCGGCTCCGGTCGGCGCCTGCGCCTCGGGTTTCGGCTTGCTGCTGATCCCGCGGGACGCGCCGCGCCGCCCGCCGGCTTTGTCGCTCATCGGTCGAGTCCTTCCTGTCGCCGAAACCGGCAGCGGCCGATTACGGGTTGCCGGTCTGGATCGAAAAACTGCTGGTCTGTTCGGGGAAACTGCTCGGCTGGTTCGGAACTGCTGTTCAGGGCCCATCCACGCACGTCACCATGTCGCCGACAGTAGCCGAACATTTCGACATGTTCAAACATGTGTTCGACGTGTGTCGAGACATTGTCGGACCCACGTGCTACAAATCGAACATGCGTTCTCTCGAACACATGAGCGACGTGCGTTCGAGAGGCGCCCGAGGTTCGATCCGACTCGTTCCCAGGAGGACACGATGAGCACAGCGACCCTTCATCGGCAGACGCAGTACGCACCGGCTGCGCCCCCGATGCACCCGGCATCCGGGCGCCCTGCAGACGTCCCGACGCGCGACAGAGTCCCGGCCGGGCATGTCTCCCGACCGCGGCGGCGGGGGCGATATGACTCCACCGGGCCCACGAGGCGTCGACCGGGCGGGTCCGGTGCCCCGGCGGCACGGGTGTCGGGGACGAGCTGTGCGTCGCCGGGAGTCGACCGTAGGTTCGTGCGTCGACGCGCGACGGCCGCAGCCGTGGTGCTCGGTGGGGCGCTCGCGGTGCTGGTGTGGGCGGTCGCCATCGTCGGCTCCAACTATGCCGCGTCGGTGAAACCGAGCCCTACCGGGACCGAGGTGGTCCACGTGCGGCAGGGTGATTCGTTGAGCTCCATCGCCGATCGCATCGCGCCGGATGTGCCACGCCAGGCCGTCATCGAGCAGATCGTCGAACGCAACAAACTCGCCGGCTCCGGCCTGCGGGTGGGGCAGGCTTTGATCGCACCCGCATACAGCTGAGGGCCTGACGGTATCCTCGATGGCACAGGGTCCGGCCGGGAACCGGCACGGCGTGACGGGTGACCGGTGCGCCGGTGTGTCCAGAGACGTGCGTGAGGACGACATGCGCTGCCCGTTTTGCAAGAACGAAGACACCAAGGTCATCGACTCGCGTGTCGCCGACGAGGGGCAGGCGATCCGACGGCGCCGTTCGTGTGCGGAGTGCCGTCGCCGATTCTCCACCGTCGAGAGTGCCGTGCTGTCGGTCGCCAAACGCAACGGGGTCACCGAGCCGTTCAGTCGGGAGAAGGTGATGCGCGGGGTTCGTCGGGCCTGCCAGGGCCGAGACGTCGCCGAGGACGCGCTCGCCAAGTTGGCCCAGCAGGTCGAGGATGCGGTCCGCGCATCGGGATCGGCCGAGATTCCCAGCAATGAGGTGGGGTTGGCGATCCTCGGTCCGCTGCGTGATCTCGACGAGGTGGCCTATCTGCGCTTCGCCTCGGTCTACCGGTCATTCGACTCGCTGGAGGACTTTCAGCGAGAGATCGACGACCTGCAGGGCAATCTCACCCACCGCTCCGAGGCCGATTCCGGGGTGGTTGATGAGCGGGTCAGCGTCACCGACGGTCTCAACTGAACTGATCGAGGGCGCGGATCGCCCGCTTCTCCGAGATCGGCCGTGCGGTGCCCAACCGCTGCGCGAACAGTCCGACCCGCAGTTCCTCGACAAGCCAGTGCGCGTGTTCGTCGAACGCATCCCGGCGCGCCGCAGCGAGGTGCGTTGCACGCTGATTCCAATGCGTCACAACACGATCGATGGATGCCAGGGCGGTACTGTCGCGGCCGGCAGCTGCGGGCAACTCCGTGAGGCGAACGGTTGCGGCTTCGAGGTAGCGCGGCACATGGACAAGGCGGTCGTGCGGGGTCGCGACGACGAATCCGTCGAAGACCAGATTGTCCAACTGCTCGGCGACGTCATCGGCGGCCACCGAGCCGCTGAGCCGGTCCATCTGCGCGCGCAGCGGGGCCACGCGGCGGAGCACGTCAACGCTCAGGGTGAAGTAATCGGGAGCCTGTTGCGCCACCCGGGGGCGCAGATCGTCGCGGAGTCGCCGGAATTCGGTCGCCGATCGCACGGCACGAAGGTTCCGGTCTGCCGCGAGGTCGCGGATGGCGCGTCGGGTGCAGTCGCCCACGAGATGTTCGACATCGCGGTAGGGGCTCTGACTCATCGCCAACCGACCGGCGGCATCAAGGGTCGCGGTGATCTTGCGGGTCAGCGGTGGGATGGTCAGGTCGAGGAGTGCCACCACCGCTGCGCTGTGACGGCGGTCGCGTTCGGCCTCGGTGCTCAGCTCGACACGGGTCACCCCAACCGTCCGGCCGGCTGCGTCACGAACAGCGTCGAGTCCCACATAATGGGTGATCTGCTGTCCGGCAACAGTTGTCGTCACCGTGGGCGGTAGCTCGCCGATGCCGGTGGCGGTCCAGTCCGTGACGACCTCGACGGGCCGGGCGGCCTCGTGCGACCCGTCGAACTCCTGCTTCAGCCGGTGCAGCGACTTCCCGGTCGTGAGCACGGTGCCGTCACGGTCGACCACGGCAAAATTCATCGTGAGGTGGGGTGGAATCCGCTCGGGTGCGAAGTCGTCGGGAGACACCGTCATGGTCGTGATCGTCGACAGTTCGCGGGCGAGGCCGGCGACGAGGGGCTCGGCGCGCGGTGTCAATCGGGACAACGCGAGATCGGCGAAACGCTGCGCCGGCGCCATCGACTTGCGTAGCGACTTGGGGAGTGACCGGACGAGTTCGGTCGCGAGCTCGCTGCGCAGGCCCGGAACCGACCAGTCGAAGCCTGCCGGCCGCACATGGTCGAGCAGCGGCCGCGGGATCACCACGGTGACACCGTCATCGGGGGCACCCGGTTCGAACCGGTACCGCAGCTCGAGGCGGGTTTCGCCCTGCTGCCAGGCGCCGGGGAAGTCTGTGTCGGCGACAGCGACGTCGGTGGCCACATCCTCCGGGCGGAGATCGAGCAGGTCTGGCTGCGCGCGCCGGGCCTTCTTCCACCAGCTGTCAAAATGTCGGGCCGAGACGACCTCGTCGCCGATACGCGCGTCGTAGAAGTCGAACAGTTGCTGTTCGCTGATCACCACATCGCGACGCCGTGCACGGTGTTCCACATCGGCCGCGGCCTCGAGCAGAGCACGGTTGTTGTGGAAGAACGTGTGCTCGGTGCGCCAGTCACCCTCGACGAGGGCGTGACGGATGAACATCTCTCGTGCGGTCGGTGGATCAATGGGCCCGAACTGCACCCGGCGTCGTGCCACCAGCGGAACGCCATAGAGCGTCACCCGCTCGTAGGCCAACGCGGCGCCACGTTTCGCCGACCAGTGCGGCTCGCTGTAGCTGCGGCGGACCAGATCTCCGGCGAGTTGCTCGACCCACAGCGGATCGATCGCTGCCACCGTGTGCGCGAACAGCCGGGAGGTCTCCACGAGCTCGGCGGCCATCAGGAACGCGGGCGGCTTCCGGGCCAGCGCCGAACCCGGGAAGATCGCCATGGTGGTGTTGCGTGCGCCCAGGTATTCGCGTGAATCACCCTGCCGCACGGCTATGTTGCCCAGCAGGCCGGCCAAGATGGCGCGGTGGATGGCATCGGCATCGCGTTCGGTTGCCGGAACAGGCCAGTCGAGGTCGGTCACCACCCGGGTCAGCTGTCGATGCAGTTCCTGCCATTCCCGGATCCGCAGAAAGTGAAGGAACTCGCGTTCGCAGAGTCTCCGGAACTGATTCCCGGACAGCTCTTTGCGGCGCTCGGTCAGATACGACCAGAGCTCGAGGTGGGCCAGGAACTCCGAGCCCGGCACGGCGAACCGCCGGTGAGCGGCGTCGGCTGCCTCGCGCTGGTCGGCAGGGCGCTCGCGCACATCAGGAATCGACAGCGCCGCGGCGATGACCAGAACATGGTCGAGACACCCGCCGTCACGCGCCGCGATGAGCATGCGGGCCAGTCGTGGATCCACCGGGATGCGGGCCATCTGGCGGCCGACCTGGGTGAGCACGGGTTCGTGGTCGTCGCGTTGCGTCTCGTGTATTGCGCCGAGCTCGGTGAGCACGGCCATGCCGTCGCGGATTGCGCGAGCGTCCGGGGGTTGGACGAACGGGAACTGCGAGACGTCGCCGATGCGCAAGGAGGCCATCTGCAGGATGACCGCGGCGAGGTTGGTGCGCAGGATCTCCGGATCGGTGAACGCGGCGCGGGCGTCGAAATCCTCCTCCGCGTAGAGCCGGATACACACGCCCGGCGCCACGCGGCCGCACCGTCCCGCACGCTGGCGGGCACTGGCCTGTGAGATCGCTTCCACCGGAAGTCGGTTCACCTTGGACCGGGTGGAGTAGCGGGAGATTCGCGCGGTGCCGGTGTCGATCACGTAGCGGATGCCCGGGACGGTCAACGAGGTCTCGGCGACATTGGTGGCAAGCACGATGCGGTGTCCCGACGACGGCGCGAACACCCGTTGCTGATCGGCGATGGACAGACGGGCGAACAGGGGCACGATCTCGGCTCCGGCCGAGGCACGATGCCGCAGTGCATCGGCCGTCTCGCGGATGTCACGTTCGGTCGGCAGGAACACCAGGATGTCGCCGCTGCGCCGACCGGACCACAACTCGCCGACCGCGGCGTCGATCGCCTGTGCCTGATCGAGGTCGCGATGGTCACTGTCCGGGTCGCGTGCGTCACCGAACGGCCGATAGCGGACCTCCACGGGGTAGGTCCGACCGGACACCTCGAGAATCGGCACCTCTGCGCCGTCGACGGCGTCCGCGAAATGCCGGGCGAACCGATCCGGCTCGATCGTGGCAGAGGTGATGATCACCTTGAGATCGCGGCGTCGGGGCAGCAGCCGGCGGAGGTAGCCGAGGATGAAATCGATGTTCAGACTGCGTTCGTGGGCCTCGTCGATGATCAGCGTGTCGTAGCTGCGCAGCAACGGGTCGCCGGCGATCTCGCGGAGCAGGATGCCGTCGGTCATGACCTTGACCATGGTGTCGGCGCCGGCACGGTCGGTGAAGCGCACGGAGTAGCCGATTGCGTCGCCGATCTGCGACGCGGTTTCGTCGGCGATGCGACGCGCCACCGAACTCGCCGCGATCCGGCGAGGTTGGGTGTGCCCGATCGCGCCGCGCACTCCACGGCCGAGTTCCAGACAGATCTTGGGAAGCTGCGTCGTCTTACCCGAACCGGTCTCGCCCGCCACGACCACCACCTGATGCTCGGCGATGGCGCCGGCGATGTCGGAGCGCGCCTCGGATATGGGCAGTTCGGGCGGGAACTCGAGTAGCGGGAGCGATGCGCGCCGTCGGTCCACACGTGATTGTGCCGAAGCCACGTCCGCGGCGAGCCGCTGCCAAGCCGTGGCCCCGGGATGGCGCCCGAGCTTGTCGATCCGGCGGCGCAGCCGGTGTGCATCGACGATGGTCAGTTCATCGAGCGTGTCGAGCAGCGCGCGGCGGTCTGCGGAAGTCGGTGCGGACATGATGCATACAGGATATGGGGTGGCCACGAGTGGGGTCGCGCACGTCCGCATCATCGGCGCCGGACGACCTGCGTCCTCCGGCGATGCCGACGACCGGCATGATTGAGCCATGGCAGGCTCACTTTGGCATGGATTCGCCGACATGGGATCGGTCACCGCGAACGGACCGTTCGTGGTGACCCGCGGAAGCGGTACCCGGATCTGGGACGGACAGGGACGCGAGTACCTCGACGCGACCGCCGGTCTGTGGTTCACCAACATCGGCCATGGGCGCACCGAGGTCGCTGACGCCGTGGCCGACCAGCTGGGCCGGCTCGCGCATTACTCCGGCTTCGGTGACCTCACCGCGGACGTGACCGCCGAGCTCGCCGAACGGTTGGCCGGGATCGCTCCGGTAGCCGGTAGCAAGATCTTCTTCACCTCCGGTGGCAGCGATTCGGTGGACACCGCGGCCAAACTGGCCCGGCGGTACTGGCACGAGGTGGGCAAGCCGGAGAAGAACATCGTCGTCGGCCGCACCAAGGCCTACCACGGAATGCACGTCGCCGGAACCGCGCTCGCCGGAATCGGGGTGAACCGCGAGGGCTACGGGGAGCTGATGGCGGATGCGGAGACCGTGGAGTGGGACAACGCCAAGAGCCTGCTCGGTCTGATCGAGCGAGTCGGGGCGGAGCGGGTCGCGGCGTTCTTCTGTGAGCCGATCATCGGTGCCGGCGGGATCTATCTGCCGCCGGAGGGATATCTCGCCGAGGTACGCCAGATCTGCCGCGATCACGATGTGTTGTTCGTCGCCGACGAGGTGGTCACCGGTTTCGGCCGCATCGGTGGGCAGTCATGGTTCGCCTCGTCGCGATTCGATCTGGCGCCGGACATGATGACCACCGCGAAGGGGCTGACGTCGGGGTACGTCCCGATGGGGGCGGTGTTCATCGCACCGCATGTTGCCGAGCCCTTCTACGCCGGCGGCACCTGGTGGAGGCACGGCTACACCTACGGCGGGCACGCCGGGGCCGCGGCGGCAGCGATGGCCAACCTCGACATCATCGAACGCGAAGGTTTGCTGGCGGAGGCTGCGCGGCTGGAGGCGGATCTGGCCGCGCTGTTGAGCCCGTTGGCGCAGTTGGACGCTGTCGCCGAAGTGCGGACCGGGTTGGGTGCGGTCACCGCGGTGCAGCTCGCCGATCCGGCGCAGGCGCTGCCGATGGTGGGCCGGTTGCGCGAGCACGGTGTGAGCGGGCGGGCCGCCGGTCAGGGCGCCTTGCAGATCTCCCCGGCCTTCGTCATGACCACCGACGAGGTCGGTGAACTGGCCGAGCGGATGCGCGCGGCGTTGTCCTGAGCTGCCACGAGCATCCGCGAAACAGCGCCGACGAGCACGGCACAAACCAGTACGGCACAGACCAGTACGGCACAGATGAACAGCAGGCCCGGCCACCCGCGAGGGCGACCGGGCCTGCTGCGACGGCGAGGGGAGTCAGACCCCGGTCAGGACCTGTGTGGTCGTCAGGGCCTGCGCCACGCCCTCGATGGTTGCGGCGACCTTCACGGCCTCCCAGACCTGCTCCTTGGTCAGCCCGGCCTTGCGTACCACGTCGGCGTGGGCGCTGGTGCAGTCGTGACAGCCGTTGATGGTGGATACCGCCAGGCTCCACAGCTCGAAATCGGCCTTCTCGACGCCTGGGTTGCCGATGATGTTCATCCGCAGGCCCATCCGGACTCCAGCGTAATCGTCGCCGAGGAAACTCTTGGCCCGGTAGGCGACGTTGTTCATGCCCATGATCGATGCGGCGCCGAGCGCCGCGTTGTACGCCTCCGCCGAAAGAACGTCGGCGGCCTCGCTCGCGATCTCGTTGAGCACCTGCGGGTTTCGCGCAGCCGCGGCGGTGGCGAGGAAGGTGCCCCACAGCTGCTGCTCGGTGAGCTCGGTGGACCGGGCGAGCGAACCGAGGTTCAGCTTGAGGTCCTTGGCGTACTCCGGAAGTGCTTCCTTGAGATTGTCGATGCTCATGTGCTGTCCTCTCAGACGCTTGCGGTCAGCAGTTCGCCGGCGTCGAGCGTCGGATCGCCCTTCTTCCAATTGCATGCGCACAGTTCGTCGGACTGCAGCGCGTCGAGAACGCGCAGCACCTCGTCGACGTTGCGTCCGACGGATCCGGCCGTCACCGAGACGAACTGGATCTCGTTGTTCGGGTCGACGATGAAGGTGGCGCGGTCGGCGACGCCGTCTGCATTGAGAACGCCTGCTGCGGAGGCGAGTTCACGCTTCAGGTCACTGAGCATGGGGAACGGGAGGGTTTTGAGATCCTCGTGCTGCGCGCGCCACTGGAAGTGCACGAACTCGTTGTCCACCGAGGCGCCGAGCACCTGTGCGTCGCGGTCGGCGAACTCGTCCTCGAGTTTGCCGAACGCAGCGATCTCGGTCGGGCACACGAAGGTGAAGTCCTTGGGCCAGAAGAAGACGATGCGCCACTTGCCGGGGTGGTCCTCGCTGGTGACGGTGGTGAAGTAGTCGTCGGGCTGCTGGGCGTTCACCTTCGAGAGGTCGCCGCCGATGACCGCGGTGAGGTTGTAGGCCGGGAACTGGTCGCCGATGGTCAACAGTGGCATGGGTTGAGTCGCTCCTCTATGTGGCGGTGATTCTGTTGTCTTGCGCGAAGGATTTCGTCAGACATGCACTATCGTGCCGAAATCTCGGCGAAAGTGAAACGTGATGATACACACTATATTGATAGGTATGCCCAATAAGAGTTATCAGCCCTCGATCGCTGCGTTGCGCGCATTCGCCGCGATCGCCAAGGATCGCCATTTCGGTTCTGCCGCTGCGAATCTTGGTGTCAGCCAGCCAACCTTGTCGCAGGGTCTCGGTGGCCTCGAGGCGGGGCTCGGGCTACAACTCGTCGAACGCACCACCCGGCGTGTCTTCTTGACGCCCGAAGGCCAGCGTCTGCTACCCAAGGCGCTCGCGGTGATCGATGCGGTCGACGAACTGGTCTCGGCGGCGTCGGGTAACGGTGACCCGCTGGCGTCGACGGTGCGGCTCGGACTCATTCCCACTGTGGCGCCGTACATTCTGCCCGCTGTGCTGCGCGAACTGGCCGATCGGCTACCCGAGCTCGGCGTGCAGGTGGTGGAGGACCAGACCACCAGGTTGGTGGGTCAGCTGAGAGAGGGATCACTCGACGTCGCCGTCATGGCGTTGCCCACCAATGAATCCGGCCTCGGCGAGATCCCGATGTACCGCGAAGATTTTGTCCTCGCCCTGCCCCATGATCACCCGCTGGCCGGGCGCAAACGCGTGAATCCGGACCAACTCGCCGATCTACCGTTGTTGTTGCTCGACGAAGGGCACTGTCTGCGCGATCAGGCGTTGGAGGTCTGCCGGTTGGCCGGCGTGCGGCCCGAGGTCGGGCAGACGCGCGCGGCATCGCTGGCCACGGCGGTCCAGTGTGTCGAAGGCGGTCTCGGTGTGACGTTGATACCGCAGACCGCGGTGGCGGTCGAGACCGGCGGCGGTGGCCTGGCGACCGCCATGTTTGCGCGGCCACGGCCCGGCCGACGGATCGGGCTCGTGTTTCGTGAGTCGAGTTCTCGCGCAGACGCCTACCGCGCATTGGCGGACGTCATTTCCGACGTGGTGGCCCGGGACGCGGTGGTCGACAGGTGAGTCGCGGCCCAGGGGGCTCGGTCCGGACCGCGGCGCTGCGATTCAGGCCTCCGAGTGGGTCAGCTGCTCCCATTCGTCGACGAGGCTGGAGTCCACCGAGCGCACCATCGTGCCCACGTGTTCGGTGATCTCGGCTATCTCGTCGGTGCTGACGGTGTTCGGAAGACCTTGGCGCAGAACCCGATAACAGTCAGACAGATAGCGGAGAACCACTCCCTCGCTGCGGGCGAGGCCGTAGCCGGAGATGAGTTCGGTGAAGGTCATCGAGCGCTCCAGCATCTCGCGCAGCACCGATTTCGGCGACGGTGGAGAGGACGCCACCCATGGGTGTCCGCGCCGGTAGACGGAGAACGCGAACTCGATCTCGTCGAAAAGCGGGCGCGGCCAGGTGATCTCCTCCAGCCGTGCCATGCGTTCTTCGTACGCGATACCGTCGGCCTTCATCTCGGCGACCGCGGCGTCGCGAGCCACCTTACGCTGGGCGAACAACACCTGCCGTGGATCCTCCAGGGTGGACTCCAGGATCGAGATGACATCGAGAGCGTACGTCGACGAGTCGGGATCGAGGATCTCGAACGCCGCCAGCGCGAACGACGAGAGCGGGTTGGTCAACGCGAAGTTCTCCGGCATATCCACCGAGAGTGCGACGTTCTTTCCGTCGGCGTCCGGGGCGTCGAGTTGTACGACGATGCCGGAATCTCGCAAGCCGCGGAACAACTCGATCGTGTGGCGGATCTGTCGGAGCTGACGACTGCGCGGTTCGTGGTTGTCTTCGAGTAGATGCCGCAAGGCCGCGAAACAGTCGCCCGGCCGTGCCAGCACCTCCATCAGGATGGCCGTGGTCATCCGGAAATGGGATCGCAATGGTTCGTCCGGAGCGTCGACGAGCTGGGTGAAGGTCTTCTCGCCCCACGACACGAAGCCCTCTGGCGGTTTCTTCCGGACGAGTTTGCGAAGCTTCTTCGGGTCATCGCCGGCCTTGGCGACGGCGCGTGCGTTCTCGACATCGTGCTCGGGGGCCTGCGCCACCACATAACCGACGGTATCGAATCCGGCACGACCCGCTCGACCGGCGATCTGGTGGAACTCGCGGGCGCGCAGCCGGCGCACCCGGGTGCCGTCGTACTTGCTGAGCCCGGCGAACAGGACCGTCCGGATGGGTACGTTGATGCCCACGCCGAGGGTGTCGGTGCCCGCGATCACCTTCAGTAGCCCTTGCTGGGCGAGACGCTCGACGAGGCGGCGGTAGCGGGGGAGCATGCCGGCGTGGTGGACGCCGATGCCGGCCCGTAGCAGTTTCGACAGTGTCGCACCGAATCCGGTATGGAATCGGAAGTCTCCGATCGCCTCAGCGATCGCGGCGCGATCGGCCTTGTCGGCGATCTTCACCGACATCAGCGCCTGCGCGCGTTCCACGGCGGCGGCCTGGGTGAAGTGCACCACGTAGATCGGTGCGCGGCCGGCGGTGACGAGATTCTCGATTGTTTCGTGGATCGGCGTGATCGCGTAGCTGTGATCGAGCGGTACGGGCCGTTCGGTACCGGTGACCGCGGTGGTGTCGCGGCCGGTGCGCCGCTGCAGATCGTCGACGAAGAACGAGGTGTCGCCGAGGGTCGCCGACATCAGCAGGAACTGGGTGTTGGGGAGTTCGACGAGTGGCACCTGCCAGGCCCAACCACGGTCGGGCTCGCCGTAGTAATGGAATTCATCGGCGACCAGTGCGCCGATGTCGCTGCGGTCGCCGTCGCGCAAGGCCAGATTTGCCACGATCTCGGCCGTCGCGCAGATGATCGGGGCGTTCGCGTTGACCGCGGCGTCGCCGGTCAACAGCCCGACAGAGTCGGCGCCGAAGGTCGCGCACAGGTCGAAGAACTTTTCGCTGACCAACGCCTTGATCGGCGCCGTGTAATAGGCGCGTTCCCCGCGGCAGCGGGCGAAGTAGATGGCGCCGGCCGCCACGAGCGACTTCCCCGAGCCGGTCGGGGTCGCGAGGATCACGTTGTTGCCTGAGATCAACTCCAGCAGCGATTCCTCTTGGTGGGGGTACAGCGCAATCCCACGTTCATCCCACCAGCCAGCGAAGACCTCGAATGCGGTGTCCTCGTCGTCGACGGGTACGAGGTGCCGGGTGGTCGTCTCGCTCAGATCGGCGATGGCGAACCGCCCGGTCCGTCGTCGCCCGGTTCATCGTCGTCCGGCGCATCTTCGCGGCCCGGTTCCCCGTTCGCGCCCGGTCCCTGGCCTCCTTGTCCGACGTCACCGTCGCCGGTCTGCTGGGCCAGGAAACGTTCCAGCTCCGCGCCGAGTTCGTCGCCGGTCGGCAGGTCGGCCTCTGCCGCCAGCAGCGAGGCTCGCTGGGCCTGAGCCTGGGCAAAGGTGTCGTATTGCGACTCGAGGGCTTGGACGACGCCTTCGATCTCGGCGTTGCCGTCGACTTCCTTGTCTACCTGTTCGCGTACCTTGGCGGCGGCGTTGTCCAGTGCGGCGACCGGGATCTGCAGGCCGGTGAGTTCGCCGACCGCAGTCAGCAGTCGCGCAGACGCAGCCGGATAGTCGGTCTGCGACAGGTAGTGCGGTACATGCACCGACAGCCCCGACGCGCGATGATCGTGCTGGCTCATCCGCAGCTCGAGCAGCATCGACGCGCTCGCCGGAAGCTTCATCTCCGAGCCCCACCGCGGCAGGTCGCCGAGCCGGTCGGGCTCGTTGCCGTGTGCGGTGAGCGACGCCGGGCGCGTGTGTGGCACCGCCATCGGTATCGCGTTGAGCCCGATGACATCGGTGACACCGAAGTGTTCCACCAGCCTGCGCACCGCTTCGACGAACTGTTCCCAACGCAGATCGGGTTCGGAACCGGCCAGAAGCAGGAAAGGGCGTCCGGTGGTGTCCCGGATCGCGTGCATCGTCAGCGACGGCATCTCGATATCGGTGAAGGTGTTCCCGTCGAAGGTGACGGTGGGCCGCCGCGACCGGTAATCGATCAATTCGTCGGTGGAAAAGGTCGCGACGAGTTCGGAGTCAAGCGCGTCACGCAGATGCCGCGCAGCCAGCGCGACGGCATGGCCGGCATCGGCGAAGCCCTCGAGCGCGTGGACCAGTACCGGCCCCGTGCCCTCGTCATTGGAGACCTGGGGCGCGGGGAACTCCAGCGAGTACAGCGCGCTGTGCTCGGCGGGCCGCTCGTCCATGGTCGTGCCTCCTCGTGTCGGTTGTCTCAAGTGTCTCGCATCGGTGGTCCCCGGGGCCAATCACGCGCTGCCGGTCCGCCACCTCCCATGGCTGCTGTCACCGGTTTCAACACCACGACCGGGATGAGGATTCCCGGGTGGCACCCGAGGCTGCGGGTGTCGTGACCGGTCCCGGAGAGTAGACGGTGGCACAGTAGGTCGTTGTGATGGAATGGCTGCGTCGTGCGTCGTCTGCGCTGCGTGTCGTGTCACCCGAGCGTGACCGGCCCGACCGCCCAACGTCGGAAGCGGGGCGTTGCGAGCTGGACCGGGTCGAGTTCGGGCAACCCCGGCGGCGCGGTGGCCGGGGTCCGGTCCTTCTTGCGGCGCTCGCACTGCTTGCGCTCGCACTGCTTACGGCGGGTTGTTCGGTCGATGGCCAGGCAACTGCCGGTGGAAGTGAGGATCTCACCTCCCGCTCGCTCGCGCCGGCAGACTTCCCGGATCACACCGCGACCCGGCTGCCCGCACCCGCCGTCCCGGCAGCGCTGGCCGATCTCTCCGGGCGCCCCCTGCACGGCAGCGTCACCCCGGCCGAATGCACGCCCCGGCTGATCTCTCCGGACGGCGCCGTTGTGATCGTCGGCCCCGACCCGGCCACCTCGACGGCCACGTTCACCTCGGCCGTCGTGCACGTCGACGACTCGCTCGATCAGGTGACCGGACTGGCACGTCGGTGCCCACGAACGGTCACCGGGTCCGCGCCGACCGCGGTCACTGTCGTCACCACCGAGGTGCTGCCGGCGCCGAACCGGTCCGGTAACCAGACCGCCGCATTGCGGCGGACGATGACCACCGGCGGTGCCGAGTCGCCCCTGATCACCGGCACCACTGGTCTGATGGCGCAGCAGGACGGGATCCGGGTGATCGTCGAGTACCGGCACCAGGGCGCGGACGAGATGTCGGCCGAGGCCGGGGCATCGCTGGACGCATTGTTCGACTCGGCGATCACTGCTGCCTTCGGGTGACGGCGATCGGCCTGGGCGACCGCCGAGCCGAAGGCCACCTGTGGAGGACCGATTCGGTTGTGCACAGCAGGTGATTGGGGGCGTGGGCATGCTCCGAATCACCTGAGGATGGGGTCATGTCGACCTCACAGCGCCCACGCCCGCTCACCCCGTCGTCGCTCCTGACGGCACTACCCGGCCTCCTCGGATTCATCCCCGAACGATCGTTGATCGTTCTTGCCTTCGGAGCCGACCCGCACACCGTGCGGACCACCATGCGTCACGACCTGATCTTCGACGAGAACGGCGACCTCGCGGCACCGTTGGTCACGGTCCTCGACGGACTCGCGGAGATCTGCGCGCGCGAGCAAGCACACGCCGTCATCCTGGTGATCGCCGACGATCGGTATCCGATCGGAGACGATCGGTACCGACGGGTGTGCGTGACCGCGGACCGGTGTTTCGCCGGGATCGGTGGTGCCGTTGCCGGATTCGTGGTCGAGCAGTTCGCCGACAATGCGCGTTGGCAGCGGGTGTGGGACGCTCCGCAAACCGCCGGCACGTATATACCGCTGACGCGCGCCGGAGCATTGCGGGGGCGGATGGCCGACCCACACACCAGTCCGACGGCTGTCCGACATGCCGTCGAGAGCGGCCGGCGAGTGCTCGCCCGACGTTCGGAGATGCAGGAGATGTTGCGGCCGTTGCCTCATTGCGTGGGCCCGCACCGCGAGTTCGGGGACGGCATCGACGAGATAGACGACATCGACGACGGAGTGCTGTTGCGTGAGCTGGTCGGGCACGTGATCGCCTTCGCGTCGCCTCGCCACCCACCAGAACTCGATTGCGCCGCGGTCACGCTCCTCGGCGATGCGTTGTTGCGGCTGCAGGTCCGCGATGCCGCCCTCGTGCTCGCGGTCACCGATCTGCGCCACGCCGCGGAGGCCCTGTGGCGCCAACTCGCCCGGCGGCTGAGGGGCTCGAGGTCCGCAAGCGCGGCCACGATGCTCGGGCATCTGCACTACGTCAACGGCGAAGGCGGATACGCCGGCGTCGCCTTTGATCATGCGTTGGGCGCGGACCCGCAGTGGCATCTGGCGGACCTGCTCGACACGGCGCTGCGCGGCGGGATGCACCCCACCGCGATGCGGGAGATGATCCCGATGGGCTACGACGTCGCCGATTCGCTCGGTGTCGCGATGCCCGGGCCCAGCGTCGACCGTGAGGTGAGCTGACCGGGCCGTGTCATCGCCGGGGACCTGAGTGGAACCGAAACTCAGACCTTCTCGACGAACACCGCGTGTGCCATGTCCTCGGCCAGCTCGAGACCGTCGTGACCGGGGGAGTTCACCACGGCGCGGCCGGGGCTGATGGTCACCGTCACGCGGGCGTTGGGCACCACGCCGGCCTCACGCAGATCGCTGATCAGCGCCGCATCGGATTGGGCGTGCTCGGACAGCCGCCGGACGATGACGACCACCGGATCGCCCTGGGGAAGGTCGGACAGGCGGGTGGCGCCGTCGGTGGCCGGAGCCTTGTCCATGCCCAGCTGGTCCAGACCCGGGATGGGATTGCCGTACGGCGATGTCGTCGGGTTGTCCAGCACGGCCAGCAGACGCCGCTCGACATTCTCGCTCATGACGTGCTCCCAGCGGCAGGCCTCCTCGTGGACCTGGTCCCAGGGCATACCGATGACGTCGACGAGCAGCCGCTCGGCTAGCCGGTGCTTGCGCATCACCGCCACAGCGAGCTCGCGGCCCTTCTCGGTGAGTTCAAGGTGCCGGTCGCCGGCCACATGCAAGAGGCCGTCCCGCTCCATGCGGGCGACCGTCTGTGACACGGTCGGGCCGCTCTGCTCGAGCCGCTCGGCGATACGTGCGCGCAGGGGGACGATGCCTTCCTCTTCGAGGTCGTAGATCGTCCGCAAGTACATCTCGGTGGTGTCAACCAGATCGTTCACGGTACGCAGTCCCTTCGTCTGTCCCAAGGGTACCTTGACCTGCCCACCGGTTCGGGTCCTGCGTGTCGTCACCGTCGGTTGCCGCGCACACACCACTCCCTCGATTCCTCGCGGTGGAATCGAGGGACATGCCCTAGCCTGAAACCGTGACGCGGAGCACGGGCGACGAAGCGGCGGCAGTCATCTGGAGTGAGGACTTCCTGACCTACAAGTGGGCCCACACCCACCCGATGAATCCGGTCCGGCTGGCGCTGACCATGACGCTCGCGCAGAGCCTGGGGGTCCTCGACGGAGTGGACAGCCGCGCACCCCTGGCGATCGACGACTCGGCGTTGACAGTGGTCCATTCCACCGAGTACATCGACGCCGTGCGAGCGGTCGGATCCGGCACGGCATCGTTGGCCGGTCCGCTGCTCGAGAGACTGTTCGGCCTCGGCGACGCCGACAACCCCGTGTTCGAGGGGATGCACGAGGCCGCCCGTCTGCTGGTCGGCGGAACCCTGGCGGCCGCGCAGGCCGTCGGCTCCGGATCGGTGCGGCGCGCGGTCAACATCGGCGGCGGTATGCACCATGCGATGAAGGCTCGCGCCGCCGGCTTCTGTATTTACAACGATTGCGCGATCGCCATCCGCTGGCTGCTGGACAACGGGTACGACCGGATCGCGTACGTCGACATCGACGCCCACCACGGTGACGGTGTGCAGGTCGAGTTCGCCGACGACCCACGCGTACTGACCGTGTCGTTGCATCAGCATCCGGCCACCCTGTGGCCCGGCACCGGTTGGCCCACCGAGGTCGGTGACGGCGCGGCGGCCGGTTCAGCAGTGAACATCGCGCTGATGCCGGAGGTGTCCGATCGGCTCTGGCTGCGCGCCTTTCACGCCGTCGTTCCGTCGGTGCTCGACCAGTTCCGGCCGCAGATCCTGATCAGCCAGTGCGGCGTGGACAGCCATCGGGCGGACCCGTTGACCGATCTCGCGCTGACCGTCGACGGCCAGCGAGCCGCGATGCAGGCAATGCGCGACCTTGCCGAGAAATACTGCGATGGCCGATGGATCGCCGTCGGCGGAGGCGGTTACGGGGTGGTCAACGTGGTACCACGCAGTTGGACCCACCTGCTGGCCGTGGTACTCGATCGGGATGTCGACACCGACACCGCGATCAACGAATCGTGGTATGCCACAGCCGAACAGATCGCCGAGACCGTGCACACCGACTACTCCCAGCCGCCGGTGGGTGTGATGGGTGACGGCGGCGATGTCGACTACATCGCCTGGGACGGTGACACCGGGCAGGACCCACCCGAGGGCATCACCGGAGCCGCGCAGCGCCAGACCGACCGGGCCATCCTCGCCACCCGCCGCGCCGTGTACCCGCTGCACGGACTCGATCCGGAGGACCCCCGTGACTGAGCAGGATCAGACCGACCAGTCGGCATCGCCGGCAGCGCACGTCGCCGCAGCGAACCTCGCAGAACCGTCGCGACAGCGTGATCCCTGGGATTACCCGCGACACTGGATCGCCGACGTGCTGGCTTCCGACGGCGGTGTCGTCCACCTGCGGCCGATCGTGCCCGACGATGCCGACCGTGTCGTCCGCTTCCACGGCAGGCTCTCCGAGCGCACCCGGTACATGCGGTACTTCGGACCGACTCCGACCCTGCCGCCCCGGGAGCTGGCCCGGATGACCACCGTCGACTACCAGAAGCGGGTAGCGCTCGTCGCCGTTCTCGGTGGCGACATCATCGCGATCGGCCTGTACGAGGGCCTCGGATTCGACGGCAAACCGGAGTCGGCGGAGGTGGCCTTCGTCGTCGCGGACGACCATCAGGGCCGCGGACTCGGACCCATTCTTCTCGAACATCTCGCCGGCGCCGCCGCCGAGAACGGCTTCACCCGTTTCGAGGCCGAGGTGCTCAGCGAGAATCCGAACATGGTCGCGGTGTTCCGCGACGCCGGTTACCAGTTGTCACGCAACTTCGACGGCAGCACGGTGCATGTGGAGTTCTTGATCGACCCCACCGAGGCGCTCCTCTCGGTCCGCAACGCCCGTGAGCGGGCGTCGGAGGCCCGCAGCGTCGCCAACCTGCTGCGACCGTCCTCGGTGGCCGTCATCGGCGCGTCCACCGATCCGAAGAAGGTCGGCAATGCGTTGCTCGCGAACATCATCGCCGGTGGCTTCACCGGGCCCGTGTTCCCGGTCAACGGTCCCGGACCCGAGGAGCCGGAGGCGGATTCGGATGCGGACGCGCTCGCGCCCGGCCACGGCCACACGCGGCGCAGCGGGCGGCAGCACGCTCACCCGCGGCCGCCGTCGGTCCGCGGTATCCGGGCCTATCCCACCGTGCGGGCCGTGCCGGATCCGGTCGACCTCGCGGTCGTCGCGGTGCCGGCAGCAGTCGTCGACGACGTCCTCGACGATTGTCTGGTCAAAGGCGTGCGCACGCTGGTCGTGGTGTCCTCGGGTTTTGGTGAGAGTGGTGCGGCCGGACTGCAGAGCGAGCGGCGTCTCGTCGAGCAGGCGCGGGAGCACGGGATGCGGCTGGTCGGTCCGAATGCGCTCGGGGTGGCCAACAACAGCGCGTCGATCGCGCTGAACGCCACTTTGGCACCGCGGATTCCGGCCGCTGGTCGCGTCGGCTTCTTCTGCCAGTCCGGCGCTCTGGGGATCGCGATCCTCGACACCGCGGCGCGCCGGCAGATCGGGTTGTCGACGTTCGTGTCGGCGGGTAACCGCGCCGACGTCTCGGGCAACGACCTGTTGCAGTACTGGGATTCCGACACCGACACCGATGTCGTGCTGCTCTACTTGGAGAGCTTCGGAAACCCACGCAAGTTCTCCCGGATCGCGCGACGGGTGTCTCGATCGAAGCCGATTGTCGCGGTGAAGTCGGGTAAGGGTGCGATGACCGCCGCGCGTGCCGAACGGTCGTCGGCGGCCAGCCTGGACGATCGGATCGCGCAGATGGTGCTCGAACAGGCCGGCGTGATCCAAGTGCACACGATCTCCGAACTATTCGACTGCGCGACACTGTTTGCCTACCAGCCGCTGCCGCGCGGTCCGCGCACCCGGATCATCGGCAATTCCTCGGTCCTGGGCAGCCTGGCGGGCGACACCGCCCGAGGCGGGGGACTGACGGTGACCGACACGATCGACCTCGGGGCGGGAGCCAGCGAAGACGAGTTCGAATCGGCGGTCACCGACGCGATGCGCGACCCGGCCGTGGACGCGGTGATCGTGGTGTTCGTGCCACCGGTGGCGGTGGACGCCGACTGGCATGCGCGTGCGCTGATGGCGGCGGCCAACACACCCGACGCCGATGGCCCGAAACCCATCGTGACGACGTTCCTGGCGGTCGAGGGCATCCCGCCGGGGCTGATGAAGCCCGGCCACAACGGTCTTCCGGCCAATGGTTCGATCCCGTCCTACGGCAGCCCGGAGCGAGCGGCCAATGCGCTGGTGCGGGCGTGGCAGTACGCGCGGTGGCGGCAACGCCCGGAACCGGAGATCCACCGTCCGGACGGCACCGACCCCGAGGGTGCGCGGATGTTCGTGCGCGAAGCGATGGGTGACGACGCAGACGCGGAGGCCACGCGCGCGTTCGGGCCGGTCGAGTCGGCAACGCTCCTGCGCTCCTACGGCATCGACGTGGTGCCCTTCGCGGAGGTGTCGACGATGCACGAGGCGGCCGCGGCCGCCGAACGTTTCGGCTTCCCGGTCGCGGTCAAGGCCACCTCGGCGACCTGGCGCGGCCGACTCGACCGGGAAGGCGCGCGGCTCGATCTGCCCGATGCGACGGCGGTGATCACCGCCTTCTCCGAGCTGAGCCAATTGACCGGCGACGAGGTCCTACACGTCCAAAAGATGGCACCCAAGGGCATCGGCACGATGATCCGGGTGCGCGACGACCGCTCGTTCGGCTCGCTCATCTCGTTCGGACTGTCCGGGCGAACCTTCGAGCTGCTCGGTGACCACGGCTATCGGGCGACACCCCTGACGCCGCTCGACGCCGAAGAACTGATCGACGAACCGCGGTCGGCGCCCTTGCTGGCCGGGTACGCCGGCGAGCCACCCGTGGACCGGTCGGCGCTCACGGACTTGCTGGTGCGCATATCCACGCTGGTCGATGACATTCCCGAGGTACGCGAGGTGCACTGCGACCCCATCCTGGCCTCGCCCGACGGTGCGGCGGTGCTCAACGCCCTGATACGAATCGGTCCGGTGCCCACACGCGCGGACACCGGACCGAGACGACTGGCGTAGGTAAATCAGCTGGCGTACGCGCGCAAGCGTTCGGCGCGCTCGCCCTGACGCAGTTTGCCCATGACCTCGCGCTCGATCTGCCGCACACGTTCGCGGGACAACCCGAACATCCGACCGATCTGATCGAGTGTGCGCGGTTGGCCGTCGTCGAGTCCGTAGCGCATCCGGATGACCTGCTGTTCGCGCTCATCGAGAGTGGACAGCACCGACCGGATGTCGGAGTGCAGCAGGCCGGCGATCACCGCATTCTCCGCCGAAGTCGCTTCAGCGTCTTCGATGAAGTCTCCGAGCGGCGCCTCTTCGTCATTGCCCACAGGCATGTCGAGGCTCACCGGGTCACGGCTGTGATCGAGGAGGTCGGCGATCTTCTCCGCCGGGATGCCCGACTCGTTGGCCAGTTCGTCGTCGGTGGCCTCACGGCCGAGTTGCTGATGAAGTTCACGCTTGATGCGGGCGAGCTTGTTCACCTGCTCCACGAGATGGACCGGGAGCCGGATCGTGCGGCTCTGATCGGCCATACCGCGGGTGATCGCTTGACGAATCCACCAGGTCGCGTACGTGGAGAACTTGAACCCCTTGGCGTAGTCGAACTTCTCCATCGCACGGATCAGACCCAGGTTGCCTTCCTGGATGAGATCGAGCAACGGCATCCCGCGTCCGGTGTAGCGCTTGGCCAGCGACACCACGAGGCGGAGGTTGGCCTCGAGCAGGTGCGCACGCGCGTACTCGCCCTCGCGAACGATCACGGCGAGGTCGCGCTTCTTGGTGGCCGAGAGTCGCTTCTTGGTGGCCAGCAGATGCTTGGCGTAGAGGCCGGCCTCGATCTGCTTGGCCAGTTCGACCTCTTGCTCGGCATTGAGCAGTGCGGTGCGACCGATGCCGTTGAGATAGACGCGAACAAGATCAGCTGCCGGGGACTGCGCGTCGAGATCCTGCTCCGTCATCGCCGGACGGATGCGTGCGGGATCGTCGGCTACTCCAGTGGTCGTGGTTGCAGTGGTCGTGGTCGGGCGTGCAACTGTCGAGCGTGACATTCGGCCTCCTGACGTGAGTGCGTACACCCGGTTCAACGCGAACGGGTAGGGGAAAGTTCCCGGGGACGCCGACCCCCGGCGTCGACCGTGGGTGGTGTGACCAGCGCTTTTCCCGGCAGATGCAGCCGAGTACATGAGAAGTTGCTGAGAGTGTCGGTCAGTGGGAACGACGATCGCGATCGGAGCGCGACGGTTCGTCCGACGACTCGGCGGTGCCCTCGACGATCGTCGGATCGAGGGTCTGCCGATGCCCCTCGATCCCGGCCGGGCCGAGCACCGAGTGATCGACGCCGTATTTGTATTGCGCCACCTCGCCACGCTTGCGCGGCGGCCGGTCGTTCGCGATGAGGACCGCGACCCATGGAATCGGGATGGACGCGGCGACGATGGCGAGCGCGAGCAGTCCGTTTCCGGTGGCGCTGTACACAATTCCGGCGATCACCAGCGCCGGCACACGAAACGCCATCAGGGTCAGATACTTGCGCACACGAGCCCGGTGCTGATCGTCGAGCGACTGCTGCGCACCGGTGATCAGAAAGGTCTGGGGGTCGGTACGGTGCCCCGATGATCCTTGTCTGCTCATACGTCCACCATCCCACTTCGCCGCGGCGGATGCACCGACGGGCCATCCGAATCGAACTCGCCGATCGAGGTCTCATGTAGGTCATTCGGAGCTGTACCCCTTTCGGCGTTGTCCCTCGCCCGTCGTCGTGGCGCACAATGGTCGGTATGGGAACTGAGACAATCGAGCGGCCGGACCTCGACGAGCGGACAGACGTCGACGAACGACCCGATGCCGACACCACCGACCACGGCGACGACGATCGCCCCAAGTTCTTCCACTACGTGAAGAAGGACAAGATCGCCGAGAGCGCGGTCATGGGAAATCACGTGGTGGCCTTGTGTGGTGAGACATTCCCCGTCACCCGCTCGGCCAAACCCGGATCGCCGGTCTGCCCGAAATGCAAGAAGATCTACAGCCGGATGCGCAAAGGGGAGTGAGCTCGCCTGGCGTGCGGCCGGCTCACTCCGAGGTCGGTGGCGATGGAGGCGGCCGGCGTGACGGCCCGGCCGTACGCCCCCGCCGGATCGGTCCGGACGCCAGCCGGTCGGGCAACGTCTTGAGTTGACCGGTCACCTCCGCGGTCTGCGACGAAACCCAATCGCGCATCTGCGCCGACACGGGCGGTTTCGCCGGCCAGAACTCCTGTACCGCGGCATTGAACTCGGCGCCGACGACGATGGCGAAGCCAAGGAAGAACGTGAACAGCAGGAAAGCCACCGGCGTCGCCAACGCGCCATAGCTGTACCCGGCGCGGGTGAGCTCGGTCAGGTAGATGCGCAGTATGTAGCTGGCGACCCAGAAGAAGATCCCGGCGACCACCGCTCCGCCCACCAGCCGGTGCCACGGCAGCGGGTTGGGCAGCGCCAGATGGTAGAGCGTGGTCAGCATGACCAGCAGTAGTACGGCCACGAACGGGAAGTAGCCGAAATCGATCAGGTGGGTGACGATCGGGTCCCACGAGTCCGGCACGATCTCGTGGAGGTAATTGGGCCCGAGGGCGACCAGCGGCAACACGAACACCGACGCCACCAGGAATCCCATGTAGACGAACAGCGCGAAGAATCGTTGCCATACGGGGTTGCGGACCTCGTGCTGTCCGTGGGCGCGCACGATCGACGCGACGAAACAAGACACCGCCGACGACCCGGCCCACAGCGAGATCACGAAGCCCGCCGAGATGACGACCACCCGGCCACGGCCGAGGACGTTGTCGACCGTGGGTCGGATGATCTCGTCGACGACGTTGGCGGAGAACGTGCGGTCGGCGAAGGCCACGATGCGTTCGTAGATGACGTCGACCGTGTCCGGACCGAACCAGCCGGCGATGTAGCCGACACTGCCGAGCAGACCCAGCAGTAGTGGCGGTAGCGACAGTGCCTGCCAGAACGCGGCTTGGGCCGCCCAACCCACGATGCCGTCGTCCCACGCCTTGACGATGGTGCGCCACACCAGGCGGTGCAGATTCGGCAGCACAGGTCGACCGACCGACGGCGGTGTCTCGGCGGCCGGGTCGTCGACGCCTCGATCGGCATGGGAACGCCCCGCCCTTGTCCCCGTGCCCGAGTCCGGCATGTCCGTGTCGGGAGTCGCCGGCTCCGGGCCGTCCGGTGGTGCCGCGGCCGGGGGAGCGGCCTGTGGTCGAGACCGGTCCATGCCCGGCCGGGCCGCCAGGGGGCGGGTGGGATGGGTGTCGTCTATCGGGGTGGTCGGCGTCGCAGCCATCGGCGGGCCATCCGGTGGCGTCGGTGACGGGGCCGGACGTCGACGCGGTCGCGATCGGTCGGGTGGGATCGGGGCCGCCGATGCCGGATAGGGAGTACCTGCCGACGACGTGGTGTCCTCGGTGATCGGTACGGGATTCCGGTTTCGACTGCTGATGGCTCCAGCATCCCTGATCCGGCGACGAAACGGGGCAACCGGGCCCCCGGTGGTGTGCCGTCGTCGATTCACCACCCGTCCGGGACGCTGCGCGAGTCGATCGGGTAGCCGCTCGGTGGTCCGGAGTACCATTGCTCGCGTCCCCTCCGACGGTTCTCACCCCGAGGGGACATTTCATGTCCCGAATGTGTCCCGAACGGACAGTCCGGTCAGACCAGGTGTCAGGAGCAGTGCACGAGTGACTTCAGCAGCCGACGGCACGGCAGCCGAAGAGGCAACCATCCCCCCAGGTCCGCCACTGCGCGCGTGGCAGCGGCGGGCGTTGACGAAATACCTCACCCGCCGACCGGTCGACTTCATGGCCGTCGCGACGCCGGGTGCGGGTAAGACCACGTTCGGCCTGCGCGTGGCGCGTGAGCTCCTCGACGACCGCACCGTCGAGCAGATCGCCGTGGTGGCCCCGACCGAACACCTCAAGCACCAGTGGGCCGAGGCGGCCGCCCGGGTGGGCATCGCGTTGGACTCGAGGTTCCGCAACGCAACCGGACAGACCAGTTCGGACTATCACGGTGTGGCGCTGACCTATGCGCAGGTCGCAGCGCACCCGTCGCGGCACCGGGTGCGCACGGAGAACAGGCGCACGCTGGTGATCCTCGACGAGATCCACCATGGCGGGGACGCGAAGTCGTGGGGAGACGCGATTCGCGAGGCCTTCTCCGACGCCACCCGCCGCCTGTCGCTGACGGGAACGCCATTCCGTTCCGACGACTCGCCCATCCCGTTCGTGACGTATGAGCCCGAGCCGGGCGGGGTGCTGCGGTCGGTGGCCGATCACACCTACGGTTACGCCGACGCACTCGCCGACGGCGTCGTCCGTCCGGTCATGTTCCTCGCGTACAGCGGGCAGGCCAGCTGGCGTACCAGCGCGGGGGAGGAGTTCACGGCGCGGTTGGGTGAGCCACTGTCGGCCGAACACACCGCCCGCGCCTGGCGGACCGCGTTGGACCCGCATGGGGACTGGATTCCGTCGGTACTCGAGGCCGCCAGCACGCGGCTGCGACAGCTTCGCGCCGGCGGAATGCCCGATGCCGGCGGGTTGGTCATCGCGACCGACCAGACCGTCGCCCGCGACTACGCGGAACTACTCACCGCGATCACCGGTACCCGGCCGACGCTGGTGCTGTCCGACGATCCCAAGTCGTCCTCACGTATCGCCGAGTTCGCGGCATCGCGCGACGAGTGGATGGTGGCGGTGCGCATGGTGTCCGAGGGAGTCGACGTGCCTCGGCTGGCGGTGGGCGTGTACGCGACGAGCTCGTCGACGCCTCTGTTCTTCGCTCAGGCGATCGGTCGCTTCGTCCGTTCCCGGCGCCCGGGCGAAACCGCCAGTGTGTTCCTGCCGTCGGTTCCGGTGCTGCTCGACCTGGCCTCCAAGATGGAGGCCGAACGCGATCACGTCCTGGGTAAACCACATAGGGACAGCGACGGCCTCGATGACGCGCTGTTGATCGATGCCAACAAGCAAAAGGACGAAGAAGGCGAGGACGAGAAGGCCTTCCAGTCGCTGCACGCCGACGCTGAACTGGACCAACTCATCTTCGACGGCGCCTCCTACGGGACGGCGACGTTCTCGGGCAGCGACGAGGAAGAGGACTATCTGGGTCTACCAGGGCTCCTTGATGCCGATCAGGTGCGTGAGCTGCTTCGCAAACGGCAGGCCGAGCAGGTGTCACAGCGGTCGGCGGCCGGTCCTGCCCAGGTGATCGAGACCGCTGCGCCTGCGCGCCCGACCGGGGAGAATCTGCACGCCCTGCGCAAGGAGCTCAACACGCTGGTCGCGATGCACCACCATCGCACCGGTAAGCCACACGGCATGGTTCACAACGAACTTCGCGAGCGTCTCGGTGGTCCACCCACGGCGATGGCCACCGCCGAGCAACTCCGTGAGCGGATCTCCGCGCTGCGTGAGTGGCGCTGAATCAGGTACCCGCGGTTGGGCGCAACCTCGACGACAAGAGGCGCCCACTCGACGACAAACGGCGCCCACTCGAGGAAACGGTGCCCATTCGACGGTGATACGACAGCGACCCGGCCGGATCACTCCGACCGGGTCGCGACATCGTGTGGACGATTCAGACCAATTCTTCGCTCGACTCCACGACTGCGGACAGCTCCACGAGCTTGGCCTCGTGCTCGTTGAAGTGGTGGCGGCAGAAGAGAAGCTCGCCACCGGCGGGCAGTACAGCCCGCACCTTGGCGGCCGCTCCGCAACGATCACAGCGATCGGCGGCGGTCAGCGGCATGGAGATCGGGGCTGTGGTGGCTGTGTCTGACATAGTTCCTCCGTCCCGGTCCGGCGGTGGCGTCGTTGCCGGTCGCCTTTCCCTTCGTGAGCCGACACATCGGTCTGATGCGTCACCCTCACCCTTTCAGACGTATGAGCGTTTCGTATTGTTCCGCGGGTCGCCCGGGTGTGTCGTCACTCACCGTTAACACGTGCTGCTCCAGCGGCAACACGCGCTCAATCCGAGTTTACGTGTGCTGAGACAACGCTCACACGAGCCCAGGACATCGTCGTCGACCATGTGCGCTCGAAGTCGCATCAGCCCACGGCCGGGGTACCGGTCGGCTCAGCGGCCTCATCGGGTTCGTGCTCCACAGCCTCGGCCTGCTCGGCACGCAGCCGACTGACGGCGTCCGACGACTCGTTCTCGCGGTCACGCAGGTACTCCCGCAGCGAGTACGCGAAGGCGGCCACCCACAGCACGATGATCGTGAGGTAGATGCCGGTCTGTGCGGCCGACGGGACGTCGACGAGATCGCTGCGCAGCAGGCTGCGGGTGTTGGTGAGCACGATCAGACCACCGACCGAGGCACCGAGCAGTCGCGGCGGGATGTGCCGGACCAGCCAGGCCGCGATCGGGGCAGCGATGATTCCACCGACCAGGATCGCGCCGACCCACGCGAAGTTGATCCCTTGCGAGCCCAGACTCACCAGGAAGCCCAGACTCGCGGCCACCGCGATGATGAACTCGCTGGTGTCGATGGAACCGATGACCTTGCGCGGTTCGAGTCGCCCGCTGGCGAGTATGGCCGGGGTGCCGACGGGCCCCCAACCGCCGCCACCGGTGGCATCGACGAAACCGGCGACGAGTCCCAGCGGGGACAGGAACCGCTTGCGCAGCGGCTTGCCGAGATGCTGACGCGGGATGCCCTGGAAGGTGAACCGGGTCAGGATGTAGAGACCCAGCAGCAACAGGATGATGGCCATCAGCGGAGCCGCAGCCTCGGTGGAGAGATTCGACAACACGGTCGCGCCGAGAAACGCGCCGATTGCGCCGGGCAGGGCGATGCGTCGGACGACCTTCCAGTCGACGTTGCCGAAGCGCCAATGCGATACCCCGGACACGAGTGTGGTCCCGATCTCGGCCAGGTGGACCGTGGCCGACGCGGCGGCGGGGTTGGCCCCGATGGCCAACAACAGGGTGGTGGTGGTGACGCCGTAGGCCATGCCGAGGCTGCCGTCGACGAGTTGAGCGGCTAGACCGACCAGGCCGATCAGGACGATGGTGCGCATGCGATGAGAACTTTCGGTTCAAATGACTCGGGGTTGTGCGGACACGCACCGGCAGCCGGGAAACCCTGGCAGACGCTGGCGCGATGGGGTACGCGCCGCGGCATCTCGATCAGATCGGGCCGCGGCGCCGCAGACACAGCATCGACGCCACCCTCAGGAGGTCGATGGCTCGTCGGGTCACCAGCATGCGGAGAATCGTAAGGGCAGACAGACACGATTCGTGCATTTGGCGCGGTCGGGAGAATCCGACCGCGCACAACTCTTGACAATCCGGCTGCCGGATGGTTTAAGCAACGACCTATGAATGTCGACTCCGAGCCTGTGCTGCTGCACCTGTGTGCCCGCGTCGAATGGGAGCAGTCGCGCCGGGCCGGATCTCACGAACCGCCGTCGCTCGCCGAAGTCGGGTTCATCCACCTCTCTGGGCCCGCTCAGGTCCATCTCCCGGCCAACCGGCTGTATGCCGGACGCGACGATCTCGTGCTGCTCGTCATCGACCCGGACCGGCTGTCGGCGCCGGTCGTCTGGGAACCGGGAGTGCCGTCTGATCCCGAGGGGATGCGGTTCCCCCATCTCTACGGCGCCTTGCCGGTCGATGCCGTCATCGAAGTACACCCATATAAGGCGAACGCGGACGGTGCTTTCGCACCGCCCGCGTTCGTGACGAAGATCTCCGGGTCGGATCCGGACCCATCAAGCCGAGATCAGTCCAGGTAGTCGCGCAGCACCTGCGACCGCGACGGGTGCCGCAACTTCGACATCGTCTTCGACTCGATCTGGCGGATACGTTCGCGCGTCACGCCGTAGACCTGACCGATCTCGTCGAGGGTCCGTGGCTGGCCGTCGGTGAGGCCGAAGCGTAGCCGGACCACACCGGCCTCGCGTTCGGACAGCGTCTCCAGCACCGACTGCAGCTGGTCTTGCAGCAGGGTGAAACTCACAGCGTCCACCGCGACCACGGCCTCGGAGTCCTCGATGAAGTCACCGAGTTGGCTGTCGCCCTCGTCGCCGATCGTCTGGTCCAGTGAGATCGGTTCACGCGCGTACTGCTGGATCTCCAGCACCTTCTCCGGCGTGATGTCCATCTCCTTGGCGAGCTCCTCCGGGGTGGGCTCGCGGCCGAGATCCTGGAGCAGTTCGCGCTGGATCCGGCCCAGCTTGTTGATGACCTCCACCATGTGCACCGGGATGCGGATGGTGCGTGCCTGGTCGGCCATCGCACGGGTGATCGCCTGCCGGATCCACCACGTCGCGTAGGTGGAGAACTTGTAGCCCTTGGTGTAGTCGAACTTCTCCACGGCGCGGATCAGACCGAGGTTGCCCTCTTGGATGAGATCCAGGAACGCCATACCGCGACCGGTGTAGCGCTTGGCCAGCGACACCACGAGCCGGAGGTTTGCCTCGAGCAGGTGGTTCTTGGCACGGTTTCCGTCGCGGGAGATCCAGTTCAGGTCGCGTTTGGCGGCGGTGCTGATCTTCTCGCCGGAATCGACGATCCGGCGCAGCCGCTCGGTTGCGAACAGGCCGGCTTCGATGCGCTTGGCGAGTTCGACCTCCTCCTCGGCGTTGAGCAGGGCGACCTTGCCGATCTGCTTCAGATAGGCGCGGACGGAGTCGGCCGACGCGGTGAGTTCGGCGTCCTTGCGGGCCTGGCGGAGTGCCTCGGATTCTTCTTCGTCCCAGACGAAGTCACCGGAGGTCTTCTCCTTGCTGTCCGCTTTGGCCTTGGTGCCGGTGGCCTTCGTCGCCGCAGGTGCGGTCTCGGCGTCGGCCGTGTCGTCGTCCTCGTCATCATCGGAGGAGTCGTCGTCGGAGGCGTCATCGTCCTCGTCGACCTCGATGTCGTCGATCTCGACATCGTCGCCGAGTTCGGTATCGGGACCATCGATGTCGTCGATGGTGCCGCTGTCGTCGAGATCTTCGGTCGACTCGCCGTCGGATTCGGCAGGCTTGGTGCCCTTCTTCGGGGCGCGCTTGCTCGCCGCCTTCTTTGCTGCCTTTTTCGCGGGTGCCTTGCGGGCGGTGGCCTTCTTGGCGGCTTTCTTGGCGGTCCGTTGGGCCGGCGCAGGCTCCGTGGCGGTAGTTGCGTCTGTCGATTCGTCGACGTCGGCCTGTCGGGTCTTGGTGGCTGCCACGTACAACCTTTCGGAACTGACTCGTGTATCCACCGACGGCGGCGCACGCCGACGCGGATCAGGGGCTTGATTTCTCGGTGCGCGATGACCGGTGTGGACCATTGTAACGACATCGCCTCGCACCATGTGGCAAAGCCCTGGTCAGGCCACGTCGCGATCCGCCCCGATCACCTCCACGAGGCGGTCAGGCGCGTAGCCCGGCGGTCACCGCCATCGCCGCGCCGACGATACCCGCGGTGTTCTTCAACGTCGCGGGCACGACCGGTGTCGAGTTGGTGAGGAACGGCACCCATTTGTCACTCTTGCGACTGATACCACCGCCGATCACGAAGACCTTGGGCCAGAACAGAACTTCGTAGGCCTCGAGAACCTTGGAGACCTTGCCGGCCCACTTCTCATAGCTCCAGCCCTTGTCTTCTTTCACCTTCGACGACGCCCGGTGTTCGGCTTCTTTGCCGTCGACGATCATGTGCCCGAGCTCGGTGTTGGGTACCAGCGTGCCGTCGATCAGGATCGCCGAGCCGATGCCGGTGCCCAGAGTCAGCAGCATCACGACGCCGTCCACATCGGCCGCCGCACCGTAGCGGTCCTCGGCCATCCCGGCGGCGTCGGCGTCGTTGAGCACCGAGACCTGCCGACCCCCCAGATGCGAGCTGAACAGCTCGTAGACGTCGGTGTCGATCCAGCCCTTGTCGATGTTGGCTGCGGTGCGCATGATGCCGTCGGTGACCACGCCGGGCAGGGTGATGCCGACCGGTCCGGTCCACCCGAAGTGTTCGACGACCTCGGCCACACCGCCGGCCACGGCCTCTGGCGTCGAGGGCTGAGGTGTGAGCACTTTGAAGCGCTCGCCGACCAGCTCGCCGCTGTCGAGGTCGACGATGCCGCCCTTGATTCCGGAACCACCGACGTCGACGCCGAATCCGAGGTTGGTGGGGGTGGCTGTCTCGGTGCTCGCTGCCTCGGCATCGCTCATGTCCGGGTCCTCTCTGATCGAACCGTCGGGTTCCCCGTACTCGGGGAAATCGTGTGCGACCTAGGCTATCCAGCGCGCGGACGCGACGCTGTGGTCGACACCAACTCGTCATCGTTGCCGGTCCCGGTGTTCACCGCTCATCCCGCCGCGACGCGGCCGGTGTCGGTGTGCTGACATGGTGGCGTGACCGATGATCCCGGCTTCGACGAACTCGAGCGTGTCGCAATCGATGTGGCACAACGTGCCGCCGCCCATGTCCGGGTCCGGCGATCCGAGTTGTTCGGCGCCCGGCCCGGTCACGACCCCGGCGCGGTCGATACCGGATCGGACCGATCCACCCAGGCGCCGGCCGTCAGCACCAAATCGACGCCCACTGATCCGGTGACGCTCGCCGACACCGAGACCGAACAGCTCGTCCGATCCGAATTGCGCGCACGCCGGCCCGGCGACGAGGTGTTGGGCGAGGAAGCGGGTGGCTCGGTCGATGTGCCGTCCGGAGTGCGCTGGGTGGTGGACCCCATCGACGGAACCGTGAACTTCATGTACGGCATCCCGGCCTATGCGGTCTCGGTTGCCGCCCAGGTGGACGGTCGTTCGGTTGCCGGTGCGGTGGTGGATGTGGCGCGTGCGATCACGTACTCCGCGTCGCTCGGCGCAGGTGCACGCCTCGACGCCGGCACCGGGCCGATTGCGCTGGCCTGTAACCCGATCGATCGTGTCGAGCTCGCCCTGGTCGCGACGGGTTTCTCCTATGACGCGCGCCGTCGGGCCGAGCAAGGGGCCATCGTCGCCGAGTTGCTGCCGCAGGTTCGTGATCTGCGGCGGGTCGGCGCGGCCGCCTTGGATCTGTGCATGGTCGCAAGTGGTGCGGTGGATGCGCATTTCGAACACGGATTGAGCCCGTGGGACTGGGCGGCCGGCGGATTGATCGCCGCCGAGGCGGGCGCAGTGGTGCACACCCCGCCACCGGATTCGCGCTCGTCGGACGGTCACGTCACTATCGCGTGTGCGCCCGGCATCGCCGACGACTTCATCGAGGTTCTCGACCGACTCGGGGCACGCAGGACCATGTCCGCCGACGCGGGACACTAGGGACGCGCTCCACCGCGTCGAGGGCGCTGATTCTGGTCGAGTGCGCGGAAGGCCGGAGTCGACGTCGGGTGGCTCTGCGCTACCCAGTGCCCAGTCAACGGGAAATGGTGCCCAGTCAACGGGAAATGGTGCCCAGTCAACGCTCGGGTAGGTGGGACTGGCCGCTCGGTCGAGGGCGGTCAGCAGGACGAGGAGTGCACTGCCTTGACGAGACCGGGGTCCGCACCGGTCTGGGGGTTCTTCGGATCGGCCGAGCGTAGAGCCTCCAATGCGGCCTGCGCGTCCTGGGATTGTTCCCGGGCCTCGTAGTACTCGCCGAGCGCGACATCGACGGAATTGTCGGTTCGGCCGTCGAGGACGGGCTGCGCGCAGGGTAGTGCCAGCCACACCGCCGCGGCGGCGGACTGGCCGGCCGGCCCGAATCGAATCTGCGCATAGCACGCCAGGTCGCGATTGGGATACACGGTGTCGTCGGCATACGGGGCATCGGCGACCGGGGTGAAGCCCTGGGCCGTCAGGTCATCGGACACCGACCGGGCGGCACCGCGCTGAGACGACGCGTTGAGCACACGGACCTGGAAGGTGGACAGCGCCGCCGGGGTCACCTCGAGCATCTCGTCCCGGTCGGCCGCGGCCAGCTCCGGCGGCTCCGCGGCCGGAGTCGCCGGGGGCGGAGCGGACGGATCCGCTGATGCGGGTGTCGGTTGGTTGCATGCGGTGGGGATCGCGGCGGGCCCCGATTCGCCCAATGCCACCGCCCACGTGATCACCGCGGCCACCAGCAGCACGACTGCGGCGATGATCGCCGGACGTGCCCGGCGCCGCCGGAACGGACGACCTCTGGCGTCAACCGATGTTCCCCCGGTAATTTGCGACACCACCGCGAATCGGCTCCTTCTCACCTCGACCTGCGGCACCACTCTAGAGGGTCGGCGCCGGCGCTCGGCGTAGACAGGCCGGTGGACCCGTTGTCTCGGCCCAACGGGCCGGCTTCGCCGATGGAACACGCCAGGGAATGATCCGAATGGCTCCGCCGTTGACCCAGCGGCATCGGTGCACTAGGCTTCGGGCGCCCGCCCTCCGAAGAAGACGGAAGGCATGCGAGTCGGATGTGACGAAAATCACTCCGATCTGCAGGGTCCTGGGTAACGAATTGCACCGGTCATGACGTTGAAGTGACGCCCGACGGCAAGACAATCCCGGCGGGTCCGCGCACCTACGTTTGTCCGGCCACAAGCCTGGACAACCGAGAGCGCTCGCACACTCTCACATAGGTAAGGCACACAATGGCTACTGATTATGACGCGCCACGTCGCACAGACACCGAGGATCTGAACGAGGACTCGCTCGAGGAGCTGAAGGCCCGCCGCAGCGAGGCGCAGTCGGCTGCCGTCGACGTCGATGAGGGCGACACCGCGGAATCCTTCGAACTCCCCGGCGCCGATCTCTCGGGCGAGGAGCTCTCGGTTCGGGTCATCCCGAAGCAGGCCGACGAATTCACCTGCACCAGCTGCTTTCTCGTCTATCACCGCAGCCGGCTGGCGCGGGAGAACGGCAACTCGCGGATCTGCGTGGACTGCGCCTGACGAGCGCCGCAGACTCGCGGCTCAGCACCACAAATGCACCCAGAATGAATGGGGCGGGTCGACCGAAATCGGGCCCGCCCCGTCGTTTATCCCGCCCTCTTGTTCATCCCCGCCGGGTCAGTCGGCGATACCGGCCTCGGCGGCGGCGTCCGGCACGTCGAGCGCGGCGAGCAGTCCGGCCGGGTCGCGCGTGGACACCAGCCAGTACGGGGTGGGGTCGTCCGGGTCGTCGAGCACGAGCAACACCATCGTCTTCACCCAGGCGCGGTGCATGAGAAACGCGGCCGGATCCAGTTGTCGACCGAGTGCGGCACTCTTGGCGGTCGCCGGCACGGTTGCGCCGCGTGCGATGACGCCGCGCGGCAGGCGCGCCCGACCGGCGTGTAGCTCCCGCTCGGCGGTGACCCGGACCGAGACCCGCCCCATCGACCACAGCACCGAGGCACACAACACGCCCACCACGACGTAGCCTGCGACACTCCACGCCGACCGGTGCGCGGACAGCTGAATCTCGTAGCCGACGACGCCGGTCACCACGGCGGCGGCCAGCCACCACCACCAGGGCACCCTCAGGCGTTCGGCGAACCGGTCCGACGCCGGATGGCGTTCTGTCGCCGGGTGCTGCGCGCCATTTCTCGACTCACCTGGGCCGTCGCCGGAGGGACGACCGGCCGGATCATCAGCTGCTTCAGGGGGAGTCACGCGACCAGCGTAGTCTGCCCTCGTGGCGCCGAATTCTCCCACCGTGACAAACGATCGGGGCGACGCGAGCGAACCGATCGCCCTCCGCCGACTCGACCCCGACATTCCTGTGCCCACCCGCGCGCATGCCGGCGACGCCGGTGTCGACCTGTGTTCGACGATCGACCTCGAGTTGCCGCCCGGTCGGCGGCAGCTGGTCGGTACCGGGATCGCGGTGGCGTTGCCGATCGGCACGGTCGGGCTGGTCCATCCGCGGTCTGGGCTCGCCGCACGCGCCGGCCTGTCCATCGTCAACAGCCCGGGCACCATCGATGCCGGCTACCGCGGCGAGATCAAGGTGTGCCTGATCAACCTCGACCCCGACGAGTCGATCGTGATCACCCGCGGAGACCGGATCGCGCAGTTGCTCGTGCAGCGCGTCGAGTTACCGGACTTCGTCGAGGTAGACGAGCTCGACGAGACCAGCCGTGGACTCGGCGGACACGGTTCCAGCGGTGGACACGCGATTCTGGCCGCGGCGGCACCCGATGGTGACCGCGGATCGGATCACCCGACGACACGTGACATCGAGGAGTAGACGACATGGCAGCCAACGACGATGACACCGACGGCGACCTGCGCATCGGCACCGCCCAGGGGCCGTACGACATCGAAGCGCTGACGACGCCGGCCGAGGAGCTCGGGAACTCCCATCTCGACCTCGGATCGGTGTTGGTCCCGGTGGTCGAGGGTGGTCAGGTGACTGTCGAGATGTCGGCCGATCATCAGCCGGAAGCCGTTTATCTGGTGACGCCACATGGGCGCATAAACGTCAGCGCCTTCGCGGCACCGAAATCACCGGGCCTGTGGCGCGAAGTGGTGCGCGAGCTCGCCGAGTCGCTGCGTGACGAGGGTGCGTCGGTGGCGGTTGAGGATGGCCACTGGGGTAGGGAGGTGGTCGCCACCGTGCCCGGCGGCGTGCATCGTTTCCTCGGTGTGGACGGGCCGCGGTGGATGGTCCGCTGCGTCGCCAGCGGACCCGATGACCGCGCCGATGAACTGGGCAGGTTGGCGCGCGCGGTGCTGGCCGAGTCGGTGGTGCGCCGCGGCACGGAACCGTTTCCGCCGCGCGACCCGCTGCCGGTGGTGTTGCCGCCGGTGCTGGCGGAGCAGGTCGCTGCGGCACAAGAGCAGATGGCGCAACAACAGGAGGCCGGCTCGCAGGGTGAGTCGACGCCCGGCGCCGCTCCGCAATCGTCTGCGCCCGACATCGCGCAGCCGCAGTCCGACGACCCCGAACCGATGCCGCGCTCATCCGGTTCGGCGATGCAGCGCCTCCGGCGCGACCGGCGAGGCTGATCGTCCCGATTCGCCGTGCCCGGACGTGATCAGCGCAGCGTTTGCCACCCGCGGGCACAGCGCAAGCCGAGCGTCGACGGATCGTTGCCCCACTCGTCGAGGGTCACCTCGTTCAGCACCGCACGCGGTGCCGCGCGCACCCAGGAGCGACCGACCGCCAGCGGGTGAACCGGGTCATCGACGGCCGCGGTCACCGCGAGCGGCGCCGACAGTGTCGAGATCTCGGTCATCGTCGGCCCGTGGAATTGCGCAGCCTGGGTCAGATGGCCGCCGAGCGCCGGATGCAGCGCGCGCCATGACCGGCTCAGCTCGGTCGCCAGCCAGGGCGGGCTCGACGCTGCCATCGCCGCGATCGTCGTCTCCAGACCGTCACGTGCCAGGGCCGCGGCCGTGGCCGCCGCCCCCGCTGCCCCCGGAGCCTTTGCGGGGTCCCCACTCCATGCCGGCAACGCCGCCCACACTCCCGCGCAGTCGTGGTTTAACGCCCAGGCCAGCGCGATCGCCGCGCCGATCGACACCCCACCGACCACGAGCGGACCCGACGTCGCCGCCACCTCGTCGAGGCGTCGGAGATGTCCGTCCACGAGGTCGGTCGAGGGTTCGAGCGCCACCAGTGTCAATCCGCATCGAGCGGCGGCGGGGCCGAATGCCCGGTGGACGAAATCGGCGTCCGAACCGGCTCCGGGAATGGCCACGAGCTTCTGCGCAACCGGGCGAACCGGCGGGCGTGTCGCGGGCATGTCATGATCATGCCCGACGTTGTACCCAGAGTACGGACGGGATTACGCTGGCGACTGTAAGCAGGGTCGGCGAATCCGCCCCACAATGTTTCACCAATGTCTCGACGAGAGACGCGTCACCCAAGGGGAGGGTGCGATGCCTACCACCGGCTACCTGAAGCGGTTGACCCGCAGGCTGACCGAAGATCTCGGCGACGCCGACGCCGTGGAGATCGCCGAGGAGTCGCGTGCCTCCGGCGCCCAGCGCGCCGCGGAGTGCTGTCGTGGCGACGAGGTAACGATGCACGGCGAATTGCGGTCAGTGGAGACCTGCTCACGTGCGGCAAAGGTCGGCGTCAAAGCGGAGTTCTTCGACGGGTCGGACACCGTGATGCTCAAATGGCTCGGTCGCAATCGGATCCCGGGGATCGAACCGGGCCGCAAGATCACTGTGCGGGGCCGACTGGCCGAACATGACGGCACCAAGCTCATCTACAACCCGTATTACGAACTCCAGGGCCCCGACGACGAATGACGTCGTCGCCAGACCCGTCGGAACCCACACTCGGTGGCGCACCCGAATCCGATGTTCGCCCGTCTGTGCTGGAACAGATGGGTGGCGTATCCGGGCTGATCTATTCGACGGTGCCCATCGTCGTCTTCGTGCCCGTCAACTCCGCGTGGGGACTCACGGCGGCGATCGTTGCGGCGCTCATCGCGGCGCTGGCCGTGTTCGTGATCCGGCTACTCCGCCGCGAACCCTTGAACCCGGCGATCTCCGGTCTGATCGGGGTCGCGATCTGTGTGTTCATCGCCTACCGGACCGGCGACGCCAAGGGTTACTTCCTGTTCGGCATCTGGACCACGCTGGCCTACGCGATCGTGTTCGTGGGGTCGATCCTGGTGCGGTGGCCGTTGGTGGGTGTGATCTGGAATCTCATCAGCGGCGAGGGTATGGACTGGCGCCGACACCGCAAGACCTTGCGTGCCTACGATCTCGCAACGGCCTTCTGGGCACTGGTCTTCGCCGCCCGATATCTGACGCAATCCGAACTCTACGATCACGGCAGCACCGGCTGGCTTGCGGTCTCCCGGATCGCGATGGGGTGGCCGCTGACCGCGCTGGCGGTGCTGGCGACGGTGCTGCTGGTGCGCCGCGCGAGCAAGGAGGAGGATCGGATCGTGGCCGACGAGCAGTCCGATCCCGAAGTCGCCGAGACCGACACCGGCCGGCACTGACCCCGGCGCCGGGTCTCCTCGATCGGTTCAGTTACCCAGGCGCATCGCTTCGTAGAGCGCCGGTTCCGCCTCGGCCGGAGCGATGAAAACCAATTCGTCGCCGCCCTCGATCGGGTCGTCGTTCTGCGGCACGATGACCCGACCGCCGCGCAGGATGGTCACGAGTGCGGCGTCGCGGGGTAGCGCGAGTTTGCGAACGGGTTTACCCGCCAGCGGTGTGTTGGCCGGCAAGGTGAGTTCCACCAGGTTGGCCTGTCCCTGACGAAACGTCATCAGACGCACCAGGTCTCCGACAGACACCGCCTCCTCGACCAGGGACGCCAGGATACGGGGGGTCGAGACGGCGACGTCGACGCCCCAGTCCTCGTCGAACAACCACTCGTTGCGGGGGTCGTTGACACGTGCCACCACCCGATTGACTGCGAACTCGGTCTTGGCGAGCAGGCTCACCACGAGGTTCGCCTTGTCGTCGCCGGTGGCCGCGACCATCACGTCATAGGTCTGCAGCTCGGCCCGTTCGAGATTGCTGAGCTCGCACGCATCGGCCTGTACCCAGTTCGCGTCGGGCACGGCTCCGGGATCGATATGGGCCGACTTGCGTTCGAACAGCGTCACCTCGTGCCTGTTGACCAGCAACTCCCGCGCGATCGAGCGCCCGACCGCGCCCGCACCGGCGATGGCAACCTTCATCGTCTTCTCCCTCAGCTGAGTCAGTCGGATGTGATCCGCGGGGACCGGGCAGTGGCGCGAGCGGCATCGAGCTGCTCGGTCGGGATCGCCGCATAGATGAGGTCATCTTGCTGCACAACGGTTTTCGCGTCAGGAAGGATTGGGTTCCCCAGTCGGTTCAGGAAGGCGATCCGCCCACCGGTCTCTTCCTGGAACTTGCCGACCTTCACCCCGATCCAGGATTCGTCGACCTCGAGTTCGGCGATGACCAACGACCCCGACGGATCTCGCCATTCGATGGTGGTGGAGGTCTCGCCGAGCGCCGAGACGAATCGCTCCGTCGTCCACGGCACGGTGGCGACGGTGGGAATGCCGAGCCGTTCGTAGACCTGCGCGCGTTTGGCGTCGTAGATGCGTGCGACGACGCGTTCGACCCCGAAGGTCTCCCGCGCGACACGCGCGGAGATGATGTTGGAGTTGTCCCCGGAGGACACCGCCGCGAACGCGTCGGCCTTCTCGATACCCGCGCGCGTCAGTACATCCCGGTCGAAGCCGACGCCCACCACGGTGGTGCCGACGAACTGCGGGCTCAGCCGGATGAACGACGACTCGTCACGGTCGATGACCGCGACGTCGTGGCCCCGCTTCTGCATGGCCATCGCCAGCGATGAACCCACGCGACCGCACCCCATGATGACTACCTGCACGTGCACCCTTCCGACTGTGCGGACATCCCGCGACGACGATGCAAGCGCGGTACGGACCCATCGAACCTACCGCGCACACCGACGTGTCGGGCGACGACGTTACACATCCGTGGTGGCCGGATCGATGCGGCCGGTCCCTTGTGGCCTTTGTCTACTACACGCTCTAGTGTTGCCTGGTGTCCACCGTGTCCAAGGTGTCCGTAGCGACCAAACGGATTCTGCTCGGCCGCCCGTTCCGCAGCGACAAACTGGGTCACACCCTGCTGCCCAAGCGCATCGCGCTGCCGGTGTTCGCTTCCGACGCGATGTCTTCGGTGGCCTACGCACCGCAGGAGATCTTCCTGGTGCTGTCCATCGCCGGACTCAGTGGTCTGGTCTTCACCCCGTGGGTGGCAGTAGCGGTCGCCGTCGTGATGATCGTGGTGGTGGCCAGCTACCGGCAGAACGTGCACGCCTATCCGTCCGGTGGCGGTGACTACGAGGTGGCGACGGTCAACCTCGGTCCCAACGCCGGACTCACCGTGGGCAGCGCGCTGCTGGTCGACTATGTGCTCACCGTCGCGGTGTCGATCGCGTCGGCCGCCGAGAACGTGGGCTCGGCCATCCCGTTCGTCTCCGAACACAAGGTGTGGTTCAGTGTCGCCGCGATCGCGTTGCTCGCCGCGGTCAACCTGCGCGGGATCAAGGAATCGGGGGCAGTACTCGCGATCCCCACCTACGCCTTCATCTTCGGTGTCTCCGCGATGCTGATCTGGGGATTCCTGGAGATCTTCGTGCTGGGTGAGGACATCCAGTCCGAGACGGCCGATTTCGAGATCCGCGCGGAGGACAGCCACCTCGTCGGTATCGCTTTCGTGTTCCTGATCGCCCGGGCGTTCTCCTCCGGATGTGCCGCGTTGACCGGCGTGGAGGCCATCAGCAACGGCGTTCCGGCCTTTCGGAAACCCAAGTCCCGCAACGCGGCGACCACACTGCTGCTGCTCGGAGCTTTTTCCATCACGCTGCTGATGGGTATCGTCCTGCTCGCCCAGCAGATCGGCGCCAAGTACGTCGAGAACCCGGAGCAGGATCTCATCGGCGCCCCGGAGGGGTATCAGCAGAAGGCGATGATCGCCCAGCTGGCACATGCGGTGTTCGACTCGTTCACGCCGGGCTTCTACTTTGTCGCGACCGTCACCGCACTGATCCTGATCTTGGCCGCCAACACCGCATTCAACGGGTTCCCCGTGCTCGGCTCGGTGCTCGCGCAGGACCGGTACCTGCCGCGTCAGCTGCACACCCGCGGTGATCGGCTCGCTTTCAGCAACGGCATCGTGTTCCTCGCGGTCGCCGCGATGGTCTTCGTGATCGCGTTCGGCGCGCAGGTCACGTCGCTGATCCAGCTCTACATCGTCGGGGTGTTCGTCTCGTTCACGCTCAGCCAGACGGGCATGGTTCGACATTGGACACGTCACCTGCGGACCGAGACCGACCCGCATGCGCGCCACCGGATGCAGCGGTCGCGGGTAATCAACGCTGTCGGCCTGGTGATGACGGCGACCGTGTTGGTGGTGGTGCTGGTGACCAAGTTCACCCAGGGCGCCTGGATCGCGATCCTCGCGATGGTGGTGTTGTTCGTCTTGATGAAGCTGATCCACCTGCACTATTCGACCGTGCAGCGCGAACTCGAGCGGGCCGACGAGGATTCGGTGCTGCCCAGCCGCACCCACTCGATCGTGCTGGTCTCCACGCTGCATCTGGCCACCCGTCGCGCCGTGCTCTACGCCCGGGCAACGCGACCCGACGTCCTGGAGGCGATCACCGTCAACGTCGACGACCGCGATACACGCAAGCTGGTATCGCAGTGGGAGGCGAGTGAGGTCTCGGTGCCGCTGAAGGTGATTGCGTCTCCGTACCGGGAGGTCACCCGCCCGGTCATCGACTATGTACGTCGGGTGCGTCGCGAATCGCCGCGCGACGTGATCACCGTCTTCATTCCCGAATACGTGGTCGGGCATTGGTGGGAGCAGATCCTGCACAACCAGTCGGCGCTGCGCCTCAAGACACGGTTGCTGTTCGAACCGGGCGTCATGGTCACGTCTGTGCCGTGGCAGCTCAACTCGTCGATCCGACTCAAGAATCGTGACCTCGAGTACTCGGCGCCGGGGGACACGCGCCGGGCCCTGGGCAGCGACCTCGACGACCGGTGACAGCACGGTGAGCACAACCGACGACGATGCCCGCGAGATCGTGCTGCGGCCCGACCGTCCGGCCAACGGTGGCGAGGCGGTCGGTCGACTCGACGGTCGGGTCGTCTTCGTCCGGGATGCGATCCCGGGTGAACTGGTCCGGGCTCGGATCGTCGACGACAGCCGGGAGCGCTTCGTTCGAGCCGAGGTCATTGAGATCATCGAACCCTCGCCCTTCCGGGTCGAGCCGATCTGTGATGCCGCCCGACACGGTGCCGGATGTTGTGACCTCGCGTTCGTTTCGGTCGAGCATGCGCGTGACCTGAAGGCACAGGTCGTGCGGGACGCGTTGGGTCGGATCGGCGGATTCGGCGCTGACGCGCTCGACGACCTCGGCATCGCGTCCACACCGGTGACCGGTCTGGGTGACAGCGGCACCGGCTGGCGGGTACGGACCCGTCTCGGCATCGATTCCGCCGGCCGCGCGGGCATGCACGCCCGGCACGGCTCGGGCATCGTCGCCGGCCATTCGTGTGCGGCCCCGGAGGCCGGGATGCTCGCCGGACTCGACGATCTCGAGCTGACCCCGGGCGGTGACCTCGCGATCGTCGCCGATATGGACGGTGGGCGCCACATCATCGAAATCGCCCCTCCCCGGCCGGTGCGGCGTGCACGCCGTGGTGCCCGCGGCGCGGCGCAGGCGACGCGGCGGCGGCGTGAGCAGCCCCGCGCGCAACGCGTGGTCGAGGGTTCGGCCACCGCGCCACATCGTGTCGGCGACCGGATCTGGCAGATCCCCGTGACCGGTTTCTGGCAGGCCCACCGCGCCGCCCCCGCGACGTACGGGCAGACGGTCGTGGACCTGGTCGCAGCGGCGGGCGGTTGCGGGGACGGTGTCGTGTGGGATCTGTACGGCGGGGCCGGTGTGTTGGCGGGAGCGATGATCGATGTGGCAGGCAGGGCGGACCTCGGGTCGGTGGCCACGGTGCATGTCGTGGATTCCGACGCGGCCGCCCTCGCTGCTGCCGAGGCCACCTTCGACGACGGCATCGTCGAGGTGCATCGCGGTGAGGTGGCGACGGTGGCCGCGCAACTGCCGACCCCCGACGTGGTGATCCTGGACCCGCCGCGCACCGGTGCCGGCGCGGCAGTGATCGGTGTGGTCGCCGATGCCGATCCGGATGTGATCGTGCACGTGGGATGCGACATCGGGCGATTCGCTCGCGATCTGGCCCTCTTCGGTGACCAGGGATATCGGGTGCAGGAGATCAGGGCGTTCGACGCGTTCCCGTTGACCCATCACGTCGAGGTCATCGCCGCCTTGGTGCCCGCACATCGCCGACGGTGACGCGCCACCCGCGTGTGATCAATCCGACGGGCGCGCGGCGGTCGGCGTGAATCCGACGATCCGGGTCCGGTCCGTAGACTGTCGGGAAAGCCATCGAGGCCACAGCGCCCGATGGAACGCACGCCATCAGCCCGGCGTGCTGATCTGAATCGACGGATGTGATGGAGGACTCGATGGGCGTGCTCGAGAAGATCGGTTCGCCGACCGATCTGCAGGCGCTGTCGCCGGAGGACATGACCACTCTGGCCGCCGAGATCCGGGCGTTCCTCATCGACAAGGTGTCCGCGACCGGCGGGCACCTCGGCCCCAATCTCGGGGTCGTGGAACTGACGTTGGCGCTGCACCGCGTGTTCGAGTCCCCCCGCGACCCGGTCATCTTCGACACCGGACATCAGAGTTATGTCCACAAGATCGTCACCGGCCGGCAGGACGGTTTCGACGGGCTGCGCCAGCAGGGCGGACTCACCGGCTACCAGGAGCGCGCCGAGAGCGAGCACGACTGGGTCGAGTCCTCACATGCGTCGGCGGCACTGTCCTACGCCGACGGCCTTTCCAAATCCTTCGAGTTGACCGGCTCTGCTGACCGGACCGTGGTGGCCGTCGTCGGCGACGGCGCGCTGACCGGCGGTATGTGCTGGGAAGCGTTGAACAACATCGCCGGTGGCGACCGACCGGTGGTGATCGTGGTCAACGACAACGGCCGGTCCTATGCCCCCACCATCGGCGGGTTGGCCCGCCACCTGTCCGGGTTGCGGCTGCAGCCGGCCTACGAGCGTTTCCTCGACGAGAGTCGTCGCGCGGTCAAGCAGTTGCCGGTGGTCGGCGAACCCGCGTACGCGGTACTGCACGGGATGAAAAGCGGCCTCAAAGATCTGCTCTCCCCGCAGGCAATGTTCACCGACCTGGGCATCAAGTACGTCGGCCCGGTCGACGGTCATGACATCGCGGCACTGGAGTCGGCGTTCGGGCAGGCCAAGGCATTCGGTGCCCCGGTCATCGTGCACACCGTCACCCGGAAGGGGATGGGGTATGCGCCCGCCGAGAACCACGAAGCCGACCAGATGCACTCAACCGGGATCATCGATCCGCGGACCGGACGCGCCACCAGCGTGTCGCCACAGGACTGGACCTCGGTGTTCTCCGCGGCGTTGATCGAGGCCGGCTCGCGCCGCGACGACATCGTCGCGATCACCGCGGCCATGCCCGGTCCCACCGGTCTGACGCCGTTCGGCGAGAAGTTCCCTGACCGGATGTTCGATGTCGGGATCGCCGAGCAGCATGCGATGACCTCGGCCGCGGGGCTGGCGCTCGGTGGGCTCCATCCGGTCGTCGCGATCTACTCCACCTTCCTCAACCGCGCCTTCGACCAGTTGCTGATGGATGTGGCGCTGCTGAAGCTGCCGGTGACCCTGGTGCTGGACCGCTCCGGTATCACCGGACCCGACGGCCCCAGCCATCACGGCATGTGGGATCTGTCCTTGATGTCGTTGGTGCCCGGCCTACGGGTCGCCGCGCCGCGCGACGCCGTGCGGCTGCGCGAGGAATTTGCCGAAGCCCTCGCGGTCAGCGACTGCCCGACCGCCGTGCGATTCTCCAAAGGCGCTGTGCCCGAAGATATCCGGGCGGTCGAGCGCCTTGAAGACGGCGTTGACGTGCTGCATCGGGTGGCGCCGGGTGTCGGTGCGGCGGCCGGCGATGTGCTCATCGTCGCGGTCGGTGCCTTCTGCGGTCTCGCGGTGGACACTGCGCAGCGGCTCGGACGGCAGGGCATCGACGCAACTGTGGTGGACCCGCGCTGGGTGCTACCGGTCCCGGGGTCGATCGCCGATCTCGCCCGACGTCATCGACTGGTGGTGACTCTCGAGGACAGCGGTGTGCGCGGCGGAGTCGGGTCGGCGGTCAGTGATGCGCTGTCCGACGCCGGCGTCGCGGTCCCGGTGCATCACCGGGGCATTCCGCAACGGTTCGTCGAACATGCCTCCCGCGGACAACTGCTCTCCGGTTTCGGTCTCACCGCCCAGGATCTCGCGCGCACCATCACCGCGACCGTCGCCGAGATGCACTCGGCGAGGGACTCGGCCGATAGCGAGTTGGACGAGTCCGAGCTGTCCGGATCCGAGCTGTCCCAGTCGGATGTGTCGGCCGCCCCCGAGGCCGACGGCTGACGCCGCCCGAGGCCGAGTGTTTCAGTCGCGGCGTTCGGCGTCGGGGGTCTGGTTCGTGGCGGAGGGCTCGACGTCGACGCTGTTGAGTGCCTCTGCGATCGCAGCTGCGGTCAGATCGCGTTGCCATCGACGGGCTCCCTCGTCAGCCTGGCGGGCAGCAACCGACGCGGCGGTGGCCGGCAGAGGTACACCCTCCCAGCACAATTGCCGCACCACCTCGGGGGCGAGCAGGTTTTCCGTCGGCACCTGGTGCGCTTCGGCGATCTCTCGGATCACGGGACGTACCCGCGCGGCCCGCGCCGCCGCGTCGGGATTGCGCTGATCCCACCGATTGATCGGCGGAAGTCCGGTCGTCGGGGACCGGCGCGGCGGCAGGTCGGCATCAGCGAGCTCCCGGGCCCGGTCCAGCGCGCGCAGCCAGATGTGGGCCTGGCGGCGTTGGCGGGGACCCCCGAACACGGGCAGGCGCGTGAGTTCCGCTTGTGACGTGGGGTTGGCGGTGGCGGCGGTGACGATGGCCGAATCGGGCAGTACCCGCCCGGGTGCGACGTCTCGACGTTGCGCGAGTTCCTCACGAGCGGTCCACAGTTCGCGGATCGCGGCCAGGGTCCGGACGTTCTTGATCGTGTGGATGTTCGACGTCTTGCGCCAGCGGTCGGGACGTGGGGGAGCAGGTGGCCGCTCCAGCACGAACCGGAACTCCTCGCGCGCCCACTGGTCCTTTCCGGCGGCGGCGAGGGCGGCATCCATCGCGTCGCGCAGCTCGACGAGGACCTCCACGTCCAGGGCGGCATAGTTCAGCCAGTCTGCGGGTAGCGGCCGCCGCGACCAATCGGCGGCGCCATGGCCCTTCACGAGCCCGAGGCCGAGAAACTCGGCCACCATCGCGGCGAGATTCACCTTGCTCAGGCCGAGTAGGCGTCCGGCCAACTCGGTGTCGTAGAGCTCGCGGCAGACGAAGCCGACCTCGCGCAGACAGGGCAGGTCCTGGTCGGCGGCATGCAGGACCCACTCGGGTCCGTCCAGCGCTTCGATGACCGGCGCCAGCGCGGCAGGCTCCTCGATCGGGTCGAGCAGAAAGGTGCCCGCACCGGTGCGGCGGATCTGGATCAGGTAGGCCCGTTGGGAGTAGCGATAGCCGGAGGCGCGCTCGGTGTCCACCGCGATCGGCCCATGTGCGGCGGCGATGGACTCGGCAGCCGCAGCGAACTCGGCGGCGCTGGTCAGCACAGGCGGCACGCCCTCGGCCGGACGGAGGAGGGGTTCGGTCACCGCCTCCGGTGGTGTCGGATCAGAGGGTCCGGTCGTCTCGTCGCCGCTCGTCATCGGACCCGCCACCGAATCAGGCCGGGCCCAGTTCGGTGACACCCGAGGGTGGCAGACCGGCGGCCGACGACAACACCTCGCAGAACGCCTCGAGGTGTCCGGCCAGTTCCAGACCCCCCGCGGTCCATGAGGCGCGCAGCTCGAGTTGGTGGGCGCGCGGCGGTCCCGCGATGTCGCCGTAGCGAACCGAGGTGGTGGAGGTCACCGTGCCGCCGAGTGCGGTCACCGCCACCCCGCTCGCCGGCGCGTGCCCGGAGGTCTCACCGGTCGGAACGCCGAGCGCGTCGGACAGCCAGCTCCATGCCACCTCCGGCAGCAGCGGGTCCATCGCCAGCGCGGCCTCCACCTCGGCCTGCACGTAGGCGACCATCCGCATGGTCCCGTTCCAGGCTTCCTGGCCGGCGGGGTCGTAGAGCAGGATCAGCCGCCCGAACGAGCTACCCGTGGAATCCACCGGTACGTCGTCGGCGTCGCCGGCGCTACGTACCTCGGCACCGACCGCGTAGCTGTACGGGGCGAGACGTTGTGGCGGACGGATCGGTCCGACCTCGATTTCCGGTCGGATCCGCGCGGCATGCAATGACGACACCGCGGCGCGGAAGTCAGCAGGCTCCGTCGGAGCTCCCGAAGAGGTCACGCCTCGACGGTAGGTCCGGTGGCCCCACGGTGGTAGGAGGCGCGCCGAGACGTGGCAGAGTAGAGGCGATGTCCGAGACAACACGTTCCAGCGCCCGTCGCGCACACGATCTCCCACTGGTCGCCGCGGCCCGCGGCGCCTCCCCGGAACGTCGGCCGGTGTGGTTCATGCGGCAGGCGGGTCGATCGCTGCCGGAGTACCGTGCCATCCGCGCCGACCACGGCATGCTGGAGTCCTGCTTCGACCCGGCACTGGTCTGCGAGATCACCATGCAGCCGGTCCGTCGACACGATGTGGATGCGGCCATCCTGTTCTCCGACATCGTGGTGCCGTTGAAGGCGGCCGGCATCGATCTCGACATCGTCGCCGGTACCGGACCGGTGATCGCCAACCCGGTGAGGGACGCCGCCGACGTGGCGAATCTGCCGCGGCTCGAGGAGCACTCGGTGGGTGCCATCGCGCATGCGATCGAGCTGATTCTCGACGAACTGCCGGACAAGGCCGCCCTCATCGGTTTCGCCGGTGCGCCGTTCACGTTGGCCTCGTACCTGATCGAAGGTGGTCCGAGCCGGCACTACGAGCGCACCAAGGCACTCATGCACGGCGATCCGGAGACCTGGCACGCACTGATGGGGCGTCTGGCCGACATCACGATCACCTTCCTGCGGGTCCAACTCGATGCCGGGATCGACGCACTGCAGCTGTTCGACTCGTGGGCGGGCATGCTGTCACTCGCCGATTATCAGACCTACGTCGCCCCCCACAGTTCCCGCGTCTTCGCCGAGGTCGCCGACCACGACGTGCCGCGCATCCACTTCGGAGTGGGCACTGGCGAGTTGCTCGGAGCCATGGCCGAGGCCGGGGCCGATGTGATCGGCGTCGACTGGCGCGTGCCGCTCGACGAAGCGGTACGCCGCGTCGGCCCGGGCAAGGCGGTTCAGGGCAATCTCGACCCGACGTTGATGTTCGCGGGGTCTGACGTGGTGGAACGTGAGGTCCGCAGAGTCGTCGCCGACGGGGACCGCGCGGTGCGCGCGGGCGCGACCGGGCACATCTTCAACCTGGGCCACGGCGTGTTGCCGAGTACCGACCCCGATGTGATCACCCGCGCGGTCGAGCTCGTCCACAGCCTCTGATGCCCGACGCGACGTCATGACCGCCCGCATCGCGATCATCGGCGCCGGGATATCCGGCCTTACGGCGGCCTACCGGGTTCGGCAGGCACTCGGTGACGACGTGCACATCGACGTCTACGAATCCGGCACCATCCCGGGTGGTGTGGTGCGGACCCTCGATGTCGGTGGGCGAGCGGTCGACGTGGGTGCCGAGGCGTTCATCGTCCGGCGGCCCGAAGCCGTCGACCTGGTCGGTGAACTGGGTCTGGGCGACCGGGTTGTGGCACCCACGCCGCGTCGACCGGCGATCTGGTCAGGCGGGCGCCTTCACCCGCTGCCTACGCCCGCGCTGATGGGGATACCGGCCACGCCGGACGCGGTGGCCGAACTGGCGGATCCGGCCGACGTGGAGTGGATGGCCGACGAGTCGTCGCGGCGACTGCGCTGGCGGGTCGGTGATGATCCATCGGTGGGAGACCTGGTCGCCGACCGGTTCGGGCCCTCGGTGGTCGCGCGAAGCGTCGACCCGATGTTGGGCGGGGTCTACTCGAGCCTGGCCACCGACATCGGTGTGCGCGAGGCGCTTCCGGCACTGGCAGCGGCGCTCGACCAAGGGGCGCCGAATCTGACGACCGCGGTGACGGATCTCACGGCGAAGGCGACCGGTACCGGACCGGTGTTCGGAACCCTGGTGGGTGGCTATGCCGTCCTCATCGATGCGCTGATCGAGGCGGCCGGGGTCGCGCCGCAGATGTGTTCGTACGTCCGCGATCTGGCGCCGGGTGACGGTGGCTGGAATCTGGAGGTCGACGGCGACCGCCACGTCCACCATGACGGAGTGGTGCTCGCGATGCCCGCCTGGCAGGCCGGGCATCTCCTGCGCCGCGCCGAGCCGCGGATGGCGGCGCCGCTGCAGGCCGTCCCGCGCGCGTCGTCGCTGGTGGTGTCGATCGCGCTGGAACCGGGCACCGTGTTGCCGGATCGCTCGGGTGTGCTCGTGGCGACAGGGGACACGCTGCGTGCCAAGGCATTCACCTTCAGCTCTCGCAAGTGGGCGCATCTCGCCGACGACGACGGACCGGTGTCGGTTCGGGCCTCGTTTGGCCGGTATCGGGCGCCGATCCCCGACGACTGCATTGAGGCGGGTGTCGACGACCGGATCCGCGCGGAGGCACTCGAGGATCTGGACGAAGTCTGCCGGGCCGCGGGCGTCCCGGCTCCCTCGGGACGGGTGCGGGCCACCTACGTGCAGCGATGGACTAACGGACTGCCGGTGTACGCACCTGGCCATCTGGCTGCCATGGCCGACGTGGCGCGTGCTCGTCCGCGCGGCCTCGTGCTCGCCGGATCGGCCTATGCCGGGGTGGGCGTACCCGCCTGTATCGGCCAGGCCGGTCGGGCGGTGTCTGCGCTGCTCGCGGATCTGGCCGACCTGACCTGACTGATCGTGCGTGCGGTCACGGTGGCACCATGAACGCATGAGCCGTTTGGACTACGCCGAACTCAATTCCACCATCCGCTACCTGATGTTCTCGGTGTTCGCCGTGCGGCCCGGCGAACTGGGCGCCGATCGGGATCAGGCGAAGGCCGATGCCACCGACTTCCTCAAGTCGCTGGAGGACTCCGGGGTGGTGGTCCGCGGCATCTACGACGTCTCGGGTCTGCGTGCCGATGCCGACTTCATGATCTGGTGGCACGCCGAAGAGGTCGAAGCGCTCCAGGCCGCCTATGCACGCTTCCGTCGTGAGACGATCCTCGGTCGGGCCTGCGACGCCGTGTGGAGCAACGTCGCCTTGCACCGTCCCGCAGAGTTCAACAAAAGCCACATCCCTGCGTTCCTGGCGGGGGAGGAACCCGGCAACTACATCTGCGTCTACCCGTTCGTGCGGTCCTACGAGTGGTACCTGCTGCCGGACGAGGAGCGTCGCAAGATGCTGGCCGATCACGGCAAGGCGGCACGCGCCTACAAGGATGTCCGTGCCAACACCGTCTCGTCGTTCGCGCTCGGCGACTACGAGTGGCTGCTCGCCTTCGAGGCGCCCGAGCTGCACCGCATCGTCGACCTGATGCGCGATCTGCGCGCCACCGAGGCACGGATGCATGTGCGCGAGGAGACGCCGTTCTTCACCGGCCCGCGCGTCGAGCCGACCGCACTGATCGACGCGCTGCCCTGAGCGCTGCTGGCTGTGCACCGTAACGACGCTGGTTGAGAAGCGGCGTGCGAGCTTGCGAGCCCGACGCGTGTCGAAACCCACTGATCTGATCTCGATACGCGTCCTCGCCCAGGGGCTCGGCGGCTACTCGATCAGCGGGCGGGGTCGATTGAGGAGCCCTCCGTGACGCCTCTTCGCGGGTTCGTCAGGGAGCGCGGGACAACGGAAGAGCCTGTCCTGGTCCCTGAGGAGCCCTGGAGCTTGCGGAAGGGCGAACCCGCTCACTCCTCGGCCGGTTCGAGTTTCAGGCTGATCGAGTTGATGCAGTAGCGCAGATCGGTGGGGGTGTTGTAGCCCTCGCCGGAGAAGACGTGACCCAGATGGCTGCCGCAGTTGGCGCACAGCACCTCCACACGCCGCATGCCGAGTGAGTCGTCGGCCCGCTCGATGATGGCGTCGCCGGCCAGCGGGGAGAAGAACGACGGCCATCCGCAGTGTGAGTCGAATTTCTGCTCGCTGCGGAACAATTCGGCGTCGCATGCCCGGCAGCGGTACACACCGACGGTCTTGGTGTCGGTGTACTCGCCGGTGAACGGGGCTTCGGTGCCGGCCTGGCGCAGCACCCGGTACTCGGCCGGGGTCAGTCGCTGCCGCCACTGGTCGTCGGTGATCTCACCGGCATCCACGGATCCGGACTCGGCGGGGATGTTCGAACTCATTTCTCCACGGTAGCCACTGTGTCGGCGCCCTCGCCACCGTCGCGGGTGCGCGCGGTCAGCGCGGGGTCCACCGCCCCGGAACCGGCATCGGCCGACAGGGTCGTGACACCGTCGCGTCGCATGTCGAGGTAGCGGAACAGCAGCGAGCAGAACACCGCGATCATCAACAGTGACCAGCCCCAGGTGACCTTGTTGAACTCCAGCATCCGGCCGAAGGCGTCCCATTCGTCGGAGTAGTAGGAGTCGAAGGTCATACACCCGTAGACGCCCAGCCAGGCCGGCCAGTTGCGCATCGTCGAACCGGGCAGGAAGACGGTCATCAGCAGCGGGAACAGCAGCATCGAGTAGTAGCCCTGGCCGAGCGCGCCGACCAGGAATTCAGTGACCAGCAGGACGCCGGTGGAGGTCGCCAGCCACAGCAGTTCATCGGTGCGACGGTAGTAGCGGTAGAGGAACCACAGGCTGAACGCCGCCATCAGGACGAACGCGATGCGCAGCAGCAGCACCAGCCAGTCGGCGACCCCGAAGTAGGCGCCGTTGCCGGCGATCGAGCTGTTGTAGTAGTCCCGCGCCTCCCCGAGGTAAGGCACCGTGCGGGTGACGAAGGAATTGGGGTCGGCGATCAACGGCCACGCGATGATGTTGAGGATCACCGGCGTTCCGATGCCGGTCACCAGCACCCGCCATTGACGGTTGAGCAGTGGCAGCAACAGCAACGGGATCAGCACCGGTTTGACCGCGACGGTCACGCCGATCGCGAGGCCCGCCCACCAGTCGTGCCGCCGCATCATCAGCAGCATGAAGGCGAGCATCCCCAACAGCACGAACGAGTTGAAGTTCGTGAAGATCAGGGTGTGGGACACGGTTTCGGTACTGAAGAAGAAGAACAGGATCAGCGGCACGACCCACGAGCGTCCGGCGAATCCGAAGAGTTTGGCCAGCAGAAAGGCTGAGGCGATCAGCGCGAGCACGCTGAGCACGATGAACAGCCAGCGCGAGCGCTCCGGATCGATCACCGCGATCGGGGCCATCAGTAGCGTGCCCGACGGGGGATACAGGTAGTGGGGGTCGACGGTGTCGAGGTTCTCGGCGTAGACGGGTTGACCGTTGAGGAACTGCAGGGCGGCCTGATATACGGGCCGGAAATCGTCGGTCCGGTCACCGTTGACGGCAAGGATCACCGACCGCTGGAAGACCATCATGATGGAGATCGGCCACAGCACCATCGGGATGATCCGATCAAAGGTCATCTGCGGATGGAGGTACCTGTCGAGAATCGCCACCCGCGAACCGTACTACGAGCAGCGCGCCGAAACCGCATGCCCTGCGACGTTGCGGGCCGCGTCGCCGCAGTCAGCTCGGGCAACCACGGTCGGTGGGTTCACCGAGTGGTTCGTCACCGAGGTACTGCGTCACGATGTCGGCTGCGCAGGCACTACGGGCGAGGACCGAATATCCCAGACCACCCCAGCTCACCGTCGTCGGCGTGGTGCCGGCCCTGATGAACAGACCACCGAGTGCCTGGGCGCCGCCACCGCCGTTGATGGGGTCGTTGGCACCGTCGAGTACCAGTGGGTCGACCGGTAACGCGCTCGGCGGGTTCACAGGCGTCGACGACGCCCACGCGTTGCATCGCATCAGCGACAGCGCAGTGTCGGCGCCGGTGAGCGGGTTCTGCTTGCTCCAGGCGTCGATCAGTCCCGGGATCTCGTTCTGACCCACCGGCCCGCTCACATCGTTGCAGCGGGCGACCAGCTGACCGTCGGTGAGCCGCAGCGCGGCGGCGCGGTCGGCCAGCGTGGTCAGCGCGCCGATGTCGCCACGATCGGCGGCCGCGATCGCCGCGGCGGTCTCGGTCGTCGCGGCCGGTCGGTCGGGGGCCAGCGCCACCGCCGTGGTGATCGCCGACAATGCCTCCGTGTCGGACAATCCGCTGAGCCGGCCGGCCCGGCCTTTGGCGAGGACATCGGAGATGGTGGCCGTGCCGTCGGCACCGAGCGGGCACGAGCCGGCGGTGCTGCACTGCTGGGCGAAGGTCCGCAAGGCGGCCTGTACGCCGGTAGCGCGGGTGGCTGCGCGGTCGCGGGCGTTCGCGCCGAACGGGGTCGGTGTGTCGAGGATGATGCGTCCGGCGCGACCCGAGAAGTTCCCGGCGTAGGCGAGGACGACGTCGGAGCCTTCGCCGACCCCGGCCAGCGCCAGTTGGTCGACGCCCCACCGGATACGCAAGGCCTCGATGTCGGCGGCGGCGAATGCCTCGCCGAAGTCGAGTTGATGCGGTTCGAGGGTCTCGGTGCATCCACCTGCGGCTGATGAGGCCGACCCGGCCAGCCGGTCGATCCGTTGCTGCTGGGTGGCGTCGGCGTCGCCGGCCAGGCCGTTGCTGCGTATCGCGGCCCGCTCCTCGCGGGTCATACAGTCCAGTTCGCCGCTGGTCGGTGCCCCACGGCGGTCGATTGCCACCACCGGATGCTGTTCCAGCAGGGCGCGGCCCGGACCGGCGGCCAGCATCAGCAGCGTCCGTGAGGACGGCAGGTCCGAACCCGAGGTCAACACGACGGGCACCGCGTCGTCGGGCGTGGCCGCCACCTGTGCCCGGGTGAGGCCGACCGTGAGGGTGTCGCCGGTGGGTCGGTAGGGGTTGACGGGGACGGTCAGATCCGCACATTGCACCGTGACACCGTCTGGCCGGTCGACACCCCACCGGGTGGCGGTCTGGGGTGCGCAGTCGGTCCAGTCGAGGTCATTGCGTGGCGCCTGAATCGGCGGAAGGCCCGTCGGTGCCGCCGATGACGACGGCTGCTCGCCGCCGCCCCCACCGCCGTGCACCACTTGAGGTCCGGTGTCCGGGCCGACCGCACACCCACCGAGGCCGAGGACGGTCACCAGCGCCGCAGCGATGGCCGGCATCGCCGTGCGCCTCGGTTCGGATCCGCGGGTCCGCCGCCGGGGTGCTCGTCGCATGACCGCGAGCCTAGTCGGTGTCGGTGCGGTGCCCGTACGTGTCTTCGGTGGGTGTGCGCGCCCATCGGGTGAAGACGTAGCCGTCGTCGTCGGTGATGATCGACACCGGCCGCATCGGCCGAGTCGGTAGGGCGTCACGGTGGGAGACGATGCGGCCGGCATCGCCGCCGACGACGACGGGGGCGGTGGTGACACACAGTTCGTCGAGCGCATCTGCCTGCGCCAACGAGCCGAGCAACGACGGCCCGCCCTCGGTCAACACCCGGACCCAACCGCGCTCGGCACACACATCGAGGACGGCGTGCGGGTCGACGGTGTCGTCGCCGCAGTCGATGAGTGTCGCGCCGATGTCGGTCAGGGCCGAGCGCCTGTCCGCGGGAGCCGACGCGCAGGTCAGAACCAGGGTCTGCAGCTGAGCCACGGGCGCGAAGTCGTCGGGGATCGACAACGACCGCGACAGCAACGCCAGCGCGGGTGCGGGCGTCTGGTCTCGCGCGGTGCGGTCAGCGGTGAACTCGTCGTCGGCCGACGGTTGTCGGTAGCCCTCGGTGACCGCGGTGCTCGCGCCGACCACGACGACATCGGCGAGTGCTCTCAGCACACGGAACACCGCCTTGTCGCCGGGTCCGCCGAGCCCGCCCGAGCGACCGTCCACTGTCACCGCACCATCGATGGACCCGACCATGTTCGCTCGCACGAAGGGTCGGGGCAGGCAGGGCGGAGGGGAGGGAAGCGGTGGGTAGGCATACTGCTGGGCGAGCCACCGCAGGGTTGTGGCCTGGTCATCGGCAGGTGTGAGCTGGGTCGCTTTCTGTAGACCGAACATGACTCCATCATGGCCGAGGTCGTTACGCTGCCCCTTATGACCGCACGACTCTGCGACCGCAATCCGACGGTTGCACCCGAGGCGCTGATCGACGAGATGGTGCCCCCGTCGACGTTCGACTCGGTCAGCTTCGACTCCTATATCCCCGATCCGGCCGAGCCCTCACAGGCCGAGGCGGTCGCCAAGGGGCGCGACTTCGTGGCCCGGGCGGCCAAGGTGCGTGGCGGTAAGGGTGGCCTGTTCTCCCGCAAGAAGACCGGGCAGGGCGTCGGGCTCTATCTCGACGGCGGATTCGGTGTCGGCAAGACCCATCTGCTGGCCTCGATCTACCACTCGATGCCGGAGCCGAAAGCCTTCGCGACCTTCGTCGAGGTGACCCACGTGGTCGGAGCCCTCGGTTTCGTCAACGCCGTCGAACGACTCTCACAGCACACGGTGCTCTGTATCGACGAATTCGAACTCGACGACCCGGGTGACACCATGCTGGTGTCTCGATTGCTGACCGAGTTGACGACGAACGGGGTCTCCATCGCGGCGACATCCAACACGCTGCCGGGACAGCTCGGCGAGGGGCGATTCGCCGCCCAGGACTTCCTGCGCGAGATCCGCAAGTTGTCCGCGGTGTTCGAGACGATCCGGGTGGACGGCCCCGACTACCGGCATCGTGATCTGCCGCCGGCACCCGATCCACGCTCGGATGCCGAACTCGCCGAACTCGCCGAGTCGACCGTCGGTGCCACCCTCGACGACTTCGATGAGTTGTGTGATCACCTGAGCACGCTGCATCCGTCGAAGTACAAGGATCTCGTCGACGGTGTCTCGCTGGTCTGCATCAGCGATGTGCACGCCGCACGCGATCAGTCGGTGGCACTGCGCATGGTGGTTCTCGCCGACCGTCTCTACGACGCCAACATCCCGGTCACCGTTTCTGGCAGCAAGCTCGACGAGATCTTCACCGAAGAGATGCTCAACGGTGGATACAAGAAGAAGTACCTGCGTGCGACGTCGCGGTTGTTGGCGTTGTCGCGGTTCGCCGAGAGCGCAGTCTGACGCCGGCCGTCGCGGATTTCACAGCTGCTGAACAAAGATGAAGTCGTGCTCGACGGAGCCGTTGAGATCGAACGTCTTGACTCCGGCCCGTGCGAAACCCATTTTGGTGTAGAAGCGTTGTGCGCGTTCGTTTTCCTGATTGACGCCAAGCCATGCCAGCACGCTGCCTCGGGAGCGTGACACCTCGAGTGCGGTCTGCATCAGCATGTGCGAAGGCGCCTCGGTGAGTCCGCGGGCGTGATGGTCCGGTGCCACGTACATCTTGGAGATCTCGGTGACCGGCCGTTGCGTCACCACCGCCGCGACATCTGGGTGGACCGGCGCGGTGTGCAGCACCAGGCTGTATCCGATGACCGGTCCCTCGATCCCGTCGCGCGCCACCACGACGTCACTGTCGGCGCTGGTGATGTGATGGTCGAAGTTCGCCGGCTGCAGGTGCTCACGGATGTGCTCGGCGATGTCCGCGGTCGTCGAGTGGGGCGGGCAGGCCAACGGAAAGGTGGCTGCCGCCAGCGTGGCGATCTCCGCGGCGTGGCGCGGGTCGTCGACGATCTCGATCACGGTGGGCGCTCGCACATGCGCAGCGTACGCCGCGCCGGTGGTGAGGCGGGCCCGGCTACTCTCCGGACAGATCCGCCGAGAGGTCGGCGACCTTGACGCCCTCGGGTATCCGGACCTCTGCGACGCGTTCGGGGACGTCGTCGAACTCCAGTCGCAGTGCCTTGGCCATCGTGGCGTGCATGTCGTACAGCGCGGTGATGTAGGTCAGTTCCAGGATCTGGTTGGCCGGGAGGTGCTCGGTGAGCACGGCGAAGACCGCGTCGGGGACTCGTCCACCGTCGAGCACCAGACCGTCGGCGTAGGCCAGCACCGCACGTTCGAGGGGGCTGAACAGATCGCTGACCTGCCACGCGGGGATCGCCGCGATCTTTTCCTCGGGCATACCCAGTGACCGCATCTGCTTGCAGTGTTGGGAGAACACGAACTGGCTGCCGCGCGCATAACCCGCGCGGCCCTGACCGAGTTCGCGCAGCAGGGGATCGAGTGTCGCATTGCGGTAGAGCGCAAAGCCGCGAACTGCGTGACCGAACACCTCGGGGGAGTTGGCGAACACCGTCCACCAATCACCGGGGGTCGCATGGATCGTCCCGTGCTCGGTCGCGGGGTCCTTGTCGGGGCCGAACAGGCGGTCGTAGAAGTACCGGATCTTGTCGTCGGTGACGTCGGCGCGATGGACCTCGGGCAGGCGTGGCATGAGTTCCTCTCGGTGGGCGTTCTGGTGGGCTCAGGAGGGGGTGGCGACGCGGCGGTCCGCTGCCGTCTTCGGTTCGTGGGCGACGTCGGCGTCGGTGAATTCGCGTGTCCAGCAAGCGAACTCCAGCAGAACTCCGTCCGGGTCCTGAAAGTAGAAGGAGCGGACGAATGTGCCCGGATGTACATGCCGGGAGACGCCGGCGGCGCTGTCGTCGTGGTTGAGAACGGGGCTGACCGCGACGCCGGCGGCCTCGAGACGGCTGCGGTAGTCGTCGAAGTCCTCGGGCGGCACGGCAAAGGCGACGTGGTTCATCGAGCCGATGGCGCTGGCCAGTTCGCCCTCATCGGGGCGTCCTTTTGGGGCGGCGATACCGGGGGCGGCGTCCGGCGAGTCGGCGAGCCAGAAGAACGCCACCGTGTTGCCGCCGCCGCAGTCGAAAAAGAAATGCTGTCCGAGGTTGCCGGGCAGATCGAGGGTCTTCACCAGGGGCATGCCGAGGACACCGGAGTAGAAGTCGATGGTCCTGCGCATATCGGCGCAGACGAGCGCGAGGTGGTTGATGCCGCGGAGTTCGAAGTTGGGGTTGGTCGGCATGTGGAGCGTCCTTTCGGAGATGATCGGCGACCCGTGACATGACTTGACTGTCATGTCAACTTGCTGAAGAGTCTTGTTCGTGGCCAGGCTCGCTGTCAACAAGTCCACCGGAAGCACCTCGGGTGTGCCGGCGCCGGTCGACGCTCTGTCGCCGCGGGGCAGGGCCACGCGCGACGCCGTGCTCGACGGTGCGCAGCGGGTATTCGAGCGCATCGGATTCGTCGATGCGCGAGTGGAGTTGATCGCTCAGGAGGCCGGTGTCTCCTACGGGACCTTTTACCGATACTTCGTGTCGAAGGAAGACGTCTTCCGGGAGTTGAGCACCCGGCTGTTCACCGAAGTGCATCGCAAAGAACCGTCTGCTCCGGGAATGACCCCAGCTGAGCGCCTCATCGCCACCAATCGTTCCTATTACCAGGCGTATCGGCGGCATGCTCGCATGATGGCCATCGTCGAACAGGTGGCGACCTTCAACGAGGAGTTCCGGCACCTGCGCCACGAGCATCGTGCGTCGCTGATCGACAAGACGGCCGGCGCCATCGCGCACTGGCAGGAACAGGGTCGGGTGCGGGCGTCACTGGATCCGGTGATGGCGGCACGCGCGATGGCGGCGATGGTCGACCACACGCTCTACCTGTGGCTCGTCCAAGGGGAGGACGCCGACGAAGACGCTCTGCTCGACACACTCGACCTGATGTGCCTGGGCGCTCTGGGTCTGGCGACCGACAACTGACTCGGATGATCGTCGGCCCTGTTGACATGTGGGGCCTGCATGTCCGTATTGCCCCCGGAGCCGACGCATTCGTGTTTCACTGTCGTTGATCATCTCGGCGGTGGGGGCCGCGAGGTGGCCGGCCGTGGTCGGGATTCTGTGGGGGAGACAAGCAATGTGGCAGAGATCTGCCGTTCTGGTCGTCGCAGCATGTTTGATGATCGGCGTGGGGGGATGGGCAGGCGGGCCCGCCGCGGCCGTACCCGATGCGCGCGGGCCGTCTCGAATACTCGCGATGTCCATGACGACCCCTAACCACGCGACGGTGACCGTGTATTCGCGGGCGATGGATCGACCGATCCGCGTGTCGGTTCTTGTGCCCGCACGGCGGGACCGGGAGCGGCCGACCTGGTATCTCCTGGACGGAATCGACGGCGGCGTCTACACCAATTACACCCAGAGCGGCTGGACCTACTAGACCGATATCGCCGAGTTCATGGCTGACAAAGCGGTCAACGTGGTGCTGCCGATCGGCGGTACCGGTTCCTACTACACAGACTGGTCTACGGCCGACCCGGTGCTCGGGAACAACCGGTGGGAGACGTTTCTCACCGAAGAGTTGCCGCCACTGATTGATTCGCGTTTTCAGGGTAGCGGCGTGAACGCCATCGGTGGGCTCTCCATGGGCGCCCTCGGCGCCATGTCGATCGCTGTGCGCCATCCCGACCTGTACACGGCGGTGGCCGCATTCAGCGGGTGCCTCGACCAGGGATCGAGTGAGTTCCGACAGGCGACCGCCGCGACCGTGGCAACGCGCGGCGGCAACCCGGACAACATGTGGGGCCCGGTGAGCGGCTCGGAGTGGGCGGCCCACGATCCTGCCGCTCATGTGGCCGCCCTGCGAGGGAAGGTCGTCTACATCTCCAGCGGAAACGGCGTGCCGGACCCGTCGCTGGGCCTCGCCGGCCTCGCGTCGCCGGTTGGTGGTCTCCTGGAAAGTGTCGTCCTGCAGTGCACGTTGGGTTTCAAGGCGCGCGCCGAGAGAGCCGGTGTCAGCGCGACCTACGATTTCCGGCCGGGGCTGCACTCGTGGGGCTACTGGAATCGTGACCTGCATCGTGCGTGGCCGACGATCGCGGGTGGTTTGGGAATCGGGAGCTGAACCACTCAAGGTTTGCGCGTCAGGGGGCGGGCCCCAGGTCGGGTCCGACATCCTCGAGGGCCTTGGCCCGGTTGCCTTTCCGGGGTGCTCGAGCCGCACCAGCCTTCAGATGCACAAAGCCCGCTGCGGGGCAGCGGGCTTTTCGTGGTGCGCGATACTGGGATTGAACCAGTGACCTCTTCCGTGTCAGGGAAGCGCTCTCCCACTGAGCTAATCGCGCGGGATATGCAATTGGTGTGGAGGTGGCGACGGGAATCGAACCCGTGTACACGGCTTTGCAGGCCGTTGCCTCACCACTCGGCCACACCACCAGATGCGAGAGGACTCGCCTCGAGCGGATGACGGGATTCGAACCCGCGACCCTCACCTTGGCAAGGTGATGCGCTACCAGCTGCGCTACATCCGCGTGGTCGGGAGCGATCTTGTGGATCTTTTGTTGCTCTCGACGCGATGAGGAACACTATCCGACGTACTCGCGCTTCGCCAAATCGCCTGGTCAAAGTGCTGTGGGCGGCCAATCGTATGTGCGGCGCCGACCGCTTGAGAATGTTCGGCGCACCCAACGGGCCGATTTGGGGATGCGAGTGGTGAGCGTGTAATCTTCTGCCTCGTGCACAGGCGCCGACGGCGTCTCGCGCGGTCCCGTGGCTCAGTGGAAGAGCGTCCCGTTCACACCGGGAAGGTCGCTGGTTCGATCCCAGCCGGGACCACAGGAGACCAGTGAGGCCCTTTCCGCTTTCTGCGGGGAGGGCCTCACTGTTTCGCCGTCGGTGCGGCATTACCCTCGCAGGGTGGATCTTGCCCCGAATCTGACCCCAATCGCCTCTCTCGTCGGCACCTGGACCGGTCCGGGCAGCGGTGAGTATCCGACGATCGAATCGTTCGATTACACCGAGACGATCACCGTCGAGAACATCGGCAAACCCTTCCTGGTCTACCGCCAGCGCACTCGCTCGGCGACAGGGGTTCCGCTGCACACCGAATCCGGATTCCTGCGCGTGCCGGCCGACGGCGTCGTCGAACTCACCCTCGCACAGCCGACCGGGCACACCGAACTGTGCGCGGGCACGCTGGAAGTCATCGACGGGGTCGTCGAACTCAGGATGTCCGGCGTCGTGAACGCAACGGCCACGGCCAAATCGGTGGAGGCAACCGAACGTCGATATCGGCTCGACGGCGACAGCCTGCGCACCGACTTCGCGATGGCGGCGGTCGGTGTGCCGATGACCCACCACCTCACCTCGCAGTTGGACCGCGCCTGAGCCGGGGTGGGTGAGAGGGCCGAAGTCGCCATCGACCGGCAGGTACGCAGTCTCGTCACCGCTCGGGCGAATGCAGACCATGGGCGCGGATCTGGGAGATGACCCACCGCTCGTCGCTGCGTACGAGCACGTCGGTGAAACCGTGCACGACAACTGCTGCCTCGCCGCCGAGCGAGCGCGCAACCCCCGTCACCCGCGCCCGCCCGTCGACAACGGCGACGTCGTCGGTGACGAACTCGACGCGGTCGATGGTGCTCTCGTGACACGATCCGGCGGCCTCGCCGCTGAGTAGTCGGCCCAACACGGCTCGGATCTCACGGTGCCCGCGGGCCACCTCGTCACGCGGGCTCACCAGCACGGCGGCGGGATGGAGGCACGCGAGGATGCCGTCGAGGTCACCCCGCTGCCACGCCTCGTCGTAGCGTTGCTCGACATCACGCACGGCAGTGGTCGGGTCGGCCATCACTCCTCCATTCACCCTTGGAGCCCACGGTAGACCTGCGTCGACCACGGGGATCGGCTTCCGAGGATGAGCCACCACAACCGGCACGGTCGCGTACGGTCGATCGGTATGACTCGTGCTGACGTGGATGCTCCCGCGGTGGACACAACCAGTGGCCGCGTTCGCGGCCTGGGTGCCGACGGGATCTTCGCCTATCTCGGAATCCCTTACGCCGCACCACCCATAGGCGCGGCGGCGTTCGCTGCTCCGGCGCCTCCCGCTGCGTGGGACGGAGTGCAACCGGCCACCGAGTACGGGCCGACCGCTCCGCAGGTCGGCTATCCGGCCCCGATCGCCGCGTTGCTCGACAACACGATCGTGCTCGGCGACGACTATCTGAATCTCAACGTGTGGACCCCGGACCCGAGCGCGGGCGGCCTGCCGGTGATGGTGTGGATCCACGGGGGCGCATTCACGCGTGGCTCCAATCGCATCGAGATGTATGCCGGGGACACGTTCGCTCGTGACGGCGTCGTCTGTGTCGGGATCAACTATCGGCTCGGCACAGCGGGTTTCGCATCGATCGAGGGGGCGCCGGACAATCGTGGGCTGCTCGATCAGATCGCCGCGCTGGGGTGGGTGAGTGACAACATCGCGGCCTTCGGTGGGGATCCCGACAACGTCACGGTCTTCGGCGAGTCCGCCGGAGCGATGAGCATCGCGTCACTGCTGGCCTCGCCACTGGCCACCGGTCTGTTCCGGCGCGCGATAATGCAGAGCGGCAATGGTTCTGCCGCGGCCGATCCGACCGACGCGCGCAAGGTCACTGCTCGTCTCGCGGAGATCCTCGACGTCGATGCGTCCGTCGAGGCCTTGGGCCGTATCGGCGTCGACGACATGCTGCGCGCCCAATCGACGGTGGCGCTGGAACTGATGCTCGACCCGAACCCGGAGGTGTGGGGGCCGACGGTCGTCGACGTCGGTATGGGGATCATGTCACAGTTCCCGGTCGTCGACGGCGAAGTCCTCCCAGCGGTTCCCTGTCAGGCCATCGCCGCGGGTGCCGGAGCCGACATACCGTTGCTCGCGGGCTGGAATGCCGATGAATTCCGCTTCTTCATGGTCGCGACCGGCGGAGCGCAGGCCGTCACCGAGGAGGGCGCGGCAGCGGTCCTGGGTCGCGCGCCCGGTGGCCTCGACCATCTCCGCACTCGGCTCGCTGCCGGGGCGAGTGCCGGTGATGTGCTCAGCGAGGCGCTCACCGCGCGGGCCTTCTCGTCGCCGACCACGGAGATCGCCGAATCCCGGCCGACGGGTTCGACGTACCTGTACGAGTTCGGCTACCGCAGTCCGCAGGCCGACATCCAGGCCGGCCACGCGGTGGAGATCCCGTTCGTCTTCGACCATCTCGCCGCGGCCCATGCGTTGGTCGGACCCGAGCCGGATCAACGTATCGCCGACGACATGCATGACGCATGGGTGAGGTTCGCGAGCACCGGTGGCCCGGGGTGGCCGGCACATGGCGGCGGCGAGGGCGTGCGGCGTTTCGTGTGATCCTCGCGCACGCCGTGCCGGTGGGCGGCCAACTGCCGGCGGGCGTCCTCACACCGGTCGGTCCGACCGCGTCTGATGGTCCCACAACAACTCCAGTTCGTTGAGATATGCTGCGGTCCAGAGCAGGTCGGCGCCTACCCGATGGGCACCGAGCACATCGAGCAGGTCGGCACCGACCGAGGCCGACGCGCGTCGTCGGCCTCCCTCGGTGAGCCAGATGGCGATCTGTGCCGCATGCCGTTCGAGCGCCTCTCCGACCCCTGAGCCCGCAGGTGCGCGGCAATCGGGCGTGAGCCGCCCGATCGCTTCTGCGGCCAGTACGGTCCGCACCACTCGTGTCGAGGCATCCAGCACCGGCGTGAGGGCCCCTGGTCCGCCGCCGTTCTCGGCCAGGTACTGGCGTACGTCGTCGTCGAACGTCCTCGCCGCGGAATAAGTGTCGGCAACGACCGCGGTATCGAGCGGCCGCTTGCGGGTGATGTGTCGGACCGCGGCGAGTAGGAAACGGGAGCAGGCCACCGCCGCGTCGTCGCTGCCTGCTCGAAGTGCGGTACCGACGTCGCGTGGCCACAGCAGCACGGCCACGACGGCGGCCACGGCCGAACCGATCAGCACATCCTCGATCCGAATCAGCCCGACTTGAAAGCCCACCGGGTCGATCACGTTGAACAGCAACAGAACCGTCACCGTGAAGGCGGCCTGACCCGCGATGAACGACACCACCTCTGGGACGAAGGCGGCCAGGAAGATCGCAGGCGGAAGGGCGAGCCACAACGCCACCGGACCTGTGCCCACCATCGCGAGGAACCCGGCGCCGAGCGCAAACCCGATGACGGTGCCCACGATGGCGCGCAGCACCGAGGATCCGGTGGTGAGCGCGGAACTGCGGAGTACCGACAACGTGCCGAGTACGACCCAGAAACCGTGTTGTATCGAGAGCAACTCGGTGACCGCGACTGCGGCGGCCAGACCCAACCCACCGCGAAGACTGTTTTGCAGACTCACCGACCGCGAGCGCAGATAGCCACGGGTGTAGTGCGGTGACACCAATGGAGCCGGGATCATGCGGCCGTCGGCGCCCCGGCCGGACAGCCCCCGCCCGAGGAGCCGGTCGATCGTTCTTCGCGCATCGGCGGCCCCCGACCAGGCGACGATGCGCCCGACGGTGGCCACCGCAGAATCCACCGCGTGCGAGGCGAGCACGGCAGTTGCCGTGCGGTGATCGGTTGCCGCCGCGAAGTCGTCGAAGGCCTGGTCACGTTCGGAATCCAGCTCTGCCACCAGCTGCTCGAGAGTGCGCATGGCCGATCGGAGTTCGGAGCCGTCGGCCCCCAGTGTCGCCGCTGCCGCACGCAACATCCGTGCCGATGTCGCCGGCGACGACCCGGTCGCCACGGTTCCGGACGACGGGAGGGTCAGACGGTCGGTGAGCCATTCCAGCTCACCGACCACACGCACGAGTGCCCGGCTACCGGCCGACAGGCCCACCGGTCGGCACGCGGTCGCCTGGAAACTCGTCCGGAGATCCCGCATGGTCGCGCGTGCCTCGTCGAGATCGCCGTTGCCCGTGACCAGATCGGCGAGCAGGCGACACATCCGGGCGGCTTGCCTGCGCAGCCGGTCGTGATGACGCGGTGCGAGCAGATAGAGCACGGCGGGAACACAACACACCAGTGCTATCAACCAGCCGAGCAGCCGGTCGCCGATGGCGCTGGGCGCCGCCGGCGTCGCCACCGGCAGCACAAATGTCAACAGCACCGAGCGCTGCGCCGCAGCGAGGGCGGCACTGAGTACCCCGACGAAGATCACGACCACGCCGACCAGGAACATCGCGGTTACCGCGAGCCACGCGGACCGGGACACGAGAGTGGCCACGGTAATCATCGCTGCGCCCACGACGCCGAGACCGAGGTAGCTCGTGGCACGCGCCCGTCGGTCGCCCGGGAAATCGGCGAAGACCAGCAGCGCGAACGACCCGAACGCGGCGAACAACGGTGTCTGTGCACCCCCGACCGCCAGGCCGAGCGCAAATGACACCGGAATGATCAGTCCGGCACGTACGGCCCTGCGTAGCGCATCGTGATCGGGATCGTGCACACGGAGGTGGTTGCCGAACGCGGCCGGCAGAGTCGAGAGCACCGGTCACCGCCCGATGGGCAGGCCGGAGCGAGCGCGCAGGTCAGGTCCGGTCTGCATCATGGCCACCCGTTGATCACCCGGAGACGTGGGGCAACTGTCGTGAACATCGATAGGTTAACGCCGCCGGGACGGGTTCACGGCGTGTCGGCGAACTCGAGCCGCGGCGTCCACATGCATGGGGGCACCGGTGGACTGCCACGTATCCTGGACGCCGTGATCCGCCGGGGTGCCCATCTGCCGACCGTGATCGACGAGACGGGCACCGGCGGATCGATTGTGTCACGAGGAGGGCGGGCCGCGACGGCCCGACGGGCGAGGGAACGGAGTGGCGTGGCGACCAAGATGCGAGTGTGGGCGCGCCAACGCCGATATGTGATCCGGCAGAATCCAACGTTGAACCTCGGGTACCGGGTCGCCATCGGCGTCGTGGGCACGCTGGTACTCGCCGGCGGCGTCGTCGCCATCCCTTACCCAGGTCCGGGGTGGCTGATCGTGTTCGTCGGCCTGGGGATCCTTGCCTCGGAGTTCGGCTGGGCCCACCGGCTGCTGACGTTCGCGCGTGGCAAGTACGACGCCTGGATGGTCTGGATCGGTCGGCAGCATTGGTCGGTCCAGGCCGTCTTCTGGCTGGGCACCGCCGCAGTCGTGGTAGTGACCCTGTGGTTGCTCGGCGCGGTCGGCATGGTCGCCGGATGGTTCAACATCGACGCCGATTGGCTGTCGAGCCCCATCTTGTCGTGACCGCAAGCAGACTGTCCTGACCGAAAGCCTCCTGGGACGCCTCCGGGTGGTTCCCGGTCGTCGGATACGGCGCAGATACGATCTCTTGAGTAACCCATGCCCATCGACACGACCCCCGTGTCACAACTGCTGAGGAGCGTCTCGTGCCCGACGATCTGCAGGTCACCGCCCCCGCCACGATTCGCGTGCCGGCCGGGACCACCGCGGGCACGGCGCTGCGCGATCACGACCTGCCGAACAAGGGACCCGAGGCCATCGTGGTGGTCCGCGATGCCGCCGGGCAGCTCCGTGATCTGTCCTGGACCCCCGATCTCGACACCGACGTCGAGCCCGTGGTCGCAAACACCGAGGCCGGTCGCAGCGTCATCCGACATTCCTGTGCGCACGTCCTGGCCCAGGCCGTGCAAGAACTCTTCCCGGACGCCAAACTCGGTATCGGTCCGCCGATCAAGGACGGCTTCTACTACGACTTCGACGTCGCCGAGCCGTTCACCCCCGAGGACCTGACGGCTCTCGAGAAGAAGATGAAGCAAATCATCAAGTCGGGTCAGAGGTTCTCGCGGCGCGTGTACGCGTCGAAGGACGCCGCGCGGATGGAGTTGGCGCGCGAGCCCTACAAGCTCGAACTGATCGACGACAAGGGGGCCGCCGCCGACAGCGAGGTGATGGAAGTCGGCGGTGCGGAGCTGACGGCCTACGACAACCTCAATCCGCGCACCGGCGAGACGATCTGGTGCGACCTGTGTCGTGGCCCGCACGTGCCGACCACCAAATACATCGCCGCGTTCAAGCTCACCCGCAGTTCGGCTGCGTACTGGCGTGGTGACCAGAACAATGCCGACCTGCAGCGCGTCTACGGCACCGCCTGGGAGTCGTCGGAAGCCCAGGACGCCTACCTCGAGCTGCTCGCCGAAGCCGAACGCCGTGACCATCGCAAACTCGGCGCCGAACTGGACCTGTTCAGCTTCCCGGACGAACTCGGTTCCGGCCTGCCGGTGTTCCACCCGAAGGGTGGAATCATTCGCAAGGAGCTCGAGGACTACTCGCGGCACCGGCACACCGAATCCGGTTACGAGTTCGTCAACACCCCGCACATCACCAAATCTCACCTCTACGAGATGTCCGGCCATCTCGAGTGGTACGCGGACGGCATGTTCCCGCCGATGCAGCTCGACGCCGAGTTCAACGAGGACGGGTCGGTCCGCAAGCCGGCCCAGGACTACTACCTCAAGCCGATGAACTGCCCGATGCACAACCTGATCTTCCGGTCGCGCGGACGGTCCTACCGCGAACTCCCCTTGCGGCTGTTCGAGTTCGGTTCGGTGTATCGCTACGAGAAGTCCGGTGTCGTCCACGGCCTGACGCGCGTGCGAGGCATGACCCAGGACGACGCCCACATCTACTGCACCCGCGAGCAGATGCGCGACGAACTGCGGTCACTGCTCACCTTCGTGCTCGACCTGCTCTCCGACTACGGGCTCGACGATTACTACCTCGAGCTCTCGACGAAGGACCCCAAGAAGTTCGTCGGTGACGACGAATCCTGGGAGATCGCGACCAACACCCTGGCCGAGGTGGCCCGGGAGTCCGGGCTGGACCTGGTGCCCGACCCAGGGGGTGCGGCGTTCTACGGCCCCAAGATCTCGGTGCAGGTGAAGGACGCGCTCGGGCGCAACTGGCAGATGTCGACCATCCAGCTCGACTTCAACCAGCCCGAACGATTCGAACTCGAGTACACCGGCGCCGACGGCGCCAAGCACCGTCCGGTGATGATCCACCGGGCGCTGTTCGGCTCGATCGAACGGTTCTTCGGCGTCCTCACCGAGCACTACGCGGGGGCGTTCCCGGCCTGGCTGGCTCCGGTGCAGGTGGTCGGTATCCCCGTGGCCGAGGCCTTCGCCGATCATCTGCAGGGGGTGATCGACCGGCTCAAGGTTGCCGGCATACGCGCGGAGGTCGATTACTCCGACGACCGGATGCAGAAGAAGATTCGCACCCACACCAAGGCCAAGGTCCCGTTCATGCTGCTGGCCGGCGAGCGCGACGTGACCGCCGACGCGGTGAGTTTCCGGTTCCGCGACGGGTCGCAGGTCAACGGGGTGTCGGTGGACACCGCGGTGGCGCTCATCACCGATTGGGTTGCGCAGCGACGCAACGATTCTCCGACGGAGGCGGCCATCGACACGGCGGACCGGGCGGGCACCGCCGATGGCTGACGACGATCGCACGATCCGGGATTGCGGCACCGGGGATCCCGATCGCCTGCAGCGGTTGTGGAGTCCCCATCGGATGACCTACATCACCGCCGACCCGCCACCGTCGGAGAAAGCAACGGGCCATCCTTTCCTCGACATCCCGACGATGTCGGATGAGGAGGGGCTCATCGTCGCGCGCGGCGAGGCTGTGTACGCCGTGCTCAACCTCTACCCGTACAACCCTGGGCATACGATGATCGTGCCGTATCGGCAGGTCGCGGATCTCGAGGCGCTGACCGTCGACGAATCCGCCGAGCTGATGGCGTTCACCCAGAAAATGCTGCGGACCATCAAAGCGGTCTCCAACCCCAACGCGTTCAATGTCGGTCTCAACCTCGGACACGCGGCGGGTGGATCGCTCGCCGAGCACCTGCATCAGCACATCGTGCCGCGGTGGATCGGCGACGCGAACTTCATCACGGTTGTCGGCGAGACGAAAGTCATGCCACAGTTGCTGCGCGACACCCGTTCGCTGCTCGCCGCGGCCTGGCACGAACAGTCGTGACGCACGCCGGTCGGGGGAGGAAAGGAGCGGGCAGATGCTGAGCATCCGAGGCCGGGCCTCGGTGTCGAAGGTCACCCTTCCGCTGGGTCGGGCCCTCCTGCGCACCGGTCTCACACCCGACATCATGACCCTCATCGGCACCACGGCGACGATCGTCGCCGCGCTGACGCTGTTCCCGATGGGTTATCTGTTCGTCGGCACCCTGGTCATCTGGCTGTTCGTGATGTTCGACATGCTCGACGGTGCGATGGCCCGGGCGCGTGGCGGCGGCACCCGGTTCGGAGCGGTACTCGACGCCACCTGCGACCGGATCGCCGACGGCGCCATCTTCGCCGGCCTGGCGTGGTGGTGTGCGGTCACCGAACCCCACGACCTGCTGCTCGTCGCCACGCTGATCTGTCTGGTGACCTCCCAGGTCATCTCGTATGCGAAGGCGCGGGCCGAGGCCAGCGGCCTCAACGGCGACGGTGGCTGGATCGAGCGTCCGGACCGACTCATCATCGTGCTCGTCGGAACCGGATTCACCGGCCTGGGTATCGGATGGGCAATTCATGTCGCAATGTGGGTGCTCGCGGTGCTGTCGGTGATCACGGTGGGCCAGCGCATGTGGTCGATCTACTCATCGCCGGGTGGGCGCGATCTGATTCCGTTGGCCGCGCAGGAATCCGAGGATGCCGAGGATTCCGACGAGGAGCCGCCGACCGGCACGCAACGCGAGGCAGGGGCACACTGACACCCATGAGGGACGGTCACAACCCTTCGACGATCTCGCTGAGCGCACGATTGTCCGACCTCGGGTATGCAGCCGGGTGGGCGGCCGTCCGCTACGCACCCGAATCACTGGCGCGCGGAGCCTTCGACCGCGTGGGCAACATCGTCGGACGACGGCACGGTGGCCCGGACCAACTGCGGCGCAATCTCTCCCGTGTCCTCGGCGTGGACCCCGACGACGTGCCCGACGACCTGGTGGCCGCAGCGGTCCGCTCCTACGCCCGGTACTGGTGCGAAGCCTTCCGGCTCCCGGCGCTGGACCTCGCGCAGACCGCGTCCACGGTCACCGTTCCACCCGCCGACCGCGCGCACGTCGACGCCGCGCTCGCCGGGGGAAAGGGCGTGATCCTGACGCTGCCGCACACCGGCAACTGGGATATGGCCGGAGTCTGGCTGGTACAGAACTACGGGCGATTCGCCACCGTCGCCGAACGTCTGGAACCCGAGTCGCTGTTCACGCGGTTCGTCGCTTACCGGGAATCGCTGGGCTTCGAGATCTTCCCGCTCAGCGGCGGCGAGCAGCCGCCGTTCGGGCTCCTCGCCGATCGGCTGCGCGACAACGGGATCGTCTGTCTCCTCGGTGAACGCGATCTGGCGCACCACGGTGTCCCCGTGGACTTCTTCGGTGAGAAGACAAGGATGCCGGCGGGGTCGGCGCTGCTGGCCATCGAGACCGGCGCAGCACTGTTACCCGTCCACCACTGGTTCACCGAGCCACCCACATCACGCATCTCCTGTGGCGCACCGATCGACGTCTCCGGCGGGGTGGAGGCGGCCACCCAGGCGCTCGCCGACGCGTTCGCCCGTAACATCGCCGCCCACCCGCAGGACTGGCACATGCTGCAGCCGCTCTGGGAGGCCGACTGGTCGGCGGCGCGGCGTGCGCGTATCGAGGCCGCAGGCGAGGGCAGTGCGGCCCCGACACGCGAAACCGGCCGCGAGGAGTGGCGGCGATGAGGATCGGGATGATCTGCCCGTACTCCTTCGACGTGCCCGGCGGCGTGCAGGCGCACGTCGTCGAGCTCGCGCAGGTGTTCATCGAACGCGGTCACGAAGTGAGCGTGCTGGCGCCCTCGGCGCCGCAGACCCCGCTTCCCGATTACGTGGTGTCGGCGGGGCCGGCCCTGGCGATTCCCTACAACGGGTCGGTGTCGCGCGTGAACTTCAGCCCGACCGGCTATCTGCGACTCCGAGCGTGGATCGACGAGTACGGATTCGACGTGTTGCACGTTCACGAGCCGAACGCGCCGAGCATCTCGATGTTGTCGCTGATGGTCGCGTCCGGCCCGATCGTGACCACCTTTCACACCTCGACCACCCGATCGATGTGGCTGTCGGTGTTCCAGGGCATTCTGCGGCCCTATCACGAACGCATCGCCGGAAAGATCGCCGTCTCGGAACTGGCCAGGCGCTGGCAGATGGAATCGTTGGGCTCCGACGCGGTGGAGATCCCCAACGGCATCGACGCCGCCTCCTTTGCCGACGCCGAACCCCTCGACGGCTACCCGTGGCCGGGTCGCACCGTGCTGTTCCTGGGACGCTACGACGAGCCGCGCAAGGGCATCGACATCCTCATGCGTGCGCTACCCGCTGTCGTCGCGGAGTTCCCCGACATCCGGGTCCTCGTCGTCGGCGGCGGCAACGAGCGTGCCCTGCGCCGACGTGCCGGTGGGCTCGCGGATCGTTTGGTGTTCCTCGGTCAGGTCGATGACAAGACCAAGGCGCGGGCGCTGCGTTCGGCAGACGTGTACTGCGCACCCAATCTGGGCGGTGAGAGCTTCGGGATCGTGCTGGTCGAGGCGATGGCCGCCGGCGCGGCAGTCCTCGCGAGCGATCTCAACGCATTTCGTCGGGTCCTCGACGACGGTCGGGCCGGCCGTCTGGTCTCCACCGGGTCGGTCGATGAACTCGGCGCCGCCCTCGTCGACCTGCTCGCCGACGACGATGCGCGGGCCGAACTCGTCGCGGCGGGTCGCCGTCGCGCCGATCGATACGACTGGTCGCGGGTGGCCGATCAGATCCTGCGCGTGTACGAGACCGTGACCGTGGGGGCCGGGTCCGTCGTGGTGGCCGAGTAGGGAGGGCACGCAATGACCATCTCGGGTTGGACCGTCGCGCTGATCGTGGCGATCGTGTTCGTCGTCGTGCTCGCCGCCGGCTGGGCCTTCCAGACCGCGAACCGACTTGACCGGCTCAACGTCCGCGTCGACCTGGCGCGCCAGGCTCTCGACGCCGCGCTGGCGCGCCGCGCGGTGGTCGCCCGGTCCATCGCAGCCGGGATGATCGCCGGCTACGACGACCAGGTCCGGGCGGTGGGACAGGACCTGGCGGCCGCGGCCGATCAGGCCGAGCATGCTGTGCCGGACTCGCGGGAGCAGGCCGAGAACGCCGTCTCGACGTTGCTCGCCCAACTCGACACCGGGTCGCGTCCGCAGGGCCTCGTGGTAGAGCTCGCCGACGCCGAGACCCGCATCATGATGGCCCGACGGTTCTACAACGACGCGGTGCGTGACACCCGCAATCTGGCCGAGCGTCGGCTCGTGGTGTGGCTGCATCTGGGCGGCACCGCCGAACTGCCGCAGTTCTTCGAGATCGTCGAACGGGTCACCCCGGCGAGCGGTTCCTGACCTCGCCTAGACTTGTGGGACAGTCCGCCTCACGCGGACCCGGCACCAGGTGCCGGAATGACGACATCAGGAGACATCAGTGAGTCAATTCCAGTCAGGGAACACTCCCGGACCGGACGCCCCGAACACCGTCAACGGCCACGGCGGGCACGACCCGGCGCCGACCGTCGGGCAGGGTACCGCCCGGGTGAAGCGCGGCATGGCCGAGATGCTCAAGGGTGGCGTCATCATGGATGTGGTCACCGCTGAGCAGGCCAAGATCGCCGAGGATGCCGGTGCGGTGGCGGTGATGGCGCTCGAGCGCGTCCCGGCCGACATCCGTGCCCAGGGTGGTGTCTCGCGGATGAGCGATCCCGACATGATCGACGGGATCATCTCGGCGGTGTCGATCCCGGTGATGGCCAAGGCGCGGATCGGGCATTTCGTGGAGGCTCAGGTGCTGCAGAGCCTCGGCGTGGACTATGTCGACGAGTCGGAGGTGTTGACCCCGGCCGACTATGCCAATCACATCGACAAGTGGGCGTTCACGGTGCCGTTCGTGTGTGGCGCCACCAATCTGGGTGAGGCGTTGCGCCGGATCACCGAGGGTGCGGCGATGATCCGTTCCAAGGGGGAGGCCGGCACCGGTGACGTGTCGAACGCGACCACGCACATGCGCAAGATCCGCGATGAGATCCGCCGGTTGACGTCGTTGCCCACAGACGAGCTGTACGTGGCGGCCAAGGAGCTGCAGGCGCCCTACGACCTGGTCGTCGAGGTCGCGCAGGCCGGCAAACTGCCGGTCACGCTGTTCACCGCCGGTGGTATCGCCACCCCGGCCGATGCGGCGATGATGATGCAACTCGGTGCCGAGGGTGTGTTCGTCGGGTCGGGGATCTTCAAGTCGGGTAACCCGGCTCAGCGTGCGGCGGCGATCGTGCAGGCCACCACCTTCCACGACGATCCCGACGTGCTGGCGAAGGTGTCGCGCGGGCTCGGTGAGGCGATGGTCGGCATCAACGTCGACGACATTCCGCAGCCACACCGCCTCGCCGAACGAGGCTGGTAGCCGATCTGCCGTAGGATCTGCTGATCATGGACGCGGCGACCATCGTGCGGGACGAGTCCCGCTGCGGCACCGACACCCTGGCCGGCCTGCATCTCGATTGGGCCGCCGTGTGCAATGTGGGACGGGTCCGGGAGGCCAATGAGGACGCCGCCCTCATCGCGCCGGGGAAGTATCTGCTCGCCGACGGGATGGGTGGACACGACAGCGGTGAGGTCGCCAGTGAGACGGCATTGCTGACGCTGGCCGACGTCGACAGCCTGCACGATCAGACGCAGACCCAACTCGAGCTGATCGAATCCCTCACCCGGGCGCAGGATCGCATCGGTGAGATCGCGACCGAGACCGAGCGCCGCGCCGGAACGACGGCCACCGGTGCGGTGCTGGTGACACACGACCACGCACCGCACTGGTTGGTGCTCAACATCGGAGATTCGCGGACCTACCGGATGCAGGCCGGGGTGCTGACCCAGTTGACCGTCGACCATTCGCAGGTCCAGGAGTTCGTCGACGCCGGTTTCTTGACCCCCGAACAGGCCCGGGTCGATCCGCGGCGCAATGTGATCACGCGCGCGCTGGGCGCGGGAATGGTGGAGCCCGAGGCCGACTTCTTCTCGATGCCGGCGTTGCCCGGCGACACGCTCCTGGTGTGTTCGGACGGTCTGACCGGTGAGCTGCCCGACGAGGAGATCGCCGAGATCCTCGCCGACGCCGACGGTGCCGGGAAGGCTGCCGCGGCACTGGTGGACGCCGCCTTGGCGCTCGGCGCCCACGACAACGTGACGGTGGTGGTCGTCGCCGTACGGGCGGCGTCCGCCGACGGCGACGATGTCGATGCCCACGAAAATTGACGGGAACCTCACGGCGGGCTGCTGCGTCTAACTCACGACAGCGGGCCAGACACCTCGTCTGCCCCACGAGGAGTGAGGACAATCATGACCGGCATCGCCCATCAGATCGCGCCACGTCACGCAGCTGTTCGCCCCGCTACTCATCGCACAGTGCGTGGCGCCGATCGGGTCGGCGGTGCGCGCGAGGCCCGTCGCGAAGCCGAGGCTCTGCGCAGGCGGCAGGAGGCGCTCGCGCGGCTCGCGCAGCGTCGGATGCCGCTGCCGGGATCGGCTGAGCACACCGACGGCCTGCGTCACGAGTCACGAGAGGCTACCGCCATGACGCTGGTCACCGACGATGCGGTGGCCGGTGTGGGATCGTCGCGCTGTATGTGCGGTGCCCCAGCCGCCGGTCTCGAGAGTCCCACGCTGACCGTCCGGGAGATCGAGGTGCTTCGGACCTGGTTGATGCTGGAGACGAAACCCGCTGTGGCGCAATCGTTGTACATTTCACTCGGCACGGTGAACACCCATCTCACGCGCATTCGGGCCAAGTACGCCGATGTCGGTCGGCCGGCGCCGACAAAGGCGGCCCTGGTGGCGCGGGCGGTCCAGGATGGCTTGATCACCCTCGACGAACTCTGACGCGGCCCCACCGCACCGAACAGATCGCGACGGTGCGCGCGATACTGTTTTCCCGTGGCAACCATCGAGGAGATCCTCCAGGTCGAGGCGATCGAGACCGACATCTACCGCGGGCCGGCGTTCCGTAGCCATCTGCAGCGCACCTTCGGCGGCCAGGTCGCAGGCCAGGCTCTCATGTCGGCGACGCGCACCGTCGACGCCGACTTCGCGGTGCACTCGCTGCACGGCTACTTCCTCCGTCCGGGGAACCCCGACCTGCCGGCGGTGTTTCTCGTCGACCGCATTCGCGACGGCCGGTCGTTCACGACGCGGCGGGTGACCGGCATCCAGCAGGGCGAGGCCATCTTCACCATGTCGGCGTCGTTTCATGTGCGGACCGACCACGGCATCGAGCATCAGGACCGGATGCCCCCGGTTCCGTCGCCTGACGATCTACCCGACCAGATGAACGAGCTGTCCGACGAAGCGAAGGCAGTCTTCAAGGAGTGGCAGGAGTTCGATCTGCGCCTGGTGCCGCGCGAGCAGATGCCGACCTCGAGTTATTTCGCCGCGCAGCAGCGTGTGTGGTTCCGCCATCGCCGTCGGTTGCCCGATGACCAGGTGTTCCACGTGGGCACGCTCGCCTACATGAGCGACATGACCCTGTTGGGGTCGTCGAAGGTGCCGCATCCGGGGGTGGAACCGCAAGCCGCATCCTTGGACCATGCGATGTGGTTCATGCGGCCGTTCCGCGCCGACGGATGGTTGCTGTACGACCAGACCTCGCCCTCCGCGGACGCCGGGCGTGCGTTGACCCAGGGGCGGATCTTCGATCTGGAGGGTCGGATGGTCGCCGCCGTCACCCAAGAAGGCCTGAGTCGGACGGGGCGCGACATGCCGGCCGATCAGCACGCGCGGCGGGACCGGTGAGCGCCGTCGGAAATCCGCGGATCGGTGTGCTCGCACTGCAGGGTGATGTCCGTGAGCACCTGGCGGCACTGTCCGAGGCTGACGCACAACCGGTGACGGTCCGACGGCCGGCAGAACTCGCCGACGTCGATGCCATCGTCATCCCCGGTGGTGAATCCACCACCATGAGCCACCTGCTCGGTGTCCTGGATCTGTACGACCCGCTCCGTGAGCGGCTGGCCGCCGGCATGCCGGCGTATGGGTCGTGCGCCGGCATGATCATGCTGGCCACCACCATCCTCGACACCCGGCCCGACGCCCGTCATCTCGATGCATTGGACATCACTGTGCGGCGCAACGCTTTCGGGCGTCAGGTGGCGAGCTTCGAGACAGATCTGCAGTTCCATGGCGTCACCGATTCCGCGGGTGACCCGCCGATGCGGGCGGTGTTCATCCGCGCTCCGTGGGTGGAGTCGATCACGCCCGACGTGCAGGTACTCGCCCGGGTGCCCGAGGGGCCCGCGAAGGACCGGATCGTTGCGGTCCGGCAGAACAACGTCCTGGCCACCTCGTTTCACCCGGAGGTGACCGGGGACCGCCGAGTGCACCGCTACTTCGTGGAGATGGTGCGGGAGTCGGGAGTGTGAGCCTCGACAACCCGCACCGGTAAGATCGAGGAGTTGGGCGGATCGTCATCGCACGGTCACGTTCGTCATTGACGTCTATACGGATGCGGGAGTGTCATGAGCGGCCATTCCAAATGGGCCACCACCAAGCACAAGAAGGCGGCCATCGACGCCAAGCGCGGCAAGATGTTCGCCAAACTGGTCAAGAACATCGAGGTCGCGGCAAGGACCGGTGGCGGTGACCCGGCCGGCAACCCGACACTGTACGACGCCATCCAGAAGGCGAAGAAGACCTCGGTACCCAACGACAACATCGAGCGTGCGCGCAAGCGCGGCGCGGGCGAAGAGGCCGGCGGCGCCGACTGGCAGACCATCATGTACGAGGGCTACGGGCCCAACGGGGTGGCGATCCTCATCGAGTGCCTGACCGACAACCGCAATCGCGCGGCCGGCGAGGTGCGCACCGCGATGACGCGTAACGGCGGCAACATGGCCGATCCCGGCTCGGTGGCGTACTTGTTCACCCGCAAGGGTGTGGTCACGCTGGAGAAGAACGGGCAGTCCGAGGACGACGTTCTGCTGGCCGTACTGGACGCCGGCGCCGAGGAGGTCAACGACCTCGGCGAATCGTTCGAGGTGGTCAGCGAACCGACCGACCTCGTCGCGGTGCGAACGGCGCTGGTCGATGCCGGCATCGACTACGACTCTGCCGAGGCAGCGTTCCGGGCGTCGGTGGACGTACCGGTGGACGCCGAGGGCGCGCGCAAGGTGTTCAAACTCATCGACGCACTCGAGGACTCCGACGACGTGCAGAACGTCTACAGCAACGTCGACGTCAGCGACGAGGTACTCGCCGAACTCGACGCCTGACCGGCGTCATCCCGCACGCCGTCGCATGCGGATGGCCGGCCGGTCCGGGTGGTCGTAGCGCACGTCGATGTCGGCACGCGGGGCATCTTCCGCGCCGGCCAGCAGCGCGGGGATCGTCCAGGCCATACCGGGCGGTGTATGTCTGCGCAGGGCGCCCTCACTCATCAGCAGTGCGATGGTCGTGTCGACGTCGAGTCCGGAACCGAGTAGCAGAGGGCCGGCAATGAGGATGACCTGGTCGGCGGCGGCCGGACGTGGAGCGTCACGAAATGATCGGTCGCGCGGGGCATTCCAGAGTCTGGGCAGCCAGCGACCGTGGTCGCGGACGGAGTCGATCACCTCACGGCGTAGGGCATCGTGGTCGAACCAGATCGTGCGGTAACTCTCGGTGTCGGTGTGTCCGTATTCAAGGCGGAGCGAGGCGGGCCGGAGGAAATCGGCCGTCGAGACGACGGCCGCAGCACGACCCCGTGTGGTGAGCCGGGTGGCGACCCGTTCGGCAAGATCGACCGGTCGCGCCGCGTCGGCACCGTCGATCGCCATGATGTGGATGCCTGAGTGGAGTTCGGCGACATCGGCACACATCTGTTCGAGGCGGTCGGGGGTGATCGGTTCATAGGTGGCCATGGCGTCCGCCATTGTGTCGTGTTGCTCACCGGTCCGCACTCGTGCAGTCCGCACTCGTGCGGTCCGAGTTCGTGCGGCGCGCATGCGTGTCACTGCGTGTTGTTCGCGGGTGGTGTCGGATGCGGCCGATAGAATCTCGAACAACTGTTCGGAACATCGAAGCGGTGACGGAGGTGCGTGTGCGCGTGATGGGAGTCGATCCCGGTTTGACGCGGTGCGGGATCGCGCTGGTCGAGTCGGGACGCGGGCGCACGGTCACCGCGCTCGACGTCGACGTGGTGCGGACCTCCGCGGACATGGAGCTCGCCGACCGGCTGATGGCGGTGTACACCGCCGCCTGTCACTGGCTCGACGTGCACCAACCCGATGTGGTCGCGATCGAGCGCGTTTTCGCCCAGAATCAGGTGTCGACCGCGATGGGTACCGCGCAGGCCGGCGGGGTCATCGCGCTGGCCGCAGGACAGCGCGACGTCCCGGTGCGGTTTCACACGCCATCTGAGGTCAAGGCCGCGGTCACCGGTAGTGGCCGCGCCGACAAGGCCCAGGTCACTGCGATGGTGACGCGGATTCTGGGGATGCAGACCAAACCTCGACCGGCCGATGCCGCAGACGCGCTGGCGCTGGCGATCTGCCACTGCTGGCGGGGGCCGATGACGGAGAAGATGGCGCAGGCACAGCGCCGTGCCGACGAGCTGGCCCGACGACACCGGTCGCGGATCGCCCAGGCTGGTCGGGAACGCGCAGTGCAACCCGGCGCGACGCAGAGCGGCCGGGCCCAGCAGTCCGCGAACCAGACGAACAAGAGCCAGGCGGGTAGGACCCGAGCCGGGAACGGGGGAGTGGCATGATCGCGTCGGTGCGTGGGCCAGTGGTGGATGTGGCCCTCGATCACCTCGTCATCGACTGTGGGGGCGTCGGCTACCGAGTGCTGGTGACGCCGGCGACGGTCGGCGCGGTGCGTCGTGGCGAGGAAGCCACCTTGCTCACGTCGATGATCGTGCGGGAGGACTCGATGACCCTGTACGGGTTCACCGACTCCGATGCGCGAGCGCTGTTCACCCTTCTGCAGACCGTCACCGGTGTCGGGCCACGCCTGGCGATGGCGGTCTTGGCGGTTCTCGAACCCACCTCGCTGCGCCGCGCGCTCGCCGAGTCCGACGTCAAGGCACTGACCACGGTGCCGGGAGTGGGTAAACGGGTGGCCGAGCGACTGGTGGTGGAACTGCGCGACAAGGTCGACGCGCCGACGGCGGGCCAAGCGGGAGTGGCCGCGTCGCCGGTCGCCGGGTCGATTCGTGATCAGGTCGCCGAAGCGCTGGTGGGGTTGGGGTTCACCGCCGCACCGGCCGACAAGGCCGTCACGGCGGTGCTCGCCGACGAGCCCGATGCCGATGCCTCCACCGTGCTACGCAAGTCGTTGGCCCTGATGGGCAAGAGCCGATGAACGACCACGTGACAGCGGGGGAGACCGCGTGACAGAGACCTCGCCCGATCCCGACGATCGCCCGGTGAGTCCCGACGAGTTGCATGCCGACGGCGACTTCGACGCGGGGCTGCGGCCGCGATCGCTGGCCGACTTCATTGGTCAACCCCGTGTGTGCGAGCAACTCGAGCTGGTGCTGCATGGCGCGAAGGGTCGGGGCAGCACCCCCGATCACATCCTGTTGTCGGGCCCACCCGGGCTGGGCAAGACCTCGTTGGCGATGATCATCGCCGCCGAGATGGGGGCCGCCATCCGGGTGACCTCCGGGCCCGCGCTCGAACGCGCCGGTGACCTGGCGGCGATGCTGTCCAACCTCGTCGATGGGGACGTGCTGTTCATCGACGAGATCCATCGCATCGCCCGTCCTGCCGAGGAGATGCTGTACCTCGCCATGGAGGACTTCCGCGTCGACGTCGTCGTCGGCAAGGGGCCGGGTGCCACCTCGATTCCCTTGGACGTCGCCCCGTTCACGCTCGTCGGCGCCACCACTCGATCGGGATCACTCACCGGCCCGCTGCGTGACCGGTTCGGGTTCACCGCGCACATGGAGTTCTACGAGACCGACGACCTCGTGCAGGTGCTGCGCCGATCGGCGGGCATCCTCGGTATCCGGTTGCGCGACGACGCGGCCACCGAGGTCGCGCGGCGGTCGCGGGGCACCCCGCGGATCGCCAATCGTCTGCTGCGCCGCGTCCGCGACTACGCCGAGGTCCGTGGCGACGGCGTGATCACCGTGGATATCGCACGGGCCGGACTCGCCGTCTATGACGTCGATGACCTCGGCTTCGATCGGCTGGACCGTGCCGTGTTGGGATCGCTGGTGCGGGGATTCGGTGGCGGGCCGGTCGGTGTCTCGACGCTCGCGGTGGCAGTCGGGGAGGAACCCGCCACAGTCGAAGAAGTCTGCGAACCGTTCCTCGTGCGGGCCGGGATGATGGCGCGGACCCCACGCGGGCGGGTGGCGACAGCGGCGGCCTGGCATCACCTCGGCCTCACACCACCGGCGGGGGCCATGAATGCCAGTTTCGGGGTGCGTAGCCGCGACGTCATCACCGACAGTCTCTTCGACGACCTGTGACCGGCTCGCGGGACCACCCCACGGGACGTGGCACACTGGTTGGAGCCGCCGGATGAGTTGGTGTGTCCGAGCGTGCCTGCGATCGGCCGCCACCTGAGCGGTCGAAACGGGCAAAAGCCCTGAAATCACCACGACCGAACCGACAAGGATTGTTGCCGTCATGGAGTCCCTCTTCTTCCCCCTTTTGCTGGCCTTGCTGGCCGGATTCATGTTCCTGAGCATCCGTAAGCAGAAGAAGCGCATGACCGAGATGCAGGACATGCAGAACTCCGTGGCCACCGGGGCCCGCGTTCAACTGACGGCCGGCATGTACGCGACTGTCGTCGAGTCCACACCCGATTTCGTCGACCTGGAGATCGCCACCGGTGTGGTGACCCGGTTCAGTCGTCAGGCCATCGTGCGCGTGGTGCCCACCGACGAGGCCGCCGAGACGTACCCGGGTGCGCTGAGCACTCGTCCCGAAGCACTCGACGAGGACGCGGACGCGAGGCAGATCGACAACCCGGGCACCGAGTCGCGCACCGACGACAGCTACTCCGCCGATCGCCCGGGCGAGGGTACGACCGACGACAAGTGACCCGGGAGCTCGGCGGTCCGCCCGGTCCGAGCCGCAGATGACCACCGGAGAACCGGTGGTTACCGCGGAGTCAGTAGAGTGAGCGTCCGACCGGATCGGGCGCGCGTGCCGACCGGTCGTGTCCGCACGCGCTTTCCTAGGAGACCAGAACACCTGTGACCACACCCCGCCGGGCGTCGGCGAAGCGGTCGGGACCTCCACGTGAGATTCCACCGTGGAGACCCCTGACCGCATTCTTCGTGTTGTTGGCCGTCGTCTACGGGCTGGTCTTCTTCACCGGAGGTGGATCGCCGACCCCGAAGCTCGGTATCGACCTGCAAGGCGGTACGCGGGTGACGCTCACCGCGCGTACCCCGGACGGGCAGCCTCCCTCGCGCGAGCAGCTCGACCAGGCGAAGCAGATCATCGAGCAGCGCGTCAACGGACTCGGTGTCTCGGGGTCCGAGGTGGTCGTCAACGGCGACAATCTGGTCATCACCGTTCCCGGTGACGATGGCGCCCAGGCGCGCACGCTCGGGCAGACGGCCCGATTGTTCGTCCGACCGGTGGAGAATGTGGCGCCCGCGACGCCACAGCCGGACGCCGACGATCAGGACGCTGAGGGTGGCGACGGACAGAACTCCGCTGCGCAGGACTCTCCCGAGGACGACGCCACGCAGGCGGCCGCCATCGCCGAACAACGCGAACTGCGGCAGGCCCCCGAGCGAGCCAATCTCGACGCGTTGAACGCGCAGATGGCCAAGATGGACTGTTCGCCCGACTCGTATGACGCATTGCAGGGCAATGACCTGCCCGATCAGTACCTCGTCGCCTGTTCAGAGGATGGTAGCGAGGTGTACCTGCTCGGTCCCGAGATCATCGACGGACGCGACATCGCCAACGCGTCGGCGGGTACCACCCAGCAGGCCGGCTCGTGGGTCGTCCAGGTGGAGTTCAAGAACGAGGCGAGGGACTTCTGGCCGACCTACACCGCGCAGAACATCGGTAAGCAGACCGCCTTCACTCTTGACACGAAGGTCGTCTCCGCCCCGCAGATCCAGGGTGCGATCACCACACCCCAGACCGAGATCAGCGGTGACTTCACCCAGCAGGACGCGAAGGACCTCGCCAACGTCCTCAAGTACGGTTCGCTGCCGTTGTCCTTCGAGGCGTCCGACGCGGAGACGGTATCGGCGACGCTGGGACTGTCGTCACTGAAGGCCGGCCTGATCGCCGGCGCCGTCGGCATGATCGCGGTGCTGATCTATGCGCTGCTCTATTACCGAATGCTCGGCATCCTGACGATGCTGTCGTTGGTGCTGGCCGCCGCGATGGTCTACGGGATCATCGTGCTGCTCGGCCGGTGGATCGGTTTCACTCTCGATCTCGCCGGCATCGCCGGACTCATCATCGGTATCGGTATGACCGCCGACTCGTTCGTCGTGTACTTCGAGCGGATCAAGGACGAGATGCGCGAGGGACGAAGTTTCCGCTCCGCGGTGCCTCGCGGTTGGGCCAGTGCCCGCCGCACCATCTGGTCGGGCAACGCGGTCAGCTTCATCGCCGCGGCGGTGATCTACGTGCTGGCCATCGGCGAGGTCCGCGGATTCGCCTTCACATTGGGTCTCACGACGATTCTCGACGTCGTGGTGGTGTTCCTGGTGACTCATCCGCTCGTGGTGCTGGCCAGTCGGTCGGAGTTCTTGTCACGACCGAAGGTCAACGGTCTCGGCGCGGTCAGCGAGGTGGCTCGGCGCCGTCGCGTGGCCGAGCGATCTGAGCGGGTCGCGGCGACGGAAGGATCGGCGAAATGACCAATGCGCAACGCCCCAATTCCGGGCGGGACGGCGGAGGACGCAGCGCCGTGGTCGGCGAGGTGACCTCCGAAACCACAGTCGAGCAGGGACCGGCCGGCCCCTCCGACGCCAACTACGTCGCCGAGAAGGACCGCTCGTTCTTCTCGCGGCTGTACACCGGTACCGGTGCGTTCGGGATCATCCCGTCGCGGCGGACCTGGTACATCGTCACCGCGGTGATCCTCGCCATCTGCATCGGGTCGATCGCCATCCGTGGCTTCACCCTCGGTATCGACTTCGAGGGGGGCACCCAGGTGTCCATCCCTGTTTCGGCCGGGGTCACCACCGACGCCGTCGAAGAGGTGTTCGCCGAGACCCTTGGCGAGGAACCGGAATCGGTGCAGACCGCCGGATCGGGATCCGCCGAGACGGTGCAGGTGCGGACCGAGACCCTCACCGCGGCCCAAACCGAACAGATCACCCGAGCATTGGCTGACCGGTTCGCGCCGGAACTGACCACCGCGGAGGTCAGCTCGTCCGACGTCAGCTCGACTTGGGGCGGCGAGATCACCGAGAAGATGCTGATCGCCCTGGTGGTGTTCTTGGTGATCGTGTTCATCTACATCACGATCCGGTTCGACCGGGAGATGTCGGTGGCAGCGCTCACCTCACTGTTCTTCGACATCATCGTGACCGCCGGTGTCTACTCGCTGGTCGGATGGGAGGTCACTCCGGCAACGGTCATCGGTCTGCTCACCATCCTCGGCTTCTCGATCTACGACACCGTCGTGGTGTTCGACAAGGTCTCCGAGAACACCCGGTCGGTTCTGCAGACCACCCGACGTACCTACGCCGAACAGGCCAACCTCGCGGTCAACCAGACCCTGATGCGCTCGATCAACACCACTGTCATCTCGGTGCTGCCGATCATCGCGTTGATGGTGATCGCGGTCTGGATGCTCGGCGTCGGCACGCTCAAGGACCTCGGCCTCATTCAGCTCGTCGGCGTGGTGGTCGGTGCCTACTCGTCGATCTTCCTGGCGGCCCCGCTGCTGGTGACGTTGAAAGAACGGCGCGCTGACATCTCGCGGCACACCAAACGGGTACTCGATCGCCGCGCCCGTGTGGAGGCGGGCGACGATCTCATCGACGATCCGCGACCGGCCCGTGGCCGCCCGTCGGGTCGCCGGCGCGCCAACCCGGCCGATGCCGACGCGCCCCAGACCCCGACCGGGAAGCCACGCCGGGCGCGTTAATGTACGGGACGTGACTGTGCGGAGCGGGTCGGGCGCCCGCCGACGAACCGGCCTGCCCGTGACAATGGCCACCTGCGTGGCGGTGGTGTTGCTGCTGACGGGACTGTTGACCGCCTGCGGCGAGGAAGGCCCGCCCTCGGTCGACTACGCCCTCGACGCGCGGATCGACACCTACAACGCGAACACCGTCGACGGCAACGCCGGCGGCGTGTTGATGGCGACCACCCGGATGTTGCCGGGGTTCAGCTATCTCGGCGCGTCCGGTCAGGTGACCCCTGACCGTGACATCGGTACCGTGACACCGGTCCCGGGCGCCGGTCTCACGTTGCGCTACGACTTCTCGCCGGCTGCGCGGTTCTCCGACGAGACGGCCCTCGACTGCGACGACCTGGTGCTGGCCTGGGCGGCGATGAGTGGGCGATTCCCGGGGTTCGCGCCGGCCACGACGGCCGGATACCGCGACATCGAGGCCGTGGACTGCGATCTCGCTTCGAAGACCGCGACCGTGCGCTTTGCGCGCGGCCGTGACTACCGCGACTGGCTGTCGCTGTTCGGTGCGGGCACCTTGCTGCCGGCACACGTCGTCGCGCGCCTGGCCGGTGTCGGTGACGTCGTGCGGCCGATCCGCTCCGGCGATCGGACCGCGATCAACAAGATCGCCGATGCGTGGAACACGGGTTTCGACCTGACCCCGGGGACCGTCGATCAGGCACGTTTCCCCGCCTCGGGGCCGTACCGGGTGCAGCAGTACTCGCAGTCGGGTGGCCTGGAGTTGGTCGCCAACGGATCGTGGTGGGGCGACGCCCCTGCGGTGTCACGGATCGTCTTGTGGGGGCGGGGCACCGACGCCGAGCGCCGACTGGCCGACGGTGACTTCGACATCGCCGATGTCAGTTCGGGCATCGTCGGCGGGGAGCTGGTGCCCGCGAGGGCCGAGGAAACCCGGATCCCATTGCCGAAGCCGAACCGCGCGCTCGCGGTGGAAGAGTTGGTACTCGCCCAGCGCGGGGTGTTTGCGGAGCTCAATGCCCGGCAGGCGTTCGCATCATGTGTTCCGCGTGATGCGCTCGCCCGCCAATTCGGACAGGGCGCCCAGATCTGGAATCTTCGGGTACTCGCGCCGGCCGACAACCTGGCCGGCCAGCTCAACGGCGCGTTCGGCAGGGCCTATGCGCGGCCCAACCTGAACCGGGCGCGCACCCTCGGCGCCGAGGCCGGCGACACTCCCATGACGGTCCGGATCGGATATCTCGCGCCGATGCAACGACGAGCGCAGATGGTGGCCGCCATCGCCGACTCTTGCCGGCAGGTGGGCATCGAGGTGGTCGACGCGGGGTCGGCCGACATCACCACGGGTGCGCTGGGCGGCGAGGTCGACGCCCTGATCGTGGCGAACGGGGCGTCGTTCGCCGCAGCCGGGGCGGCGAATCCGTCGCGCGATGCCTTCGCGCTGCGCGGTGGCGATCCGCTGGACATCAACAACTACCGCAACCCGCAGGTCAGTGGTGCCATCGACCGGCTGGTCGCCGCGGACCTGGCAGCCGACCGACTCGAGCTGGTGCGCACGATCGAGAACACCGCGTGGGCGACGCTGCCGTCGATCCCGCTTTTCGCCGCGCCGCGGATGCAGGTGTTCGGTCCCGGGGTCGATAATGTTGTGGCGGGGCTGGGCCGCAACGGGACCGGATGGAACATGGATCGGTGGACGGTACGTGACTGACGCAGCGCAAGTGTCCGGTGGCGACGAGACGACAGACCGGGCGGTGACCCGCGCGCGGCAGGCCATCGCCGATCACGCTCGACTGGTTCCGGACTTCCCGGAGCCCGGTATCGACTTCAAGGACCTCACCCCGGTGTTGGCCGACCCGGTCGGCTTGGCCGCGATCGTCACCGCATTGACCCACGGGTGCAGCGACGTCGATCTGGTGGCCGGGATCGATGCCCGCGGCTTCCTACTCGGCGGCGCGGTGGCGCGAGAGCTCGGTGTCGGAGTGCTGGCGGTGCGCAAGGGCGGCAAGCTGCCGCCACCCGTACACAGCGTCACCTACACACTCGAGTACGGCACGGCGACCCTCGAGATCCCGGCGAATGCGGTCGATGTCGCCACCCAGCGGATCCTGCTGGTCGATGACGTGTTGGCGACCGGTGGGACGGCCGTTGCGGCGGCGGAACTGCTCGGTCGCGCCGGGGGAGTCGTCGTCGGCGTGGCCGTCATCATGGAACTTGACGGCCTCGACGGTCGCGGCACCATTGCGCGCGGCTTGGGTGCGCAGCTGCCGGTACACGCGGTGACGACAGGGTGATCATCGGATACCTGCGCGCGCCGTCCGCTCGGCAGCGCGCGGTCCGGGATCGTCAGGCGGACTAGACTCGCCTCAACCGGTGTTGCTGTCATCGGTGACATCACCGGAAGGAGGTCAGGATGCACGACGAGGTCGACACCGATTCCCGTCAGGAGCAGACGGGGACGTCGAGTGCAGATGCCCGGCCTCTCCGTACGGACACCGCGGCGAACGGACGGTCGGCGCCACCACAAGGCGACGGTGGCGCGCCCACCCCCGCCGGCGCGCCCACCGCTGCCGGTGCGCCGGGCAGTGCGGGCGCCGCCGACGAAAGCGCTCGGGCAGCGCGTACCGAGACACTGGCACCACCGTCCACCTCGGCGTCGCGACGAGTCAGGGCGCGTCTGGCCCGGCGGATGACCGCCACCCGCAGCCCGGTGCGGCCGGTGCTCGAACCACTTGCGACGCTGCATCGGGAGATCTACCCGAAGGCCGATGTCGCGCTGCTGCAGCACGCCTATGACGTTGCCGATGAGCGGCACACCGGCCAGAAGCGTAAGTCCGGTGACCCCTACATCACCCATCCGCTGGCCGTCGCGACGATTCTGGCCGACCTCGGGATGGACACCACGACGCTGGTGGCGGCCCTGCTGCACGACACCGTCGAGGACACCGGCTACTCCCTCGATCAGCTGGAGAAGGATTTCGGCGCCGAAGTGGCGCACCTCGTCGACGGCGTGACCAAGCTGGACAAGGTGGCGTTGGGCAGCGCTGCCGAGGCCGAGACGATCCGCAAGATGATCATCGCGATGGCGCGAGACCCGCGGGTCTTGGTCATCAAGGTGGCCGACCGGCTGCACAACATGCGTACGATGCGGTTCCTACCGCCGGAGAAGCAGGCGCGCAAGGCCCGCGAGACCCTGGAAGTCATTGCGCCGCTCGCGCATCGGCTGGGTATGGCGACGGTCAAATGGGAACTCGAGGATCTGTCGTTCGCCATCCTGCATCCCAAGCGTTACGAGGAGATCGTCCGGCTCGTCGCCGATCGGGCACCGTCGCGGGACACGTATCTGGCTCGGGTGCGCGCCGACATCAACAATGCGCTCGGCGGCGCCCGGATCTCCGCGACCGTCGAGGGTCGGCCGAAGCACTACTGGTCGATCTATCAGAAGATGATCGTCAAGGGCCGTGACTTCGACGATATCCACGACCTCGTCGGGATCCGCATCCTGTGTGATGAGGTGCGTGACTGCTACGCCGCGGTCGGCGTGGTTCATTCGTTGTGGCAGCCGATGGCGGGTCGATTCAAGGACTACATCGCCCAGCCCCGGTTCGGGGTGTACCAGTCGTTGCACACGACGGTGATCGGCCCGGAGGGCAAGCCGCTCGAGGTGCAGATCCGGACTCACGAGATGCATCGGACCGCCGAGTTCGGCATCGCCGCCCATTGGCGCTACAAGGAGAACCGCGGAAAGGGCAAGGGGCCACGTAAATCCGACGCCGCCGAGATCGACGACATGGCGTGGATGCGTCAGCTGCTCGATTGGCAGCGTGAGGCCGCCGATCCCGGCGAGTTCCTGGAGTCCCTGCGCTACGACCTCGCGGTCCAGGAGATCTTCGTGTTCACCCCGAAGGGAGACGTGATCACGTTGCCCGCCGGGTCCACGCCGGTCGATTTCGCGTATGCGGTGCACACAGAGGTCGGTCACCGCTGCATCGGCGCCCGCGTCAACGGCCGGCTGGTGGCGCTGGAGCGCAAGCTCGAGAACGGTGAAGTGGTGGAGGTCTTCACGTCGAAGGCACCCAATGCCGGGCCCTCGAAGGACTGGCAGAACTTCGTCGTGTCGCCACGGGCGCGTGCCAAGATCCGGCAGTGGTTCGCCAAGGAGCGGCGTGAAGAAGCGCTGGAAACCGGCAAGGAGGCGATCGCCAAGGAAGTTCGACGCGGCGGACTCCCGTTGCAGCGCTTGATGAGTGCCGACTCCATGGCTGCGATCGCCAAGGAGTTGCGCTACCAGGATGTGACCGCGCTCTACACCGCGGTGGGGGAGAATCATGTGTCCGCGCGACACGTGGTCAACCGGCTGGTGGCGTCGCTGGGCGGCCTCGACGATGCGGTGGACGAGATCGCCGAGCGGTCGACGCCGTCCACATTGCCCACCCGTACACGCCACGGCGGCGATGCCGGCGTCATCGTGGAGGGCCTCGACAACGTGTTGGCGAAGCTCGCCAAGTGTTGTACGCCGGTACCGGGCGACGAGATCATGGGGTTCGTGACCCGCGGCGGTGGTATCAGTGTCCATCGCACCGACTGCACCAACGCCGCGTCGCTGCGTGAGCAGTCCGAACGGATCATCGGCGTCTCGTGGGCACCGTCGCCGTCGTCGGTGTTCCTCGTGGCCATCCAGGTGGAGGCCCTCGATCGGCATCGGCTGCTCTCGGATGTCACCAAGGTGCTTGCCGACGAGCGCGTGAACATTCTCTCGGCGTCGGTGACCACCAGCCGTGACCGGGTGGCTATCAGCAAGTTCACCTTCGAGATGGGCGATCCGAAGCATCTCGGGCACGTGCTCAACGTCGTCCGCAACGTCGAAGGCGTCTACGACGTCTACCGGGTGACCTCAGCCGCCTGAGCCTGAGCAGCGTGACCTCGGCCGCCTGAGCCCAGAGAGCGAGGCGCTAGCCGAGTGTCACGTTCTGTTCCCTGAGGAGCGAGGCGCTAGCCGAGTGTCACGAAGGGTCAGTCCTGATTGCCCGAATCAACAGTCGCGGAAGTGATTTCCACCGGCTGCTTCGGCTTGCCGTCCTCGGCGCTGCCGTTGGGCCCCGGCGTCAGGCCGTTGGCCGCGATCTTGTCGAGCACCGTGAGGCCGTCAGGGTCGACCTGGCCCACCACGGAGTAGTTCGCCGCCAACTGGCTGTCCTGGAGCACCAGGAAGAACTGGCTCGAACCGGTGTCGGTCTGACCGCTTTGCGGGTTGTTGCTGTTCGCGATCGCCACTGTGCCACGCGGGTAGATGACCGGAGCCGTCCCCGACATGGGGTCGGGCTCACCAGCCGGCTTCAGGTCGGTGGGCAACTCGTCGGGGCTCGACCATCCCGGACCACCGGCACCGGTACCGGTGGGGTCGCCGCACTGCAACACCTTGAGCGACTCGCTGTTGGTCAGTCGGTGGCAGGGGGTGTCGTTGTAGAAATCGTTCTCGGCCAGCGAGATCACCGCGCCGGTGTTGCATGGCGCGCCCGTGCGGTCCAGGGTGATGGGAACTGCGCCCTGGTTGGTGTCGAGCACCAGGTTCGCGGTGCCCTCCTTGAGTTGCTTCTCGTCGGGCTTGGGGGCGGTGCGCTGTTTGGACTCGCCGGCACGCATTTCATCGAGGTAGGCCTGGGCCTGTGCTCTCTGTTCGGCAGGGACCTCTGCCGGTACCTCGTCGGGGAGTTCGTCGAAGCGACTGGGTTGGTCGGTGTACGAGCATGCGGTCCAGCGGGCTGCCTCGCGATCGTCGAGCACCTTCTTGACGATCAACGTGGTGGCAGTGGCCACGATGGCGACGACGACCACGGTCGATACGGAGGCGATGATGATCTTGCGCCGCCGCTTCTCCTGCCGCTCCCGCTCGAGGCGCTCCTCGAGCTTGCGCTTGGCGGCTTCGCGGCGTTCCTCGTTGCTTGACACGCGGTTGGGTCCTCCTGAACTCGTGTGCCGTGGCTCCCCCGGGGGATGGCATGGGCGTACGTGCGGTCGGGCGGCACGTGAATCGGCGCTGATGCTACATCGACAGGCCAGTGTGCCAGCTGAACCTGAGAGTTCCATGGTCGGGGCGGAATCGGGCATGCGGAACCGGCGGATTCTCCGAGCGTGACCGTCGCGGGTGGAGGTGCCGAGCCGTTTGTCACAATGGACAGATGCTGATCACCGGATTTCCGGCCGGAATGTTCCAGACGAACTGCTATCTCCTCGCCAATGAGGCGGGCTCAGAGGCGGTCATTGTCGATCCGGGCCAGGACGCCGCGGTCCGAGTTCGTGAACTGCTCGCCGAGCACGATCTGACGCCGGTCGCGGTGTTGCTGACGCACGGGCACCTCGATCACACCTGGAATGCCACCGAACTGTGCGACGAGTTCTCCATTCCGGCGTATATCCATCCGGCAGATCGGCCGATGCTGACCGACCCCGGTATGGGGTTGGGGCAGGCCCTCGGTGGCCTGATCGGTTCGATGGAGTTTCGCGAGCCGGAGAAGGTGGTCGAGTTCGCCGACGATGAGGACGTGGAGCTGGCCGGTATCCGGATCACTGTCGACCTCGCTCCGGGGCACACCCGGGGATCGGTGTTGCTCGGCATCGAGGTGCCGGTGGAAGCAGACACCGCCGAGGGCGACGATTCCGTCCCCGAGGTCGTACCCGTGTGTTTCTCGGGAGATGTCCTGTTTGCCGGTTCCATAGGTCGAACCGACCTACCAGGCGGTGACCATCAGCAGTTGCTCGACTCGATCGCCGCCAAACTGATGCCGTTGCCCGATCACACCCAGGTGCTTCCGGGGCACGGCCCACAGACCTCGATCGGTGCCGAACGCGCCGGCAACCCATTCCTCGTCGACCTGCCCGGGCGCGGGGATTCCACACCCAAGAAGGGACGTTTCGGACTGTGAGCGCCGAATTTGCCGCTCCGCGGGGGATACCGGACTATTTTCCCCCGGCCTCCGCGGACTTCCGCCGAGTTCGTGACGCCCTGACCGACGCCGCGCATCGCGCCGGCTACGGACACATCGAGTTGCCGATCTTCGAGGACACCGCGCTGTTCGCTCGGGGCGTCGGAGAGTCAACCGACGTGGTGAGCAAGGAGATGTATACCTTCGCCGATCGTGGAGATCGGTCGGTGACGCTGCGCCCCGAGGGCACGGCCGGTGTGATGCGCGCCGTCATCCAACACGGGCTCGATCGGGGGCAGCTGCCGGTGAAGCTGTGCTACGCGGGCCCCTTCTTCCGCTACGAGAAGCCGCAGACGGGTCGGTATCGCCAACTGCAGCAGGTCGGCGTGGAGGCGATCGGTGTCGACGACCCCGCGCTCGATGCCGAGGTGATCGCCGTCGCCGACGAGGGCTACCGGCGTCTGGGGCTCTCCGGATTCCGCCTGGAGATCACCTCGCTGGGTGACGCCGCCAGTCGCGGCCCGTATCGGGAGGCCCTGCAGCAGTTCTTGTTCGGCCTCGACCTCGACGAGGCCACCCGGCGCCGCGCAGAGATCAACCCGCTGCGCGTGCTCGACGACAAACGCCCCGAGGTGAAGGAGGCGACGGCGGACGCGCCGCTGCTCATCGACTATCTCTCCGATGATGCGCGTGCGCATTTCGATCTGGTTCTCACCCACCTGAAGCGGCTGGGCGTGCCGTACGAACTCAATCCGCGTCTGGTGCGGGGACTCGACTACTACACGAAGACCACCTTCGAATTCGTACACGACGGACTCGGTGCCCAGTCGGGTATCGGTGGGGGAGGCCGATACGACGGCCTGATGCAGCAGATCGGCGGCAAACAGGACCTTTCCGGGATCGGCTTCGGACTCGGTGTCGACCGCACGATGCTGGCGATGGAAGCCGAAGGCGTGGCGCACGCCGATGTCGCACGGTGTCGGGTGTTCGGAGTGCCGCTCGGTTCGGACGCCAAGGCTGAATTGGTCGGTGTCGCCGGACAACTGCGCGCCGCCGGGATCGCGGTCGATCTGGCTTATGGTGACCGGGGACTCAAGGGTGCGATGAAGGCTGCCGACCGTTCCGGTGCCCGTCTCGCCCTTGTTCTCGGCGACCGGGAACTGGCCGATCGCCAGGTCGAGGTGAAAGATCTGTCGAACGGTGAGCAGCGCAAGGTCTCGCTGGATTCCATTGTGGACGAGGTGCTTTCGATCCTCGGCTAGTCACCGCACCCTCGATGGGCCACGACGATGAAGGCTCTCGTCGTGGCCCGTGTGCGTTGTGGACGAGGTCGGTTGAGTTCGGTCACCGTGTTGGCAACGCCCGGACCCTTCGTATCCCCACGTCACCCCTTCTCCCTGAGTAGCGTCCGAGCTTGCGAGGCCGCGTCACGAAGGGCGCTCCCACGCAACCACTCTCACGCACGAAAAGTTGTCACACCCCACCGCTATCCTGAACCCAACACCTCACCGAAAGATCCATCCACACCCCACTTGCAGCGCACCAAAGCTGTCGGACCCACCCGATAGTCTGATAGCAGTTCGATTCCCCACCAACCCATCCCGACCTCAGAGACCGTCTTCGCAGGAAAGGAGCGTCTTGTGTTCACGTTCACCGACCGTGCTGCCGACGACGCTCTGCTGGCCTCCAGCAGTCTCGATGAGTTGGCGCAATACGGTCGTGACCTGTTGCGGTTGAGTAATCAAGCCCAAGCCCTGGCGATGCAGATTGCCCGTCAGATCGGGCAATCCACCTACAACGAGCGTCTCGCCGGATACAACGATTTCGTTCCGAACCGAGTCCGCAACGCCGCCGACAAGGCCGCGAAAGGCGAAATCTCGCTGCAGTTGGGTATTTCTCGACGTCAAGCCGGTGAATGGGTCGGTCTCGATGAACTGCTCGACGAGCACCCCAAGATCCGTGATGCCTTCCGTGCCGGCGACCTGAGGCCCCACCGGCTGGGTGTGGCCATCCGCGGCGCCGCCACCGGCCCCACCGGCGACCTGCGGGAGCGCCTGGGCGAACTCGCCGACAACGCCCACACCGACGACACCGACGAAACCGACACCGACAGCAAGGATGTCGACGGGGAACTCACCCTCGACCTCGACGACCCCGAATCTGACGTCGATCCCGGCACCGACGACGCCGGCTCCGACGACGCCGGCACAGACGGTGAGGGCACCGACGACACTGATAACGCTGCGGCCGAGACCGACCCCGCCACCGACGATCCCGATGATGAGCCGTGGGATTTCGATGATGTGGTGCTCGATCTGGCCAGCCGACCCACCACCGACACGGCGCTGCGAGATGATCTCGACGCGATCATCATCAGTCTTGATCCTGATCGGGCGGCCCAGACGCGCGATGACATCGCCGACTTGTTTGGGGATGTGACGATCGGTGCCGAAGCGTTCGGGCACATGACCGTCGATGCCTGCATCCCCGCCGAACACGGCGTACACCTGCGTGACCGCATCAGCGCCTTGATCAGCCGACGGGTGTGTCGCCGTGATGGGCGCAGCATCAAAGCCCAACGCGTCGCCGCGTTCGCCGAGATCATCAAAGCACCCGGCGCGAAACTGCGTTGCCACTGCGGCGACGACACCTGCCCCGCCAAGCAGACTTGGACCAGTAACCGGGCGCAGGCCACGGATGCCACCCCGAGCGTCGGCGACAGCAGTTTCCGCGACTCGTCGGTCGACGCCAGCACGGCTGACGACGCCAGCGCATCCGGCCAGACCGCCGACGAACCCGAGACGGGTGGGCCTGACGCGGCAGAAGAACAGCCGATCACCCTCGCTGACCTCGACGCCGACACCGATGTCGACAGCCGCGACAGCGACTCGAACATCGACAACGACGACAACATCGGTGCGAGTATCCAATCCGGCACCGGAATCGACGCCGATGACACCGCTCAGAATGTCGAACCCTGCCCGAAACCGCGACGAGAGTCCATCACCGCACCACCCGCCGAGCACGACCTCGCCGACACCGACGCGGACGCCGAATCCAATCCCGACTCCGGCACCGACTCCGACCTCGTCGTGCCCGGCCTGACCCTGCTCCACGACCCCACCGGTCTCGACCCGACCCGCCTGATGGGCTACGGCGCCATCGACCCCGCCCACGCCGCTCGGATCGCACCACACGCCACCACCATCACCGCCCGCCCCAGTGAAACCCGTACCGCCAGCGGACTGATCATCTTCGGCAACCGCACACCAGCCCCACCGATCGACCTGACCGGGCACGGAGGTTTCGCCACCCCACCACCGGGGGCGCTGACCTACAGGCCGTCAGCCGCGTTGCGGGCGGAGATCATCCAACTGGACCGGCGCTGCCGTTATCCCTACTGCGGTCGCAGGTCTGAGGAGTGCGAACTCGACCACCTGCTCAAGTTCTGCCATGCCGACCCGGTGGCCGGTGGCTGGACCGTGGCCTTCAACCTCGCACCCCTGTGCCGGCCCGACCACGACCGCAAACATGACGGGCCGTGGATACCGACCATGCACACCGACCGCACCATCACCTGGCGCAACGCCCGCACCGGACAGGTCATCGTCACCTACCCCAGATGACAGCGGGAGCTCACCCCGACGCGAGTTCATCGGCCAGCACATCGAGGGAAACTCCGCCGAGGGCCAGTGCGCGAGTATGGAAATCCCTCAGCGTCCAGTCGCGGTGGGTGGCGAGCGCTGCGGTTCGGGTCTCTTCCCATACCCGCTGTCCGAGCGCATACGACGGCGCCTGACCGGGCCATCCCAGGTAGCGGTCCAGTTCGAAACGCAACACCGAACGGTCCATCGCCACCGAATCGGTGAGGAACTGCCAGGCCTTGGCTGCATCCCAGGTCCCGCCGCCCAGCGCAGCGGGGGCGCGGAGCCTGCAGTGCACACCGATGTCCACCACCACGCGTGCCGCTCGCAGACGTTGCGAGTCGAGCATGCCCATCCGATCGCCAGGATCGTCGAGCCATCCGAGTTCGGCCATCAGTCGCTCAGCGTAAAGAGCCCAACCCTCGCCGTGGCCCGAGGTGAACGAAGCCAGTTTCCGCCACGCGTTGAGATCGTCACTGACGATCGCAGCGCCGAGTTGCAGATGATGCCCCGGAACCCCCTCGTGGAAGACCGTAGTGGTCTCCTGCCATGTGTGGAACACCTCCTGCTCCGGCGGTACCGACCACCACATGCGCCCGGGGCGGGACAAATCTGCACTCGGCTGGGTGTAGTAGATGATTCCGGTCGACGAAGGCGCCAGGCGACACTCCAGCCGGGTCAACCGCGCCGGGATGTCGAAATGTGTTCCGGCCAGGCCCTCCACTGCGCGATCGGACAGCCCCTGCATCCACACGACGAATTCGTGGCGATCGTGAACTGCATAGCGCGGCAGCGTATCCAGATGGGCCATCGCCTCGGCGACCGATGCACCCGGTAACAGTTCGTGGGCGAGCGCCGCCTGCTCGGCGACGATCGCCGACAGTCGGTCGGTCGCCCACGCATACGCTTCGTCCGGGTCCACGTCGGCGCCGAGGTAGGCCGGGAGAAAACGCAGATATCGTTCGCGCCCAACCCCATCCACCGCGGTTGCCGACGGTGCGGCCTCCGCACGCAGCACCGCGACGAGGGCCCCGAACGCCACCCGCGCGTCACTCAACGCCACCTCGAGCGGACCCTGCAGGCGGGGGTCGGCGGCGAGCGGACCCGTGTTGGAGGCGATCGCGTCGGCTGCGGTGCTTGCCTGTGCCGCAACGAGTTCGACCTGCCTCTGGGCGAGCGGCGGGCCGTGAGCGATCCGATGACGCAGGCCGTCGATGATCGTGTCGACACACTCCGGCAGCGCGCGCAGACGCTCCAGGAAAACGTCGCGCTGCGTCGGCGTGTCGGCGGGCATGAGGTCGAAGATGTCGCGGACCGCCTGGAGTGGCGAAGCGATCACATTGCAGTCTCCGACACGTTCACCGGCTTCGGCGAGGGCGATCTCGCGGCGCAACGATGCACACATGGTGGCGACGGTGACCCGATCCACATCGTCCACGCAATGGGCCTCGGCCAGTGCGTGGACGGTCGCCCGCGCCGACGATGCGCGCGCGGCACAGGCGGCGGGGGAGAAGTCGGTCAACAGGTGATCGTGCCCGGCCACGCCGATCTCGGTGGCGAACAGCGGATCCTGGGCCGTCTGATCCGATAGGTACTGCTCGGCGATGCGATCGATCGCACTCGGTTCGCGTGGCATCGATCCGGCGGGCCCGGTCATAGGTCGTTGGTCGCGAAGGTGTCGCAGCGCCGCGGGTCACCGGAGTCGTAGCCGACGGTGAACCAACGGGCGCGTTGCTCGGACGAGCCGTGGGTCCAACCCTCGGGGTTGGAATTCGCGCCCTGGATGGTGTCGTCGCCGATCGCCTTCGCGGTCTGGATCACCGTGTCGATCTGTGTGGGGGTCAACGGCTCGAGCATCGCGTCCGGGCCGTTGTCGGCGTGATACGCCCACACCCCGGCGAGGCAATCGGCCTGCAGTTCCACGCGGACCGAACCGGAGCGCGGACCCTGCGACCCCATGCGGTTGCCCTGCTGGAGCACCCCGGTCAGATTCTCGATGTGATGGCCGTACTCGTGGGCAACCACATACTCCTGCGCGAGTGGCCCGTCGCTGCCGCCCATCTGTTCGAGCTGGGCGAAGAAGGAGGGATCGAAGTAGGCCGTCTGGTCGGCCGGGCAGTAGAACGGCCCGGTCGCCGACGTCGCCGGGCCGCAGCCGGTACTCACCGCACCGGTGAAGATCTTGGTGCTCGGCGGCGTGTAGCCCGGCATCAGGTCCGACCACACGGCGTCGAGACTGTTGGTGGTGGCGACGATGCGGCAGATGGTGTCCACGTTCGCCTTTTCGATGGTGCACGACTGGATGTGCTGGTTGATCTGCGCCACGTCCCGGTTGTCGGCGGTTCCACCGCCATACGACGAACCACCGGTGAGTGAACCGGGGTCGATTCCGAAGAACAGCGCGACGATGGTGATGATCAGACCGGCACCACCCCCGACGGCGATACGGCCCACACCGCCACCGCCACCACCACCGGAGACCGAGCCGGTGTCGAGTGGCCCGTCGCCCTGAAAAACCATCCCCGCTCCTCGCGTTCTGCGCCACGGCCCGACCGTCCCGCACCGTTGTCCGGTCCGGCAGGGTCGAGCATATTCGCCCACCTGCCCGGTTGCGGGTCGGTCCTGGTCACGACAGTAGGATGAGCCGAGATTCGCCTCGATCTCCATTGGGAAGGACTCCTGAGTGCTCCGCACGCATCTCGCCGGCTCGCTTCGTCGCGCCGACGCCTCGCAGACCGTCACCGTCGCCGGGTGGGTCGCGCGCCGCCGCGATCACGGTGGCGTGGTCTTCATCGATCTGCGCGACAGCTCCGGGCTGGTCCAGGTCGTCTTCCGCGACGAGGCGGTGGCAGAGGCCGCACACCGGTTGCGCGCAGAGTTCTGTGTCGCGGTCACCGGCGTCGTCGAGGTGCGCCCCGAGGGCAGCGAGAACCCGAACCTGCAGTCGGGCGAGATTGAGATCAATGCCGTCTCCCTCGAGGTCCTCAACGCCGCGGCGCCTTTGCCGTTTCAGCTCGACGAGAACCCGGGCGAGGAAGCGCGGCTGCACTATCGTTACCTCGACCTGCGCCGAGAGGGGCCGGCCCGCGCGCTGCGGCTGCGCTCCAAGGTGAACGCGGCCGCGCGTGGCGTACTCGCCGAGCACGACTTCGTCGAGGTGGAGACCCCGACCCTGACGCGATCGACGCCGGAGGGGGCGCGCGACTTCCTGGTGCCCGCCCGCCTACAGCCCGGCACGTTCTACGCGCTGCCGCAGAGCCCGCAGCTGTTCAAACAGTTGCTGATGGTCGCCGGGATGGAGCGCTACTACCAGATCGCGCGCTGCTATCGCGACGAGGATTTCCGCGCCGACCGGCAGCCCGAGTTCACCCAGCTCGACATCGAGATGAGCTTCGTCGACCAGGACGACGTGATCGCGTTGGCCGAAGACATACTGCGCGCGCTGTGGCAGCTGATCGGTGTCGAGATCACCACGCCGATCCCACGAATCACCTACGCCGACGCGATGCGGCGGTTCGGCACCGACAAGCCCGACCTCCGGTTCGACATCGAACTCGTCGAGTGCACCGAGTACTTCAAGGACACGCCGTTCCGGGTGTTCCAGGCGCCCTACGTCGGCGCGGTGGTCATGCCCGGCGGCGCGTCGCAGCCACGCCGGCAGCTCGACGCCTGGCAGGAATGGGCCAAACAGCGCGGCGCCAAGGGACTGGCCTATGTCCTCGTGGGTGAGGACGGCGAACTGGGCGGCCCGGTCGCCAAGAACCTGTCCGACGCCGAACGCGCCGGGCTCGTCGAGCACGTGGGTGCGAAGCCAGGGGACTGTGTCTTCTTCGGCGCCGGCGCGGTCAAGTCGTCGCGCGCTCTGCTCGGTGCCGCCCGTGGTGAGATCGCCGATCGCCTCGGCCTGATCAAGGACGGCGACTGGGCGTTCACCTGGGTCGTCGACGCCCCACTGTTCGAACCGGCCGACGACGCGACGGCCTCCGGTGACGTCGCCGTCGGCTCCGGCGCCTGGACCGCCGTGCACCACGCGTTCACCGCCCCGAAGCCGGAATCGATCGAAGCTCTCGAATCCGACCCGGGTTCGGCGCTGGCCTACGCCTACGACATCGTGTGCAACGGCAACGAGATCGGCGGCGGTTCGATCCGTATCCATGAGCGTGACGTGCAGGAACGGGTGTTCGAGATCATGGGCATCGGCCACGACGAGGCGCAGGAGAAATTCGGCTTCCTCCTCGACGCCTTCGCCTACGGTGCGCCCCCGCATGGCGGCATCGCCTTTGGCTGGGACCGCATCACCGCGCTGCTGGCCGGGGAGAGTTCCATCCGCGAGGTCATCGCCTTCCCGAAGTCCGGTGGCGGCGTGGACCCGCTCACCGATGCACCGGCGGCGATCACTGCCCAGCAGCGCAAGGAGTCGGGAATCGACGCGAAGCCGATTCCGCGCAAACAGACCGGGACCGGCGACGGCCCTACGACCACCGAGTCGGCGGCCACCGCCGAGCACACCACCGGCGAATCCTGACGTGGTCCACCGTCGGTCGATCCGGATATGTCATCCCGATCGGCCGACGGCGCTTCGGCTATGTCGGTGATGCCCACCGCAAACCCGGCATCGGATCGGTAATTGTGATGTGATTTCTGACCATGACGATCAAGGTGGCCCTCGAGCACCGCACGAGTTACGCATTCGATCGCCCGGTCAAGATCTTTCCGCATGTGGTGCGGCTGCGACCTGCGCCGCACTCGCGCACGCCGATCGAGGCGTACTCGCTCAATGTCGAACCGGCACAGCACTTCCTGAACTGGCAGCAGGATGCCTTCAGCAACTATCAGGCCCGGTTGGTGTTCCCGGAACCCTCGTCGGTGCTGTCGATCTCGGTGAGTCTGATCGCCGACCTCACCGCGATCAACCCGTTCGACTTCTTCATCGAGGACTGGGCCGAGAATTACGGTTTCGACTACCCCGACGAGTTGCGCCACGATCTGGAGATCTTCTTGCGGCCCGTCGGCGTCAGCGAGGGGGAGTTCGTGGGTGCGCCGGTGCATCCGTCGGTCGCCGAATTCGCCGCGCGACACAAACCCACCGCCGAGATCCGGATCATCGACTTCCTGGTCGCGCTGAACCAGGCCGTCCAGCAGGCCGTCGGCTACACCGTCCGGCTCGAGGCCGGTGTCCAGACGCCCGAGCACACCCTGGCCAGTGGGATCGGATCCTGCCGTGATTCGGCGTGGCTGCTCGTCGCGATCCTGCGGGAACTGGGGCTTGCGGCGCGCTTCGTCTCCGGCTACCTGGTGCAGCTGACCTCCGACATCAAGTCGCTGGACGGTCCGTCGGGCCCCGACGCCGACTTCACCGACCTGCACGCCTGGACCGAGGTCTACCTGCCCGGCGCCGGCTGGGTGGGTATGGATCCCACCTCGGGCCTGTTCGCCGGCGAAGGCCACATCCCGCTCGCCGCCACCCCGAACCCGGGCGGTGCGGCACCGATCACCGGTGCGACCGGTCCGTGTCACGCCACCCTCGACTTCTCCAACACGGTCACCCGATTCCACGAGGATCCCCGCGTCACGCTGCCCTACACCGCGTCGCAGTGGAAACGCGTGCAGGAACTCGGCGCCGACCTCGACCAGAAGATGGCGGACAACGATGTCCGGCTCACCATGGGGGGTGAGCCGACGTTCGTCTCCATCGACAATCAGACCGACCCCGAATGGAACACCGCCGCCGACGGCCCGCACAAGCGGGCGCTGGCCTCCGACCTGGCCGGGCGCCTCAAGGATGCCTACGCGCCGACCGGGCTGGTGCAGCGCAGCCAGGGCAAGTGGTACCCCGGTGAACCGCTGCCGCGCTGGCAGATCGCGTTACTGTGGCGCACCGACGGCCACCCCATCTGGCGTCGTCCCGAGTTGCTGGCCGATCCGTGGCGCAATCGCGCCGCGGCGCAGGCCTCCATCGAAGTCGAGACCAGCGGCCCGGCACCCGGCACGCGCGGTACCTCGGAGACCGCGCAGAAACTGCTGACCGCTTTTGCCGGCCTGCTCGGACTTCCGTTGTCGCAGGTGATGCCCGCATTCGAGGACCCGCTGGTGCGGATGCGGGAACTCGCCGCCCTCCCGCCCGGCGACCCTGGCGCCGATCCCACGCTGCGCACCGTCGTCACCTCCAAGCTCGCGGAGGCGGCGGTCGAGGCCGCCGACTCCGGCGAGGACCTCGAACCACCGGCCGACACCACGCCGGCGCGGCGGGCGCTGCTGGCCAAACTGGATGAAGCGGTGAATGCGCCGACGGCCTATGTGCTGCCGTTGAGCCGCTCCGAAGACGAGACCGCATGGCACAGTGCCCGCTGGACCACTCGCCGCGGACGGTTGGTGCTCACCCCGGGCACCTCCCCGGCAGGCCTGCGGTTGCCCCTGAACTCGTTGTCTTGGGGGCCCGCGCCGACCCTGTTCGAATCCGACCCGTCGGCCCGCCCCGACCCGCTGCCCGACGATCCCGCCGAAGCGTTGGGCGTGACGGTCCGCGAGATGGACCCCGCTGCCTTCGTGCCACGTAGCGCCGTGGTCGCCGAGATGCGTGGGGGAGTGCTGCACGTCTTCCTGCCGCCGACCGCCACGCTGGAGGAGTTCCTGGCCATCGTCGAGATGGTGGAGCAAGCCGCCGCTGCCATCGACACCCCCGTGGTGGTCGAGGGGTACGGCCCGCCCGCCGATGGTCGTCTCACCACGCTTACCGTGACCCCGGATCCGGGAGTCATCGAGGTCAACATCCAACCCACCAACAGCTTCGGAGAACAGTCCGAACTGCTGGAATCGCTATACGACCACGCGCGACGGGCCCGCCTCGGGACCGAGACCTTCGACCTGGACGGCAGTCACGGCGGCACCGGCGGAGGCAATCACATCACGCTGGGCGGGCCCACGCCCGCCGATTCCCCGATGCTGCGCCGACCGGATCTGTTGGTGTCGATGCTGACGTTCTGGCAGCGGCACCCGTCGCTGTCGTACCTGTTCTCCGGGCGGTTCGTCGGTACCACCTCACAGGCGCCCCGCGTCGACGAGGGGCGGGAGTCGTCGCTGTACGAACTCGAGATCGCGTTCGCCGAAATCGACCGACTCGCGGTGAAGGCAGCCGCCGGCGAAGGCGTCGACGCGCCCCCCAACCCGTGGGTGACCGATCGCGCGCTGCGACATCTGCTCACCGACATCACGGGCAACACCCACCGTGCGGAGTTCTGCATCGACAAGCTCTACAGTCCCGACTCGCCCCGCGGACGTCTGGGGCTGCTGGAGTTGCGGGCCTTCGAGATGCCGCCGCATCATCAGATGGCGATGGTGCAGTCGCTGCTGGTGCGCTCGCTGGTGTCCTGGTTCTGGGAACAGCCCTACCGCGGCCGACTGATCCGACACGGCGCCGACCTGCACGGCAAACACCTCCTCCCGCACTACGTCATCGCCGACATCGCCGCGGTCGCCGAGGAACTGCGCGAGGCCGGCTACGCATTCGACACCGCATGGCTCGATCCGTTCACCGAGTTCCGCTTCCCTCGGTTGGGGACTGTGCAGATCCGCGACCACGAGGTTGAACTGCGCGGCGCGATCGAGCCGTGGAACACCCTCGGCGAGGAGTCCACCGGTAGCGGCACCGCCCGCTACGTCGACTCGTCGATCGAGCGGGTGCAGGTACGGGTGCTCGGCGGCGACGACGACCGGTTCCTGCTCACGTGCAACGGTTACCCGATACCGCTGCGGCCCACCGGACGCACCGGCGAGCAGGTGGGCGGTATCCGCTTCCGCGCCTGGCAGCCGCCGAGCTCGCTGCATCCCACGATCACCGTCGACACCCCGCTGACCTTCGATCTGGTCGACACCGTCTCCGAACGATCCGTCGGTGGCGCCACCTACCACGTGGTGCACCCCGGCGGGCGGGCCTACGACCGTCCGCCGGTCAACGCCGTGGAAGCCGAATCACGACGCAACGGCCGCTTCGAGGCATCCGGCCACACGAGCGGTTCCGTCGACGTCGGGCTCCTGCGGGAGCGGCAGGCGCGCATCGCCACCGACACCGGGGTCCCGGCAATTCTGGATCTGCGTCGGGCACGTACAGTTCTCCGGTGACTGTTTCGTCGGACCACCCTGCCGGCGTCGGCCTGCCCGCGGTGTTCGACCGGTACCGTCCAGACGGTTCCGCCCTGTTCGACGTGGCACGACTCGCCGCGCCCACCGCATCACCGAGTGCGACGACTCCGTACGACGAGATGCTGGACACCGACGGCCGAGTGCGAGCGGCGTGGACAGATCTGGTGGCCGGATACGGGCTGCGCGGAGACGCGCGACTGCGGTCCGCGGCCGGTCGGCTCGCCACCGCGATCGGCGACGAGGGTGTGGTCTACAACCAGGTCGTCGGTGGCGTCACGGTGGCGCGCGACTGGCAGGTCGACCCGGTGCCACTGGTGGTCGACGGGGTCGACTGGTCCGATCTGGAAAAGGCGATCATCCAGCGATCGACAGTGCTCGACCTGTTGCTGCGCGACCTGTACCGCGACCAGAAGACCATCCGCTCGGGGCTGGTCCCACCCGAGATGGTGTTCGGCCACCCCGGCTACATCCGCAAGGCGGTACGCCTCGAACTGCCCGGTCCGCACGCGCTGTTCCTGCACGCGCTGGATCTGGGACGCGCCCCCGACGGCCGTTTCGAGGTCTTCGCCGACCGCACTCAGGCGCCGTCGGGCATCGGCTTCGCGATGATCGACCGTCGGCTGCTGTCGCGTACCTTCCCACAGCTGTTCCAGACGTGTGCACCTCGTCCGGTCACCAACTTCGCCGGCACCGTCCGGCTGGCCCTGTTCGACTACGCGCCACCCGGCGTCGATGACCCCACCGTGGCGGTGCTGAGTCCGGGCAGCATGTCCGAGACAGCCTATGACCAGGCATATCTGGCTGCGGTTCTGGGCTTCCCCCTCGTCGAGGGCAGCGACCTCACCGTGCGAGACGGGGTGGTCTACATGCGCTCGCTCGGCAAGTTCAAACGCGTCGACGTGCTGCTGCGGCGGATCGACGCGGAGTACGCCGACCCGCTGGACCTTCGCACCGACTCACGCCTGGGTGTCGCGGGCCTGGTGGAGGCCGTGTCGCGGGGCACGGTGACCGTGGTCAACACTCTCGGCAGCGGGGTGGTCGAGAATCCCGCCATCCACACGGTCCTGGACAAGCTGGCCCCGGTTCTCGTCGACGAGGAGCTCGCCTTACCGTCGGTGCCCACCTACTGGGCCGGCGATGACGTGCAGCGCGGAAAGATCCGTGCCGACCTCGACCACCTCGTGCTGACCAACTTCCGCACCGGCGAAGAGGTCGTGGCGCCGCTGGTCGACGCCGCGGCACGCGCCGAACTGGCCGCCCGCGTCGAGGCCGAGTCCTGGCAGTGGGTGGGACGGGAGCTGCGTTCCTATTCGGTGGCGCCGAGCATGACACCCGGCCGAAACGACGCGCCGGGTGCCGGTTCGGTACGGCCCGCGCCGGTCGGCATCCGAGCCTTCAGCGTCGCGCAGGGCCCCACCTACGCGGTGATGCCCGGTGGTCTCGGTGCCGTGTTGACCGATGGACCCGCGGGAGCTGCACAACGTACGATCGCCGCCAAGGACGTCTGGGTCACCAGCTCGGACATCGGCGGTCACGTGTCGCGGCGTTCGACCACCACGGCGACCGGGGCGGTCGACGAAGCGGTGTCGCGGGGCGCGGTGCGGCATGCCCGCGCACTCGAATACTCCGACGTCGCAGCAGCGGCCAGCCCACGCGTGCTGGCCGACCTGTTCTGGTTCGGTCGCTACGGTGAGCGCACCGAGGCCACCACCCGGCTGGCGAAAGTGGCCCGCGAGCGCTACCAGGAGGTGCAATACCGGCCCTGGATGAGCGGCACCGCGGCCGTGCCGCTGGTGCTGCATGCCGCCGCCACCGTGACCGGAACTGCCGCCTACCTGCGGACCGCCGAGCTCACCGCCGAGGCCGAGGACGGCACGCCGAGCCCGCAGCGGGTCGTCGACGCGATCGCGAAACTGACCGATCTCACCGTGGCGCGGGTCGTGCCGGGAACGATCGCGCACTCGGCAGAGCGGTTGGTGTCGACCGCCCGCGCGGTGCGCGACCAGATGTCGACGAGCACGTGGATGGTGCTGGCGCCGGTCGAACGCGCCATCGAGCAGCTCGCTGCCCAGGTCCGCGCGGCCCGCGAGACCGGCGGCACCGATGCGGGGCTCGACCTCGGTTCCGAACTGGGTCACACCCACGACGAGGTGCTCCACGGTGTGCTGGCCCTGGCCGGTCTGCAGGCCGACTCGATGGTGCACGACGCCGGGTGGCGGTATCTGGACATCGGCCGACGTATCGAACGAGCGGTCAACCTGGCCGAGTTGACCCGCGCCCTCTTCGTCGAACATCACGACCGGGAGGTCGAACAGACGCTGCTGGAGTCATTCCTGGTCGCCAACGAGTCGTCGGTCATCTACCGGCGCCGTAACCGCGGCCTCTACCAACTCGACGCCGTCGCCGAGCTGCTCTTCTTCGACGAGACCAACCCACGGGCGATGGTCTTCCAGTTCAACCGGCTCCAGGAGAACCTCGGCGCCCTGCCGGATGCGCTGCGATCCGCGGCCGCCGAACGCATCATCGAGGATCTCATCGCCGAATTGCGCCGCTCGGACCCGGACGATCTGGCCACCGTCGACACCGCAGGCCAACGGACCGACCTCGAGGAGTTGATGACCGCCATCGGTGCCGGGGTGCGCGAGCTGTCCGACGTGCTCAACCGGACCCGATTCGCACCGCCGCGCGAGGCGCAGCCCATCTGGGGCGGGGGAGGTGCGCTGTGATGAGCAGTCCCGAGCAGGGCCGGGCCGTCGAACCCGGTGCCACCCGCCGGTATCGGGTGATGCACCGAACCCGCTACACCTACGACGACGTCGTGTCGTCGTCGTACGGGCGGTGCTACCTCACACCGCGCGACCTGCCCGGTCAGCGAGTGCTGGACGCCGAGGTGAGGATCGATCCGGAACCCGACGACTGGTCCACCGGGGTGGACGTGTACGGCAACAGCGACTCGTACTTCCATGTGCGCAGCAACCACGACGAGCTGACGGTGACCGCCACATCCGTCGTCGAGGTCGACCCACCCGACGCCACCGTGCTGTTGTCGGCGGCTGCGCTCGGACCGTGGGAGCTGGCGCGCCCGGCTGCTGCCGGGGTGGCCGGGGCGGCCGCCACCGAGTACGTCCTCGATCTGTACCCGCCGGAGATCACCGCTGCGGTCCGCGAGTACGCGGGCGACGTGTTCACTCCCGGTCGGCCGATGATCGAGGCGGTCACCGACCTCACCGGACGCATCTACCGTGACTTCGACTACAAGTCGGGATCGACGGCCATCAGCACCCGGGTCGACACCGTGATGCAGCGGCGGATGGGCGTCTGCCAGGACTTCGCGCGGGTCGCGATCGCATGCCTGCGTTCGGTCGGGCTCGCTGCACGCTACGAATCCGGCTACCTCGCGACCGACCCGCCACCGGGTCGCGAACGCATTTTCGGCGCCGATGCCAGCCACGCGTGGGCGGCCGTGTGGTTGCCCGGTGACCACTGGGTGGCCTTCGATCCCACCAACGACAAACTCGTGGACGAGCGGCACGTCACCGTCGCGTGGGGGCGCGACTACGATGACGTACCGCCGCTACGGGGTGTGATCTACACCGAGTCGAAGAAGAGCCGGATCGACGTGTCGGTGGACGTGAGTCCCATCGAGAGCGCACCCGATGAGGTGCCGGAGACATCGATCGGCGTCACCGACTGATCCCGCGCTGGTCACGGGCTCGCGACGATGGTGGTCCGAACGTACGACATGTGCTGACGTGGAGTCTTAACGGCGCGACCCTTGTTGTGCGAGACAAGATCTGGCGTTTGTGGAGGGGTTGCGTGCGGCAACCGGGTTGCAGATGGATGAAGACGACGACACCGCGATCGCGGATTGGGTAGGTTGGTTGACGACATGACGGTAATAACTGAGAGTCGCATCACCAGTGTGGTGCGTGCAGCCGAGGCGGTGCTGTCGCACCGGGCCGGCGCCCCCGTCACCCTCGCCGACCCAGAAGACCTCGGCGGCAGCGGCCGTACGGTCGTGGTCCGGGCGCGGGTGCTGGCCAACCCCTTGTCGATGGACCGCACGCTGGTCATCAAGGTGCTCCCCGCCGACGAGGATCCGCGCGCATTCCACCGCGAGCTCGCGTCCTACAAGTACGCCAATGCGTTGCCGAGTGAGTCCCGGCCGGGACCACAGCTGATCGCCTCTGATTCGGAGACCCGGGTGTTGGTGCTCACCGACCTGGGACACGGGCGCTCGATGAACTCACTGCTGGCAGGCACCGACGCTGCCGACGCCTCCCATGCGGTCAGCGCGTGGGGGCAGGCGCTCGGCCGGATGCATGCCGCGACGGTCGGCGGGGAGATCGACTTCCTCGCCATCCTGCGTCGCGACGCGGCGGGTTCCGAGGATGTCGACATCCTGGCCGAATCGGCCGGTCGCGCGATCGCCGACGCGCCCGCACAGTTGTCACGGCTGGGAGTGGACCTTCCCGACGACATCCGGGACCGCCTCGCCGCGGCGTGCACCCTGTTCGTCGACGGCGATCACCGCGCTTTCAGCCCGTCGGACGTCGGCCCGGAGAACATCCTGCTCAACGATGACGGCGTCCAGTTCATGGACTACGAATGGGGTGGATTCCGGGACGCGACCCTCGACATCGCCTACGCCCTGGTCACCTGCGGCGCGCAACTGTCACCGGTCAACGCCGGGCACCGGGCGGATCTGGAGATCGCGCTCGTGGACGCGTGGCGATCCGAGGTCCACGCCATCTGGCCGTCGCTGGGCCGCGACGCCGACTGCGCCCGCAAGATCCTCACCGCACGACTGCTGTGGACCTGGCTGTCGACGACGTGGATGTTGCCGGCCAAGGACGCCTCCACGGCTGCGGAGATCGATCAGTTGAATCAGGCCGGCTTCGCGATCAGTCCGGCCGGCTACACCCACGACTGGGCGTTGCACACCAACGATCCGCGAGTCGTCGTGGCCCGGTGGACCGACCTGTCCGCCGCTGCGGTGCGCGGTGGTGATCCGACGATCGCCGAGTTCGCCGCGCAACTAGGGGCGGCCTTGCAGCGCACCTGGCTCACCTGACCCGGTATGGATGGGCTCTTCGACCCTCCGCCCGGCCCGATCGCCGCGCCCGGTGGTGGTGCGGTGACCGGCGGTGCGCTGACGAGCACGCCGTCGCCGTCTGCGCCGCTGGCGGTGCGGATGCGGCCACAGTCGCTCGACGAGATCGTCGGTCAGCAGCATCTGCTGGGCGCCGGCTCCCCGCTGCGTCGCCTGATCAACGGTTCCGGTGCGGCGTCGGTGATGCTCTACGGACCGCCGGGTACCGGCAAGACCACCATGGCCGCGTTGATCTCGCGCGCCACCGGTGGCCGGTTCGAGGCCCTGTCGGCGTTGTCGGCCGGGGTCAAAGAGGTCCGAGCCGTCATCGACGTGGCACGACGGCGGTTGGTCGACGGTCAGCAGACGGTGTTGTTCATCGACGAGGTCCATCGGTTCTCCAAGACACAGCAGGATGCGCTGCTCGATGCAGTGGAGAACCGCATCGTGCTGCTCGTCGCCGCCACCACCGAGAATCCGTCCTTCTCGGTGGTCGCGCCGTTGCTGTCGAGGTCACTCGTGTTGCAGCTGCGGTCCTTGACCGACGCCGACATCCGCGAGGTGCTCACCCGGGCCATCACCGACCCCCGGGGACTCGACGCCGGTGTCGAGGTCACCGACGCCGCGCTCGATCATCTGGTCGCGGTGGCCGGCGGTGACGCGCGCAGAGCGCTGACCGCACTGGAGGCCAGTGCGGATGCGGCACTGCGGGGCGACGACCGTGCACGCGACCCCGACGACGACCCGACTGATGCCGACCCGACTGATGCCGACCCGACCGACGACGAATCGACGTTCGAATCCGGGGCGTCCGCTGCGCCCGTGATCGACATCGCCGACGTGGAGGCCGCGATCGACCGCGCTGCGGTCCGCTACGATCGCGACGGCGACCAGCACTACGACGTCACCAGCGCGTTCATCAAATCGATCCGCGGTTCCGATGTCGACGCCGCGCTGCATTATCTCGCCCGGATGATCGTCGCGGGGGAGGACCCGCGATTCATCGCGCGGCGGCTGATGATCCATGCCAGCGAAGACATCGGTATGGCCGATCCGATGGCACTGCAGACCGCCGTCGCCGCAGCGCAGGTGGTCGCCCTGGTGGGCATGCCGGAGGCCCGCCTGGCACTGACCCAGGCGACCATCCACCTGGCGACCGCGCCCAAGTCCGCTGGAGTGGTATCGGCGATCGGTGCCGCGATCGCCGACGTCGAAGCAGGCAAGTCGGGTGCGGTGCCGGCGCATCTGCGGGACAGCCACTATGCGGGGGCACAGGGTCTGGGCAGCGGGATCGGCTATCGCTACCCTCACGACGACCCCGATGGAGTGCTCGCGCAGCAGTATCCCCCCGACGATCTCGTCGGCGTCGACTACTACCAGCCGACCGATCACGGCAATGAGCGAGAGATCGGCCCGCGACTGGGCAAGTTGCGTTCGATCGTGCGGGGTGTCACCAGCCGGGCACGCCGACGGTAGGCTGGTGTGTCGACCAGCCCGGACACGAGATCACCGGGGCAGCGGGACGTCGACGGCGTGACCGACCACCACTTCAAGGACGAACTCAGTGCAGACGCATGACATCAGGCAGCGCTTCCTGGATCACTTCATCAAGGCGGGCCACACCGAGGTGCCCAGCGCCTCGCTGGTCCTCGACGATCCGAACCTGCTGTTCGTCAATGCCGGCATGGTCCCGTTCAAGCCGTACTTCCTGGGCGAGCAGACCCCGCCGTTCGACCGTGCGACCAGCGTCCAGAAGTGTGTGCGCACCCTCGACATCGAGGAGGTCGGCATCACCACCCGGCACAACACCTTCTTCCAGATGGCGGGCAACTTCTCGTTCGGTGACTACTTCAAGCGCGAGGCGATCGGGTTCGCCTGGTCGCTGCTGACCAACAGTGTCGACGAGGGCGGCTACGGGATCGACCCGGAGAAGCTGTGGCCCACCGTCTACCTCGACGACGACGAGGCCGAGTCCATCTGGCGCGACGAGATCGGGGTACCCGCCGAGCGCATCCAGCGTCGGGGGCTCAAGGACAACTACTGGTCGATGGGCGTGCCCGGCCCGTGCGGCCCGTGCTCGGAGATCTTCTACGACCGCGGACCCGCCTACGGTGTCGAGGGCGGGCCCGAGGCCGACGAGGACCGCTACATCGAGATCTGGAATCTCGTCTTCATGCAAAACGTCCGCGGCCCGGGCGGCGGCAAGGACAACTACGAGATCCTGGGTCCGCTGCCCAAGAAGAACATCGACACCGGTCTGGGCATCGAGCGGGTCGCCTGCATCCTGCAGGGTGTCGACAATGTCTACGAGACCGACCTGCTCAAGCCGATCATCGACCTGGCGTCCCGGCTGACCGGTCGCGCCTACGGGGCCGGCAACCACGACGACGACGTGAAATTCCGGGTGATCGCCGACCACGCCCGCACCGCCGCACTGCTGATCGGCGACGGGGTCCTGCCCGGCAACGACGGACGTGGCTATGTGCTGCGCCGATTGCTGCGGCGCGTGGTCCGGTCGGTGCGGCTGCTGACCGCCGGGAGCGAAGCGAGCGGGACGGCTCCGGCAGCGGCGGATCAGCCGACGATGGGCGACATCATCTCGCTGGTCGTCGACACCATGTCGCCGTCCTATCCGAACCTCGCCGAGCAGCGTGAGCACATCGTCGATGTCGCCGTCGCCGAGGAAGCCTCGTTCAGCAAGACCCTCGCCGCCGGCTCGAAGTTGTTCGCCGACGCCGCAACGGCCACCAAGGCCGCCGACCGTTCGACGATCAGCGGTGACGACGCGTTCACCCTGCACGACACCTACGGATTCCCGATCGACCTCACCCTGGAGATGGCCGCCGAGGCCGGCCTCTCGGTCGATCGTGAGGGGTTCACCGAGCTCATGGCCGAGCAGAAGCAGCGTGCCAAGGCCGATGCGACGGCCCGCAAATCCGGCCATGCCGACCTGTCGGTGTACCGCGAGTTCCTCGACCGTGGGCCCACCCTGTTCACCGGGTTCGACGAACTCATCTCCGAGGCGACCGTCCTCGGCCTGGTCGCCGATGGCGCCCGCGTGCAGAGCGCAACGCCGGGCCAGGAGTTGGTGGTGGTACTCGACCGCAGCCCGCTCTATGCCGAATCCGGTGGCCAGATGGCCGACGTCGGCACCATCACCACCGGTGACGGTGTCCGGTTGCGCGTCACCGACGTGCAGAAGGCGGGCAAGTCCGTCTGGCTGCACAAGGTCACCGTCGACGAAGGTGAGATCGCCGAGGGGGATGAGGTCATTGCCGCGGTGGACCAGTCCTGGCGCCACGGAGCGACGCAGGGCCACTCCGGCACGCACATGGTGCACGCCGCGCTGCGTGAGGTGCTCGGACCCACCGCCACCCAGGCCGGCTCGCTCAACCGTCCGGGATATCTGCGCTTCGACTTCCACTCCGGCAAACCGTTGTCGGACAGTCAGCGTCGCGAGATCGAGGAGATCAGCAACGCCGCCGTGGAGGCCAACTATCCGGTGCACACCTTTGAGACCGGGCTGACCGAGGCCAAGCAGATGGGCGCAGTCGCGTTGTTCGGTGAGAACTACGGGGACGTCGTACGCGTCGTCGAGATCGGCGGGCCGTTCTCGATGGAGTTGTGCGGCGGCACACACGTCGCGTCGTCGGCGCAGATCGGTCCGGTGACCGTGATCGGCGAGTCGTCGGTGGGTTCGGGGATCCGGCGTGTCGAGGCCTACGTGGGCATGGATTCGTTCCGGTACCTGTCCAAGGAACGGGCCCTGATGGCCGGCCTGGCGTCCTCGCTGAAGGTGCCGTCGGACGAGGTGCCCGACCGTGTCGAGCAATTGGTGTCACGCCTCAAGGACGCCGAACGTGAGGTCGAGCGGCTGCGTGCGGACTCGGCTCGCGCTGCCGCCGGCGGTCTGATCGATGCGGCGACCGTGTCGGGCGACACCCTGCTCGTGGGTGGACTGGTGCCCGGCGGGCTTGACGCCAACGGTCTGCGGGGTCTGGCGACCGATCTGCGCGGCAAGGTCGCCGATCGACTCGCGGTGATCGCGCTGTTCGCACCGAGTGCCGACGGCACGAAGGTGCCGTTCGTGGTCGCGACGACGGAATCCGCCCGGAGCCACGGCATCAAGGCAGGTGACCTGGTGAAAGAGGTCGCCCCCCTCGTCGGGGGCCGTGGCGGCGGTAAACCCGACCTGGCGCAGGGAGCCGGCTCGGACCCGGCCGGGGTCGAACCGGCCATGGGCCGGATCCGCGACGTCGTGCGGGATCGATGACCTGGACTCGCGGACGGCGTCTGGGGGTCGACGTCGGTTCGGTGCGTATCGGGATCGCCGTGTGCGACCCCGACGGCATTCTCGCCACCCCGGTCGAGACGGTACGGCGTACGCCCGGTGGTCACTCGGATCTCACGCGGATCGCCGCGCTGGTCGAGGAATACGATGCCGTCGGTGTCGTGGTGGGGTTACCCAAGACTCTGCGCAACGAGAGTGGTACCGCAGCCGGACTGGCGCGGGAGTTCGGTGACCTCCTCGCCGAGCGCATCGCGCCGGTGACGGTCGAGTACCACGATGAACGACTGACCACCGTCACCGCGAGCCAGGCCCTGCGAGCGAGTGGACGCAACGCCAAGTCCTCGCGTGCCGTGATTGATCAGGCGGCCGCGGTCGCTATCCTGCAAGGGTGGCTGGACTCGCGACGATGACTTCTGCATGCGTCCGTCCAGACGGCACAACGCAATTCGCGATCACAAAGAGTGCGTGTCCCGCGACCGAATCATGCCCGACCCGGGGAGGAATCGCTCGGTGACCGACGAACGCCACCGACCGAGGCGGCACGATCTGTCCGACCAACCCACCGAACAGCTCGATCTCGAGCGGTTGCGGTACTTCACCCAACCCGCCGACGGAAAGCCCTCCACACGCCACCGGCGGCGCCGGGCCGTGCCGGGTGACCCGACGATGACCGGGCCGCAACCAGCGGTGCAGCCGCCCGCGACGACGGGTTCCGGTGGAGCCCGCGGCATCGATCCGCAGGCCCACGACGCACCCGCACCAACCACCGGGCCGACGCCGTCCTCACCGCCGTCACCGTCGGCGGCTACCGGCGGGTGGCCGGCTCCGCCGCCCGCAGGGCGACCGGGCCGACCGCAACCCGAACGGGTGGCGCCACGCCGCCTACCGCCACGTCAACCCGTCGATCATTTCCACGAACCCGGCGAAGCCATTCCGGTTCGCGGTGGCGAGTTCGACGACCCCATGCGGCGCGCCGTGCCCCACCGGGTTCCGCCGCGACCCGTTGCGGCGCCCCCCAACGTGCTCGACGAGGACCGTGCGGACGCCGGTGACAGCGCCGAGGGTGTCCTGGACCTCTGGGACGACCGCGACGATCCGGAATCGGTGAACCCCGGGCGCCGTGACGGCGGCCGGACCCGCCGTTCGGGCGCGGGGAAGTCGGGACGTACTCGGCCGGCCACCGCGGGTCGGCTCCGCAAGCGTGTCGTGTTGGCGATCGTGCTCACCTGCATGCTGATCCTGGTCGTCGGTGTCGGTTTCGTCGGTCTGCGAGCCTTCGGGGTCTTCGAGAACACCAAGGACTACACCGACGCCGCGGGCACTGCCGACGTGATCGTGGACATCCCGGAGAACTCGACGCTGATGGACTTCGGCCAGATCCTCGAGGACAACGATGTGGTCGGTAGCGTGCAGGCGTTCATCAACGCCGCCGACGGACAGCCGATGTCCGGCGGGTACTACAAGCTGCGCACCCAGATCCCGGCAGCGACGGCGGTAGAGATGATGACCGACGACACCGCGCACCGGGTCGGGCGCATGGTGGTGCCCGAGGGGCTGCAGCTCGACAACAAGGAGGGGGTCGACGGCAAGATCACTCCGGGCATCTTCCAGATGATCGAGAACGCCACAGCGGTCACCGTGAACGGGGAGCGCATCGGTACCGACGTCGCCGAGCTGGAACAGGCAGCGGCGCAGGACACCCCCGAACAGCTCGGCGTGCCCGACTGGGCGCGTGCGGAGGTGCAGAATCTGGACGGAGATCATCGGCGGATCGAGGGCCTCATCGCGCCGGGCACCTGGGAGACCATCGACCCCAACGATTCGGCGACGTCGATCCTGCACGATCTGATCACGGCCAGCACATCTCGATTCGAGCAGTGGGGGCTGCTCGAACCACACGACTCGGGGTTGACCCCGTACCAGACGCTGGTCGCCGCGTCGGTCGTCGAACGGGAGGTCACCGACCCCGACGACTATGCCAAGGTCGCCCGGGTGATCCTCAACCGCCTGGACAAAGGTCAGCGGCTGGAGATGGACTCCACCGCCAACTACACCGCCGAGGTCACCAACATCGACGTCTACGGTGAGGCCTACCGCGCCGACAACGTGTGGAACACCTACCGCATCGAAGGCCTGCCGGCTACGCCGATCGGTGCGGTCGGGGAGCGTGCGCTGACCGCCGTGGAGTACCCGACCCCCGGAAACTGGCTCTACTTCGTGACCATCGATCGGGACGGCACCACGCTGTTCGCCGACACCTTCGAACAGCACAAACGCAATCGTGAGCAGGCCTGTGAGAACCAGTTGCTGACCACCGGGTGCAGTTGACGACGATGACATCCACCACACGCCGGGCCGCCGTGCTCGGATCCCCGGTCGGGCACTCGCGTTCCCCGGACCTGCACCTGGCCGCCTACCGGGCGCTCGGGCTCACCAATTGGACCTATGACCGCATCGAGTGCACCGCCGAAGCGTTGCCGGAGTTGGTGTCGGGGCTGGGGCCGGAGTTCGTCGGGTTGTCGGTGACCATGCCGGCCAAGCTGGCGGCGTTGGCGTTCGCCGACGAATGCACGGCTCGTGCAGAGCTGGTCGGCTCGGCGAACACGTTGGTGCGCACCGAGCGGGGCTGGCGGGCCGACTGCACCGACATCGACGGAATGGCCGGCGCCCTCTCCGAAGTGGGGGCCGACGCGCAGGTCAACGCCACCGCAACGATGATCGGAAACGGGGGCACGGCGTTGCCGACGGTCGCCGCGCTCGCCGACCTCGGGTTCACCGACCTGGCCGTCGTGGCCCGAGACGCGGGACGCGCCGAGCCGGTCATCGATCTCGCGCAGCGACTCGGCCTGACGGTGTCGGTGTTGCCTTTCCACGCCGACCATGTGCTCGCCGAGCGCGCGCGCATCAGCGGGGTGGTGATCTCGACAGTGCCCGCGAGTGGCGCCGACGCCCTGGCGGGTGCGCTCGCCGGGGCTCCACGGCTGGTCGACGTCATCTACGACCCATGGCCGACGCCGCTGGCCGAGGCGGTATCCGCCGCGGGTGGCCACGTCGTCGGCGGGTTGGTGATGTTGCTGAATCAGGCATACAGCCAGGTCGAGCAGTTCACGGAGATGCCGGCGCCGCGCGAGGCGATGGCCGCCGCGCTCGGCGCGATCTGAGCCGCCGCCGTAACGCGTCGACGGTGACTCGTCGACCAATCCATCCACAGGCCGGGACCGGTCCACAAGCGGCGGACGCGGGCAACGCCGCCGCCGCGGCGTGGCGGGCACGGTGGGTCGATGGCCACCGTTCTCGTCCTCTGCTGGTTGGCGACCATCGCCGAGCGCGACCGCCGCACGGGGCGCATCCCGGTGGCGTTGATGTGGCCGGGTCTGGTGATACCCGTCACGCTCATCCCCACGGATCCGACGGTGGCGGCCGCAGCGACACTCGCCGCGGTCCCGTATCTGATCGCGGCGCTCGTGGGTCACGGCGGCGGTGGTGACATCAAGTTGGCCTTCGTCATCGGCGGGCTGGCCGCCGATCCGACCCTCGCCTTGCTGGTGGTGCTCCTCGCCGCGACACTCGGGGGTCTCGATCATTTGTGGGTGCGCTCGGGTGGTCCGCGGCCGCACGCTCCGGCGCTCGTGGCCGCCGCCGTCATCGGGCTGGGCCTCGGCTGAGGGCACCGCACTCGTGCGGGTGGGATGCGCGCACCGCAGGTCGATGGTCGCATGGAACAATTGAGCACTGTGTTGCGCTGGATGACTGCCGGAGAATCGCATGGCCCGGCCCTGGTAGCCCTGATCGAAGGCATGGTGGCCGGTGTCGAGGTCACCTCGACCGACATCGCCGAACAACTCGCCCGCCGCCGGCTCGGTTACGGCCGTGGCGCCCGGATGAAATTCGAGGCGGACAAGATCACCATCGTCGGTGGACTCCGACACGGCCGCACCATGGGCGGCCCGGTGGCCGTCGAGATCGGTAACACCGAGTGGCCCAAATGGGAGACGGTGATGGCCGCCGACCCGGTGGATCCGGCCGAGCTGGAGGGCAGCGCGCGCAATGCGCCGCTGACCAGGCCGCGCCCCGGCCATGCCGATTACTCCGGGATGCTCAAGTACGGGTTCGACGACGCTCGGCCCGTGTTGGAGCGGGCGAGCGCGCGCGAGACCGCCGCCCGCGTCGCCGCCGGGACCGTGGCTCGCAACTTTCTGCGGCAGGTCCTGGGTATCGAGGTGCTCTCGCACGTCATCTCGATCGGCGCCAGTGAACCCTACGACGGTCCGGCGCCGCGTCACAGCGACCTCACCGCCATCGACGAGAGTCCGGTACGTGCCTTCGATTCCGCATCCGCGGATCGGATGATCGCCGAGATCGAGGCGGCCAAGAAGGACGGCGACACCCTCGGTGGTGTGGTCGAGGTGGTCGCCACGGATGTGCCGGTCGGCCTGGGCTCGCATGTAAGCGGCGAGACGCGACTGGATGCACGACTGGCCGGTGCGTTGATGGGCATCCAGGCGATCAAGGGGGTCGAGGTCGGCGACGGGTTCACCACCGCCCGGCGGCGCGGCAGTCAGGCCCACGACGAGATGGTGCCGGGACCGGACGGTGTGCTTCGCTCGACGAACCGTGCCGGTGGCCTCGAAGGCGGGATGACCAACGGCGAGGACCTGCGTGTCCGGGTCGCGATGAAGCCCATCTCGACGGTGCCGCGCGCGCTGGCCACCGTTGACATGGCGACCGGAGACGAGGCGGTCGCCATCCATCAGCGCTCCGATGTGTGCGCGGTCCCCGCCGCCGGCGTGGTCGCCGAGGCGATGGTCGCCCTCGTCCTGGCCCAGGCGGCGCTGGAGAAGTTCGGTGGCGACTCGGTCGCCGAGACCGCCGACAACGTTGCCGCCTACCGCAAACGCGTCGACGCCCGGTTCCCACGTTCATGACCGGAGAGTTCACCGACCGCGGGCCGTCGGCCGTCCTGATCGGATTCATGGGGGCCGGTAAGTCGACGGTGGGTCGTATCCTCGCCGACCGGCTGGGAGTCGATTTCGTCGACACCGACTCCGAGATCGTTCGCACCACCGGCCGCAGCATCCCGGACATCTTCACCTCCGACGGGCCCCAACATTTCCGCGAGATCGAACGCGACGTGGTGCTCGACGTGTTGCGCACCCATCGCGGCGTGGTGGCCCTCGGCGGCGGGGCCGTGATGACCCCTGCGGTCGAGTCCGCGCTCGCAGGTCACCGGGTGATCTATTTGCGCATCGATGCCGATGCGGGCTTCGCCCGGGTCGCCGACAGCGATCGGCCGCTGATCGCCGGAGACGATCCGCACGCGCGCTACGCCGAGCTGCTCGCCGCGCGCGACGACACCTATGTACGTGCGTCGGTGTTCGTCGTCGACGCGGGCGCCGGTGAGCCCGATACGGTGGCCGATGCCATCCTGACCCGACTGGCCCACGCCCTGACGGGCGAGAGAGTGGGAGAAAGGCCGTGACTTCATGAGTGGGGACCACACGACCGAACCGACGGCGATCACCGTCAACGCCGGATCACCCTATGACGTGATCATCGGCCGCGGCCTGCTCGACGACGTCGGCCTCGCCGCCACCGGAGCCGACCGGATCGCGATCCTGTATCAGCCCACGTTGGCCCAGACCGCCGAACAGGTCCGGGCTTTCCTGGCGGACAAAGGATTCGACGCCCACCGGGTGGAGATCCCGGACGCGGAAGCGGGCAAAGACCTGTCGGTGGCGGCGTTCTGCTGGGATGTCTTCGGACGGATCGGCCTCAAACGCAACGACAAGGTGATCAGCCTGGGTGGGGGAGCGGCCACCGATCTGGCCGGTTTCGTCGCGGCCACCTGGATGCGCGGCATCGGCGTGATCCACATCCCGACAACTCTGCTGGCGATGGTCGATGCGGCGGTGGGCGGTAAGACCGGCATCAACACCGATGCCGGCAAGAACCTGGTGGGTTCGTTCCACGAGCCCGACGCGGTGTTGATCGACACCGCAACCCTGGAGACCGTCCCGCACAATGAGGTGGTCGCCGGCCTCGCCGAGGTCATCAAGACCGGCTTCATCGCCGACCCGGTGATCCTCGACCTCATCGAGGCCGACCCCGGTGCCGCCGTCGACACCAGTGGTCCGGTACTGCCCGAGCTGATCCGACGCTCGGTGCAGGTGAAGGCCGACGTCGTCTCTGCCGATCTGAAGGAGTCGTCGCTGCGCGAGATCCTCAACTACGGACACACCCTGGGTCATGCCATCGAGCGTCGCGAGCGTTATCGCTGGCGCCACGGCGCCGCGGTGTCGGTGGGTCTGGTGTTCGCCGCCGAGCTCGCCCGGCTCGCCGGCCGTCTCGACGACGAGACCGCCGACCGTCACCGGTCGGTGCTGGATCTGGTGGGTCTGCCGACGACCTACGATCCGGACGCGCTGCCGGACCTGCTGGAGACCATGTCGGGAGACAAGAAGAACCGTTCGGGGGTGTTGCGCTTCGTCGTCCTCGACGGTCTCGCCAAACCGGGCCGGCTCGAAGGACCCGACCCGGGCCTCATCGCCGCGGCGTACTCTGCGATCGCCGGTGAGGCCCCGGCATCCGGCGGCGTCCTGCTCTGACGCCTTGTTTCCTCAGGGCGGGGTGGCCCCGAGCGTGCTGATGGCTCAGCTCGCCGCGTGCTCCGGATCGCGATCCGGGTGAACCGACCAGTCGTCGTCGGCCGCGGTCTTGCGCTGGTCGCGACGGACGAGCCAGCGGCCGACCGCCGCACCCATGAAGGCCGGTACGAACACCAGTAGTGCGGTGAACGACCCGCCGGCGATCACCTCGATGAACAGGCTGGCCTCGCCGATACCGGCGAACACGAACCGACCGAGGAACCACCCGATCACGCCCGACGCGACACCGGCGAGCAGGCCCGCCTGCAGCCACCGCACGGTCAGGTCCGCGTAGTCGTCGGGGTCCGGGTTGGCGCGCGCGTCGGCGACACCGTCGAACCCGCCCCACACCAGCGCGACGAGCACCACGGCTGCGATGGCGATGGTCTTCCACACGGTGGTGTGCAGCGGTGCATTGACCACCGCCACACCGAGAAGCACACGGGCTATGACGTGTACGGCGGTCATCACCAGACCGCGCGGCAACCACGAAGACATAGCGGACAGGGTACGCAATGTGGAACGTGTTCGAAAACACATCCCGTCCAACGGGCGTGGGCGCGGCGGTCCCACCGGGACCGCGAGTGGCGCGCGGTAGCGTGAAGGGATGTCCGCCACAGCCATGACCAGCGACTATCGGGCCCGCCGCGACCGCTTTCGCGACCAACTCGCCGGATCGGACCGTCCGGTGGATGCGTTCGTGGTCAGCGATCTGATCAATGTCCGCTACCTGACCGGGTTCACCGGCTCCAACGCCGCACTGCTCATCGGTGCCTCGCCCGAGGCCGACCGGATCTCTACCGACGGCCGCTACCGCACCCAGGTGGCCGAGCAGTCCGGTGATCTCGAGGCGATCATCGCCCGCGACTGTCTCACCGAACTCGCCCGCCGGGCACGCGCCGCAGGCGCTGCCACCGTCGGGTTCGAAGCCGACGCGGTCACGGTCGCGGCCCACGACGCCCTGGTCGACGCGCTCGACGACGACAACGGGGTGGTGCCGGAGTTGGTCGCGCACACCGGAGCGGTGCAGCGACTGCGCATCGTCAAGGACGCCGGCGAGATCGAGCTGCTGCGGGCGGCCTGCACCATCGGCGACAAGGCGTTGGCGACCATCATCGAACGGGGTGTGATCCACGTGGGTGCCACCGAACGCGAGGTGGCCCGGTCTCTCGAGTGGGAGATGTACGCACTCGGCGCCGATGACATCGCGTTCGAGACCATCGTCGCGGCCGGGCCGAACTCGGCGGTCCCGCACCATCGACCGACCCAGGACGTGCTCGCCGACGGCGACTTCGTCAAGATCGACTTCGGCGCGGTGGTCGGTGGCTACCACTCGGACATGACGCGCACCTACGTGCTCGGACGCGCCTCCGACTGGCAACGCGAGATCTACGACCTGGTCGCACGCGCACAGGCCGCCGGTCGTGCGGCGTTACGGCCGGACGCCGACCTGCGCGATGTCGATGCCGCGGCGCGGTCGGTGATCGCCGATGCGGGGCACGCCGAGCACTACGTGCACGGGCTCGGTCATGGCGTCGGACTGCAGATCCACGAAGCGCCGGGAATCGGCGCGCTGGCGACGGGTACACTGCCATGCGGCGCGGCGGTGACCGTGGAGCCCGGCGTCTACCTCCCCGGCCGAGGTGGCGTCAGGATCGAGGACACGTTGGTCGTCACCGACGATGCACCGGAACTGCTGACCGCCACCGACAAGACGTTCACCGTCATCTGACGGTCATTCATCGACGACTGCAAGGGAAGAACACCGCATGGCGACCACCGCCGACTTCAAGAACGGCCTCGTACTCCGCATGGACGATCAGCTTTGGCAGATCCAGGAGTTCCAGCACGTCAAGCCCGGCAAGGGGCCGGCTTTCGTGCGCACCAAGATCAAGAACGTGATGTCGGGCAAGATCGTCGACAAGACATTCAACGCCGGCGTGAAGGTGGAGACCGCGACCGTCGATCGCCGGGACATGACCTACTTGTACAACGACGGCACCGACTTCGTGTTCATGGACGCCCAGGATTTCGAGCAGATCTCGATCTCGCCGGCCACGATGGGCGATTCCGCGCGTTTCCTGCTCGAGAACATGACCGTTCAGGTGTCCGTGCACGAGGGCAACCCGCTGTTCGTGGAACTGCCGGTCACCGTCGAGCTGCTCGTGCAGCAGACCGATCCGGGCCTGCAGGGCGATCGTTCCACCGGCGGCACCAAGCCCGCGACCATGGAGACCGGTGCCGAGATCCAGGTGCCCCTGTTCATCAACACCGGCGACAAGCTGAAGGTCGACTCGCGCGACGGCAGCTACCTCGGTCGCGTCAACGCCTGAGCCGTCCGACCCGTGAAACAACCCGGTACCCGACACAAGGCCCGCCGCCGCGCAGTCGACCTGCTGTTCGAGGCGGAGGCCAAGAAGGTCAGCGCGACACAACTCGTGGCAGAACGCCGCGAGTATGTGCGCGAGGACGAGAGCGTGGGGACGATCCACGACTACACCGCCACCGTCATCGACGGGTTGGCCGCCGATCTGCCGCAGGTGGACGCGGTGGTCTCCTCACACCTGAAGGGCTGGACCCTGCAGCGGCTACCGGCGGTCGATAGGGCCATATTGCGCCTGGCGACATGGGAGTTGTTCCACGCGACCGACGTCGACCCGATTGTGATCGTCGACGAGGCGGTGGAATTGGCCAAGGAGCTGTCCACCGATGACTCGCCCGCGTTCGTCAACGGGGTGCTGGCCCAGATCGCCGACCTTGCGCCTCAGGTGCGCGCGGCCGCCGCGGCCGAGGAGCCGCCCCGCCGGGACTGAGCCTCGGTTGCCTGCAGGCTCGGCGACATATTGACGAAGCCCACATCGCGTTGCCTCGTTCGTGCGAGGTGGGCCGGTGTAGAGTCCTTCGGGACAGACATCCTTTAACGATCCGTCCCGCGAGGCGGAGAAGGAGGTCGGCTTGGTCATGTCGACAGACGGTGCACCACCAACCGATGGTTCCCGGCCCCCCGGCCGGGTTCTGCTCGACGATTCCGATGTCTCGCGCACAATCGCCCGGGTCGCGCACGAGATCATCGAGAAGACGGCGCTCGACTCATCCAGCAGCCCACATGTCGTCATCATCGGGATTCCCACCCGCGGCACCTATCTCGCCTCTCGGCTGGCCGCCCGGATCAATGAGTTCGCCGGCACCGACGTCCCGGTCGGTTACCTCGACATCACGCTCTACCGCGACGATCTGCGCGCCAAACCGCATCGACCGCTCGAACGGACCGTCGTCCCGGCCGGCGGGGTGGACAACGCCATCGTGATCCTGGTCGACGACGTGCTCTATTCCGGTCGTACCGTCCGCGCCGCTTTGGACGCGTTGCGTGATCTCGGACGTCCGGCCGCGGTACAGCTCGCGGTGCTCGTCGACCGAGGGCATCGTGAGTTGCCGCTGCGCGCCGACTACGTCGGCAAGAACATCCCCACCTCCCGCGACGAGAACGTGTCCGTGCATCTCGAGGAGCACGACGGTGTCGACGAGGTCGTGCTGAGCGCAGCAGGGTCGCAGCCGACCCCGCACACCGGGGGTGGGATCTGATGCGTCACCTGCTGACCACGCAGGATCTGTCGCGCGACGAAGCGACCGAATTGCTCGACGAGGCCGAGCGATTCGAACAGGCCCTCACCGGACGTGAGGTGCGTAAGCTCCCGACCCTGCGGGGTCGCACCGTGATGACGGTGTTCTACGAGAACTCCACGCGTACCCGGGTGTCGTTCGAGGTGGCCGGAAAGTGGATGAGCGCCGACGTCATCAACGTGAGCGCCTCGAGCAGTTCGGCCGGCAAGGGTGAGTCGCTGCGCGACACGGTCAAGACCCTGCATGCTGCGGGCGCCGATGCGCTGATCGTGCGACATCCCGCGTCGGGCGCGGCCCATCAGATCGCGGCGTGGACCGCCGATGAGGACGGTGCGGGACCGGCAGTGATCAACGCCGGCGACGGCACCCATGAACACCCGACGCAGGCCCTGCTCGATGCCCTGACGTTGCGGCAGCGACTCGGTTCGCTCGACGGCCGTCGGATCGGCATCGTCGGCGACGTCTTACATTCGCGGGTGGCTCGTTCCAACGCGCACCTGCTGGCCACCCTGGGTGCCGAGGTGGTGTTGATCGCACCGCAGACGCTGCTGCCCGTCGGTGTCGATCAGTGGCCGGTGACGGTGTCACACCACCTCGATGGTGAACTACCCACGCTCGACGCAGTGATGATGCTGCGCGTCCAGGCGGAGCGGATGAACGGCGGGTTCTTCCCGAGTTCACGCGAGTACTCCGTCCGCTACGGACTCAACGACCGACGTCTGGCTCTGCTCGACGACCACGCGGTGGTGCTGCACCCCGGGCCGATGTTGCGCGGTATGGAGATCGGCTATTCGGTGGCCGACTCGCCGCGGGCGACCGTGCTGGAGCAGGTGCGCAACGGCGTGCATGTGCGGATGGCGGTGCTGTTCCGACTGCTCGTCGGCACGGAGAACCCAGGAACTTGAGTGATGAGGAGATCGCAGTCAGTGGAGACGGCGCAATGAGCATCCCGGCAACCGGATCGGTACTGATCGCCGACGTCCGTCCCTACGGCGAGGGCGACCCGGTCGACGTACTGGTCGTGGACGGTTCGATCGCGCAGATCGGCGCCGACCTGTCCACACCCGACGCCGCCGACCGGATCGACGGTGGGGGCGCGATCCTGCTCCCGGGTTTTGTCGACCTGCACACCCATCTGCGTGAGCCGGGCCGCGAAGACACCGAGACCATCCGCACGGGCTCGGCCGCCGCCGCGCTCGGCGGCTACACCGCGGTGTTCGCCATGGCCAACACCGACCCCGTCGCCGACAACTCCACGATCACCGACAACGTTTGGCGCACCGGCCGCGACATCGGCCTCGTGGATGTGCATCCGGTGGGGGCGGTCACGGTCGGCCTCGCCGGCAAGCAGCTCGCCGAGATGGGCATGATGGCCGCCGGAGCGGCCGGGGTGCGTATGTTCAGCGACGACGGTAAGTGCGTCGATGACCCGCTGCTGATGCGCCGCGCGTTGGAGTACGCGAAGAGCCTCGATGTCCTGATCGCGCAGCACGCCGAGGAGCCGAGGCTCACCGTGGGCGCGGTCGCGCACGAAGGTCCAACGGCCGCCCGGCTGGGTCTGACGGGATGGCCGCGCGCCGCCGAGGAGTCCATCGTCATCCGCGACGCACTGCTCGCCCGCGATGCCGGGACCCGGGTGCACATCTGCCATGCCTCGACCGAAGGCACTGTCGAACTGCTCCGGTGGGCACGGGAGCAGGGCATCGCGATCAGCGCGGAGGTCACCCCACATCACCTGTTGCTCGACGATTCCCGACTGGCCACCTACGACCCGGTGAACAAGGTGAACCCGCCGCTGCGCGAGACCCGCGACAACGACGCACTCCGCCGCGCCCTGGCCGACGGCGTGATCGACTGTGTGGCCACCGATCACGCGCCGCATGCCGCACAGGAGAAGGCCTGCGAGTTCGCCCAGGCCCGTCCCGGCATGCTGGGTCTGGAGACCGCGCTGCCGATCGTCGTCGACACCATGGTGAACCCCGGTCTGCTCGACTGGCGCGGGGTTGCTCGGGTGATGAGCGAACGCCCGGCGCAGATCGTCGGGCTCGCCGATCAGGGCCGCCCGATCGAGGTCGGAGAGCCCGGATCGCTCACCCTTGTCGATCCGGACCGTTCCTGGGTGGTACGCCCGGACGAACTCGCGAGTCTGTCGCGCAACACGCCGTATGCGGCGATGACCATGCCCGCGACGGTCACCGCGACAGTGTTGCGCGGTGTGGTGACCGCGCGTGACGGCGAGGTCACCCGGTGAGCGGTCTCGAGGTCGTGGTGGTCGTCGTCGTGATCGTGGTGTGGCTGGGCCTGGTGGCCCTGGCCCTGCGCGGCTGGCGCAATCGTGGTCGGCGGCAGGCCGAGGCGATCGGCACACCGCCGCCGGTGCCGGCCGATCTGCCCGCCCCGCTCCGCGGTCCGGACACCGGCCTGTATGTGGGCAGCACCCTCGCGCCGAGTTGGCAGGACCGCGTCGCCGTCGGAGACTTCGGCGACCGTGCGGCCGCATCGATCTCGGCGTACCCGCAGGGAATCCTGGTCGATCGGCAAGGGGCCTCCGAGATCTGGATTCCGCGCGAGTCGATCACCGCCGTCCGCACCGAACGAGGGCTGGCCGGCAAGGTGATGACCGCCGACGGTGTGCTGGTGATCCGGTGGCTGTTGCCCAGCGGGACCGAGGTCGACTCCGGTGTCCGGGCCGATGACAAGACCATCTACCCGGGGTGGGTGAGTGAGTTCGCCGATGCTGCGGGCGCCCCCGATCAGACCGGGTCAGACCAAGCCGAACAGGGGAATGATCAATGAGCACAGCAGTTCTCGTGCTGGAGAACGGACAGGTGTTCCGCGGGCTGCCTTACGGCGCCGTCGGCGAGACCCTGGGTGAGGCGGTGTTCTGCACCGCGATGACGGGCTACCAGGAGACCCTCACCGATCCGAGCTATCACCGGCAGATCGTGGTCGCCACGGCGCCGCAGATCGGCAACACCGGGTGGAACGACGAGGACGGGGAGAGCACCGGCAGCGCCGGCAGCGATTCGGCCACCGGCGATTCCGGCAAGATCTGGGTGGCCGGCTACGTGATCCGCAACCCCACCCGACGGGTGTCGAACTGGCGCGCGACCACCTCCCTGGAGGACGAGCTGCGTCGCCAGCAGGTGGTGGGAATCGCCGGCATCGACACCCGCACCGTCGTGCGCATCCTGCGCGACCACGGGTCGATGCGGGCCGGGGTGTTCTCTGGGCCCGCACTGGCCTCCGACGACGAGCTCGTCGCACGGGTGCGCAATCAACCGCCGATGACCGGTGCCGACCTCGCCGGCGAGGTGACCACCGCGGCGGCATACGAGGTGAGCCCCGAGTCGGCCGACGGCCAGGCTCGGTTCACCGTCGCCGCCATCGATCTGGGGATCAAGACGAACACCCCCCGGATGTTCGCGCAGCGGGGCGTGCGGGTGCACGTCCTGCCGGCGAACTCGGGGATCGATGCGGTCACCGCGCTCAACCCGGACGGGGTGTTCCTGTCCAACGGGCCGGGGGACCCGGCCACCGCGGACACCGCAGTCGAGCTCACCCGAGGCGTCCTGGGGGAGGGCCTGCCGCTGTTCGGCATCTGCTTCGGCAACCAGATCCTCGGACGCGCCCTGGGGCGTAGCACCTACAAGATGAAGTTCGGCCACCGGGGTATCAACATTCCGGTCATCGACCATGCCACGGGCACGGTGTCGATAACCGCGCAGAATCACGGGTTCGCCCTCGAAGGTGAGGCCGGCGAGGAATTCGACACCGACTTCGGGCGCGCCCGGGTGAGCCACGTCTGCGCCAACGACGGCACCGTCGAAGGTGTGGAACTCCTGTCCGGACAAGCATTCTCGGTTCAGTACCACCCGGAGGCGGCGGCCGGGCCGCACGACGCCGCCTACCTGTTCGACAAATTCGTCACCCTCCTCGAGGGTGACCGTGCACGAGGAACGAGCGCCTGATGCCACGCCGCGAAGACATCTCCCACGTACTCGTCATCGGCTCCGGACCGATCGTCATCGGTCAGGCGTGCGAGTTCGACTACTCCGGTACCCAGGCCTGCCGCGTGCTCAAGGCCGAGGGGCTGCGGGTCAGTCTGGTGAACTCCAACCCGGCGACCATCATGACCGACCCGGAGTTCGCCGACGCCACCTACATCGAACCGATCACCGCCGAATATGTCGAGAAGGTGATCGAGGCCGAACGCGACGCCGGGCATCCGATCGACGCGGTGCTGGCCACCCTCGGTGGTCAGACCGCGCTGAACACCGCTGTCGCACTGCACGACCGCGGGTCGTTGGAGAAGTACGGCATCGAACTGATCGGCGCCGACTTCGACGCCATCCAGCGCGGCGAGGACCGCCAGATGTTCAAGGACATCGTCGCCCAGGTCGGCGGCGAGAGCGCACGGTCACGCGTCTGTCACACCATGGACGAGGTGTACGCCACGGTCGAGGATCTCGGTTACCCGGTGGTGGTGCGGCCGTCGTTCACCATGGGCGGACTCGGCTCCGGTATGGCCTATGACCGCAACGATCTCGAGCGGATCGCCGGCGGCGGCCTCGCGGCCTCACCCACCGCGAATGTCCTCATCGAGGAGTCGATCCTCGGGTGGAAGGAATACGAACTCGAGTTGATGCGCGACAACCGCGACAATGTCGTGGTGGTCTGCTCGATCGAGAACGTGGACCCGGTCGGTGTGCACACCGGTGACTCGGTGACCGTCGCACCGGCGATGACGCTGACCGACCGCGAATACCAGATCATGCGGGACCTCTCGATCGCGATCCTGCGTGAGGTCGGCGTGGACACCGGTGGCTGCAACATCCAGTTCGCGCAGGACCCCCGCGACGGACGGCTGGTCGTCATCGAGATGAACCCACGCGTGTCGCGGTCGTCGGCGCTGGCATCCAAGGCGACCGGTTTCCCGATCGCCAAGATCGCGGCAAAACTCGCCATCGGCTACAGCCTCGACGAGATCGTCAACGACATCACCAAGGAGACCCCGGCCTGCTTCGAGCCGACTCTCGACTATGTCGTGGTCAAGGCGCCGCGGTTCGCCTTCGAGAAGTTCCCCGGCGCCGACGACACGCTCACCACCACGATGAAGTCGGTGGGCGAGGCGATGAGCCTGGGCCGCAGCTTTGCCGAGTCACTCGGCAAGGTGATGCGGTCGTTGGAGACCAAGGCCGCCGGCTTCTGGACCGAGCCCAATCGCCCCGACCCGGCCACCCTGGACCTCGACGCCCTGCTGGAGTCGCTCAAAACACCCAGGGACGGGCGACTCTACGGGCTGATGCTGGCCTTCGAGGCCGGTGCGAGTGTCGAACAGCTGTATGAGGCGACCGCCATCGACCCGTGGTTCCTCGCCGAGATCGGCGGCATCGCCGCACTCGGTGCCGACATCCGTGATGCCGACACCCTCGACGAATCCTTGCTGCGCCAGGCCAAGAGCACCGGCTTCTCGGATCGGCAGATCGCCGCGCTGCGAAGGGATTTCGCCGACGAGTCGGCGGTGCGGAGCCATCGCCTGGGGCTGGGTGTGCATCCGGTCTACAAGACGGTCGACACGTGTGCGGCGGAGTTCGAGGCGAAAACGCCCTATCACTACTCGACCTACGAGCTCGACCCGTCTGCCACGAGTGAGGTTGCACCCCAGCCGGACCGGCCCAAAGTGTTGATCCTCGGTTCGGGTCCCAACCGCATCGGTCAGGGCATCGAGTTCGACTATTCGTGTGTACATGCCGCGCTGACCCTGTCGGAGGCGGGCTACGAGACGGTCATGGTCAACTGCAATCCGGAGACGGTGTCCACCGACTACGACACCGCCGACCGACTCTACTTCGAGCCGCTGACCTTCGAGGACGTCCTCGAGGTGTATCGGGCCGAGTCCGAATCGGGCACCGTGGCCGGCGTGATCGTCCAACTCGGCGGACAGACGCCGCTGGGACTTGCCCACCGGCTCGCGGCCGCGGGCGTCCCGATCGTCGGCACCAGCCCGGAGGCGATCGACCTCGCCGAGGACCGTGGCGAGTTCGGCAAGGTACTCACCGCCGCCGGCCTGCCCGCGCCGGCCTTCGGCACCGCCACCAGCTTCGACGAGGCCCGCGCCACGGCGGCGCGGATCGGCTACCCGGTGTTGGTCCGGCCCTCCTACGTACTCGGCGGGCGCGGCATGGAGATCGTCTACGACGAGAAGTCCCTGGAGGACTACATCTCCCGTGCCACCGAGTTGACCGAGGACCATCCGGTGCTCGTCGACCGCTTCCTCGAGGACGCGGTCGAGATCGACGTCGACGCGTTGTGTGACGGCAACGAGGTCTACATCGGTGGCGTGATGGAACACATCGAGGAGGCCGGCATCCACTCCGGTGACTCGGCGTGTGCGCTGCCGCCGGTGACCCTCGGTCGGTCCGATCTGGCCATGGTCCGGGCCTCCACCGAGGCGCTGGCCAAGGGCATCGGGGTGCGCGGGCTGCTCAACGTGCAGTACGCACTCAAAGACGACATCCTCTATGTGCTCGAGGCCAATCCCCGGGCGAGTCGCACAGTGCCGTTCGTGTCCAAGGCCACTGCCGTGCCGCTGGCCAAGGCATGCGCGCGGGTGATGATGGGGGAGACGATCGCCGAACTCCGCACCCAGCGGGTGCTACCCGCCACCGGCGACGGGGGCGAGGCGCCCGTGCACGCGCCGATATCGGTCAAGGAGGCGGTGCTGCCGTTCAACCGGTTCCGCCGCCACGACGGCAGCGGGGTCGACTCGCTGCTGAGCCCCGAGATGAAATCGACCGGCGAGGTGATGGGCATCGACGCCGACTTCGGTCAGGCGTTCGCCAAATCGCAGACCGCCGCCTACGGATCGCTGCCCACCGGTGGTGCGATCTTTGTCTCGGTGGCCAACAAGGACAAGCGGGCGCTCATCTTCCCGGTGAAACACCTGGCCGATCTCGGCTTCGACATCCTGGCCACCGAGGGCACCGCAGACGTCCTGCGGCGCAACGGAATCGAGTGCCGAACCGTCCGCAAACACTACGAGGCCGCCGACGATGTGCAGACCATCGTCGACATCATCCGGGCCGGTGAGGTCGCGATGGTGATCAACACCCCTTACGGCAACTCCGGTCCGCGGGTGGACGGCTATGAGATCCGAAGTGCCGCGGTCTCGGTGAACATCCCCTGCATCACCACGGTGCAGGGCGCGAGCGCCGCGGTGCAGGGCATCGAGGCCGCGATCAACGGTCAGATGGGCGTGCAGTCGCTGCAACGACGGCACGCGGTGCTGGTGAACCGATGACCACGTCGGCACCCCACGGCTATGCGTCGCGCCATCGCGCGGCGGTCGAGCAGCGCGGACGGCTGTGCGCCGGGATCGATCCGCACACCGAGCTGCTCGAGCAGTGGGGACTGCCGGTCTCTGCCACCGGGCTCGAGCGATTCGCCGATATCTGCGTGGCAGCGCTCGCGCCGGTGGCTGCGGTCGTCAAACCTCAGGTCGCGTTCTTCGAGGTGTTCGGGGCGGCCGGTTTCACGGTGCTCGAACGAGTGATCCGGGACTGTCGAGAAGCCGGTGCGCTGGTGTTGGCCGACGCCAAGCGTGGCGACATCGGGACCACCATGGCCGCCTACGCCGACGCCTGGCTCGAGGACCGCTCGCCGCTGTGTGCCGACGCCGTGACAGTCTCGCCGTATCTGGGTTTCGGGGCGCTGAGACCCGCCCTGGACGCGGCGAGTGCCGCGCAGCGGTGTGCCTTCGTGCTGGCGCGCACCTCCAATCCGGATGGCGCCGAAATCCAGCTCGCCGACGCAGGTGGCCGCGCGGTGGGGCAGACCGTCGTCGATGCGGCCGCCGCCGAGAACACGGACGGCAGCGGATCGGTAGGGCTCGTCGTCGGCGCCACCAGGGCGCACGGACTAGATCTGTCCGGGCTGCACGGACCGATCCTCGCGCCTGGGCTGGGCGCCCAGGGCGCCACCCCCGGGGACCTGCCGGAGGTCTTCGCCGGCGCCGACACCCGCTGGCTGGTTCCCGCGAGCAGCCGCGGTGTTTTGCGTTCGGGACCCGATGTCGACGCCTTGCGCGACGCGTTCTGTCACACCCGGGACGCGGTGGAGACCGCCCTGGGCTGACAGCCCTGCGGCGAGCCGACATGGTCGCGACCCGATCGATCTCGCCGCGACACGCGCGACCGCGACACCGAAAGCAGGAAATCCGCGATCGTCACTCTCGTCACACAGGTATCACCGCAGGCAGGGGGCCAATTTGCGGTTCGATTGCGGCGACGTGAGCGTTCCTCGTGCCCGTGACGCCCTGACCTGCGGTTTCGAGGCAAAGTGCGTAGTCAGGGGCTTGCCCGGGTGCCGTGTCGGCGTCATACGTTAGGTTCGTGGGGCAGTGGCGCTACAGCATGCCGTTCCGACGGTTGCGCAGGGGGTGGCACTCGCAAATGCCTGCTCACGTGGGTACGGTCGCTTTCGCCGCACCATTGCGCGGCGATGGCAGGCCCGCTCATGGCGACCGCCATGGTCGCGTGGGCGACCAACCGCCATCAGGAGCAACACGCGACTGATGACAGTCCAATCGAAGACTAGAAAGACGGAGGAACCCGTGGCCCTTCCGCAGTTGACAGACGAGCAGCGCGCTGCCGCGTTGGAGAAGGCAGCTGCCGCTCGGCGGGCCCGCGCCGAGCTCAAGGAGCGCTTGAAGCGCGGCGGCACCAACCTCGAGCAGGTGCTCAAGGATGCCGAGAACGACGAGATCCTGGGCAAGATGAAGGTCTCGGCGCTGCTGGAGGCACTGCCCAAGGTGGGCAAGGTCAAAGCACAGGAGATCATGACCGAGCTCGAGATCGCCCCGACCCGCCGCCTGCGTGGCCTCGGCGATCGTCAGCGCAAGGCGCTGCTCGAGAAGTTCAGCTCCTGACCGAGTGAACGAGACGAGTGTGATGACGGCACAGGTTCGGCGGTGAGCCGCCCGACACCGGGAGAGCCGCAATCCACGCCCCCGAGGGGCCGACTGGTTGTACTGGTCGGCCCCTCGGCCGTGGGGAAGTCGACCGTGGTCTCCCGGGTACGTCAGCTACTACCGGAACTGTTCTTCAGTGTCTCGGCCACCACCCGGGCACCGCGCCCCGGAGAAACAGCCGGACGTGACTACCATTTCGTCGACCGCGCCGAGTTCGACCGGATGATCGACGACGATGAGCTGCTGGAGTGGGCGGAGATCCACGGCGGACTGCAGCGCTCGGGTACGCCGCGCCGGCCGGTCATCGAGGCGATGGAGCGTGGCGTGCCCGTGTTGGTGGAGGTCGACCTCGTCGGGGCGCGCAATGTGTTGCGGCGGATTCCGGAGGCGACCGGTGTGTTCCTGGCGCCGCCGACGTGGGACGACCTGGTTGCCCGGTTGACCGCACGCGGGACCGAATCGGCCGACGCCGTGGCGCGCCGGTTGGAGACCGCGCGGGTCGAGATGGCCGCCCAGGACGAGTTCGATCACGTCCTGGTGAACCACGAAGTCGACCAGGTGGCCTCGGAGTTGGTATCCTTGCTGGTCGGGTCCGACGATTCAACAACTGATCCGTCACGAGTCGATGGGTCGAGCCCGGCGCCGTCGTCCACCCGACAGTCGACGTGAAGACGTTTCCATCGCCGACACCTGTCGAACCCGGCAGGCCGGCGCCACCAGAGCACACAGTGATGCAGGAGTTTGCGTGAGCACCCCCACCAATTTCGACCTGACCGAAGTTGCCGACGCCCCGGCCTATGACACCCCGCTGGGCATCACCAACCCGCCCATCGACGAGCTGCTCGAGCGCGCGTCGTCGAAGTACGCACTGGTGATCTACGCGGCCAAGCGTGCCCGGCAGATCAACGACTACTACAACCAGCTCGGCGACGGCATCCTGGAGTACGTCGGTCCGCTGGTCGAGCCAGGTCTGCAGGAGAAGCCGCTGTCGATCGCGATGCGGGAGATCCACTCCGATCTCCTCGAGCACACCGAAGGCGAATAAGAGCCTCGGGCGCGGGGATGGCAACGGCGCACACCAGCACTCCCGGCAATCACCGTCGGGTCCTCATCGGCGTAGGCGGCGGTATCGCCGCCTACAAGGTCTGCTCGGTGATCCGGCACTTCACCGAGGCCGGTCACGACGTGCGCGTCGTGCCGACCGAATCCGCGCTGAAGTTCGTCGGCGCGGCGACCTTCGAGGCCCTGTCGGGTAACCCGGTCTCCACCGACGTCTTCGACGATGTCGACCAGGTCGCCCATGTCCGCCTCGGGCAGGGCGCCGAATTGGTGATCGTGGCACCCGCCACCGCCGACCTGATGGCCCGCGCCGCGTCGGGGCGTGCCGACGACCTGTTGACGGCCTCACTGCTCACGGTGCGCTGTCCGGTCCTGTTCGTGCCCGCGATGCACACCGAGATGTGGGAGCACCCGGCCACCCAGGCCAATGTCGCCACCCTGCGCGCCCACGGCAACACGGTGATGACACCGGCGTCGGGCCGGCTCACCGGTACCGACAGTGGTCGTGGACGGCTGCCCGATCCGCAGGAGATCGCGATGATCGGCGAACTCCTGCTCGACCGTCCCGACGCGTTGCCCTACGACCTCGCCGGGGTGCGGGTGGTGATCAGCGCCGGAGGTACCCGCGAGCCGCTCGACCCGGTGCGCTACCTGGGCAACCACAGTTCGGGTAAGCAGGGTTTCGCGTTGGCGCGTGCCGCAGCCCAACGCGGCGCCACCGTCACCGTCGTCGCGGGGTCGACGGCCGACCCCGGTGATCCGGCCGGTGTCGACATCGTCCGTGTGGCCAGTGCGCAGCAACTGGCCGACGAGATGACCAAACGCGCTGCCGAGGCCGATGTGGTGATCATGGCGGCTGCTGTCGCCGACTTCCGGCCCGTCGCGTTCACCGAGTCGAAGATCAAGAAGACCGATGCGGGACCGGCGCCGATCGAGCTCACCACCAACCCCGACATCCTGCGCGGGCTCGTCACCGACCGATCCGCCGGGCGTATCCCGGCCGAGACGGTCATTGTGGGCTTCGCCGCCGAGACCGGAGACGAAACGGGCGGCGTCCTCGATCACGGGCGCGCCAAGTTGCGTCGCAAGGGCTGCGATCTGTTGGTGGTGAACGCGGTGGGGGAAGGCAAGGCATTCGGCACCGAGGACAACACCGGCTGGCTGCTGTCGGCCACCGGTACCGAAACGGCGCTGCCGTTGGGGTCCAAGACGTTGATGTCGAGCCGAATCCTCGACGAGGTACGGGCATTGCTGCCCGAAGGAGATGGTGTGGCCTGACGGCACGGCCGTCGGAGCCGATGTGTAGGTTGGAACGCGTTCACAGCCGGGCGATTCCCGGGCTGCGAGAATGCTCGGCAGAAGAGACAATCGACGGCACCCGTCGTCGGCACACGCGCCCGAGACGGGGCCCGGAAAGAGCCTGAGAGGATCAGATGACCACCTCTGCGTCACGCCTGTTCACCAGCGAATCCGTCACCGAGGGGCATCCCGACAAGATCTGCGACGCAATCAGTGACTCGATCCTCGACGCGATGCTGGCCAAGGATCCGACCGCGCGGGTGGCGGTGGAGACCCTGGTCACCACCGGGCAGGTTCATGTCGCCGGTGAGGTCACCACGAGTGCCTATGTCGACATCCCCGACATCGTGCGCAGCAAGATCCTCGAGATCGGCTACGACTCGTCGACCAAGGGTTTCGATGGCGCCTCGTGCGGTGTGAACGTCGCCATTGGTGCCCAGTCGCCGGATATCGCCGGTGGTGTGTTCACCTCCCACGAAAGCCGCAGCGGTATCTCCGAGGACGAGATCGACAGCCAGGGAGCCGGCGACCAGGGCCTGATGTTCGGCTATGCGACCGACGAGACGCCCGAGTACATGCCGGTGCCCATCGCGCTGGCGCACCGACTCTCGCGCCGACTCACCGAGGTCCGTAAATCCGGCGTGCTCCCATACCTGCGGCCCGACGGCAAAACCCAGGTCACCATCGAATACGACAAGGACAAGCCGGTCCGGCTCGACACCGTCGTCCTGTCCACCCAGCACGCGGCCGACATCGATCTGGACAACATGTTGACCCCCGACATCCGCAGCAAGGTCGTCGACACGGTCCTCGCCGAGTTGGCGTTGCCGACTCTGGACACCTCCGAGGTGCGGCTGCTGGTGAATCCGACGGGCAAGTTCGTGCTCGGCGGGCCCATGGGTGATGCCGGCCTCACCGGCCGCAAGATCATCGTCGACACCTATGGCGGCATGGCCCGCCACGGTGGCGGGGCCTTCTCCGGCAAGGACCCGTCGAAGGTGGATCGCAGCGCCGCCTATGCGATGCGGTGGGTGGCCAAGAACGCGGTCGCCGCCGGTCTGGCCGGGCGGATCGAGGTTCAGGTCGCCTACGCGATCGGCAAGGCCGCGCCCGTCGGCCTGTTCGTGGAGACCTTCGGCACCGAGCGCGTCGATCCGACCGTGATCGAGAAGGTCATCTCCGAGGAGTTCGATCTGCGTCCGCTCGCGATCATCCGCGACCTGGATCTGCTGCGCCCGATCTACGCGCCGACCGCGGCCTACGGCCACTTCGGACGGACCGACGTCGATCTGCCGTGGGAGCGCACGGACCGCGCCGAGAAGCTCCGCGCTGCGGCCGGACTCTGAGCTGCCGCATCGTCTGAGCACTGTGTCCGCCCGCGGCGGGTCGCGGGTGCCCGCAACGCGCAAGCCGATCGGCAAAGTGCTGCCGATGCTCGGACTGGCGCACCTCGACCGTGAGTTCGACTACCTCATCGATGAACAGCAGGATGAGGTCGCGACTCCGGGAGTGCGTGTGCGCGTGCGATTCTCGGGCAGACTGATCGACGGCTTCCTGCTCGACCGGGTCGACGAGACCGCCCACACCGGTCGGCTCGGCTGGCTGGAGCGGGTCGTGTCGGGCGAACCGGTTCTCGATCCGGCACTGATCGGAGTCTGTCGGGCGGTGGCCGACCGGTATGCGGGAACACTGTCTGATGTGCTGCGCCTGGCCGTACCGCCGCGGCACGCCCGGACCGAGAAAGAAGACCCACCGAATGCGGCGAGTGCAGTCGCGGCGGTGCCGGACCTGACGGCATGGCAGGCATACCCCGCCGCCCCGTCCTTCATCGACCTGCTGCCGGCCGGCAATCCTCGCGCGGTCTGGCAGGCCACCGCCGGTGAGGACTGGCCGACGCGGTTGGCCGAATTGGCCGCGGTGACCGCGGCGGCGGGCCGCGGAGCAATCATCGTCGTGCCCGACCAGCGGGATCTCGATCGGCTCGAACGGGTCTGTGCACCGCTGTTCGGCGACCGGTGCGTGACACTGGCCGCCGGACTCGGGCCCACCGCGCGGTACCGGCGTTGGCTCGCGGTCCGGCGCGGGGCGGCCGACGTGGTGCTCGGTACCCGCAGCGCGATCTTCGCGCCGGTACACGATCTCGGCCTGCTCGTGGTGTGGGACGACGGCGATGACAGTCTCAACGAGCCGCGCGCGCCCTATCCGCATCCGCGGCAGGTCGCGGTCATCCGTTCCCATCAGCAGCGCAGCGCGTTGGTTGTTGGGGGACTGGCCCGCACGACCGAAGCCCATGCGCTGGTGGCCGCCGGCTGGGCGCACGATCTTCTCGCCGACCGCACCACCGTCCGTGCGCGGACCGCGCGCGTGTTGGCATTGAGCGCCGAGGACCGTCGGGTCGCCGGCGATCCATTGGCCCGGTCGGCCCGGATCCCGGGTATCGCCTTCGATGCGGCTCGGCGGGCCGTCGCCGCCGACCGGCCGGTGTTGTTCAGCGTGCCGCGCCGCGGATACGTGCCGTCGCTGGCGTGTGCGCGGTGTCGGGCGCACGCGCGTTGTCGCGCCTGCCACGGGCCCCTGCAACTCGACGTAGGCGATCAGATCTCGTGTCGCTGGTGTGGGCGCGCCGAACGGGCGTTTCGCTGCGCGGAGTGCGGCGGTTCGCAGGTGCGGGCGCTGACCACCGGAGCGGGACGGACCGCAGAGGAACTCGGTCGTGCCTTTGCCGGCGTGCCGATCACCACCTCGGGTGGAGCGAACATCGCCGCGACGGTGCCCGACGGCGCCCGCATCGTGGTCGCGACGCCGGGCGCCGAGCCGATCGCCGACGGCGGGTACGGCGCGGCGATTCTGCTCGACACCTGGGCGCAACTCGACCGAGCGGACCTGCGCGCCGCCGAGGACGCGGTCCGGCACTGGATGGCGGTCGGGTCGATGGTCCGATCACACACCGACGGTGGCAGCCTCGTCATCGTCGCCGATGCGGGCCTGGCGCCGGTGCAAGCGGTGATTCGTTGGGACCCGGTGGGTTTCGCCGACGAAGAACTGAATCAACGAGGCGAGCTGGGCTTCCCGCCCGCAGTGACCATGGCGTCGGTCGATGGGGCTCGGAACACGGTGTCGGCGTTCGTCGACGCCATGGTGCTGCCGCCGACCGGTGAACTCCTCGGTCCGGTTCCGCTGCCCGTCGGCGTTCGTCCGCCGGCCGGATCGGGCGACGCGTTCGACGGAGCCGTGGAACGCATCCTGGTGCGGGTGCCGCGACGCGACGGCCGGCAGTTGAGTGCGGCGTTGACCGCCGCGCAGGTCCACCGCAACGCCCAGCACGAGACCGGACCGATCCGAGTCCAGGTCGATCCGCCTACGATCGGATGAGCGCGGACATCGTCGTGGTCCGAGACGAATCCGAGGCCATCCGCCGCAGAGGTGACCTCGATGCAGGTCGCGAACGCCGTGAAAGGGTCATATGAGGGTCGTATTCGCCGGAACTCCGGACGTCGCGGTGCCGTCGCTGCGCCTGCTGATCGAGTCCCCGCAGCACGAGGTGGTCGGGGTGATCTCACGCCCCGACGCAGCCGCCGGGCGGGGCCGCAAGGAGGTCCGGTCGCCGATCGCGGCACTCGCCGATGAGTACGGCATCGACGTGATCACCCCGCGCCGACTCAGCGACGCCGGCGTGCTGGATCGGCTGCGCTCGTGGCGTCCGGATTGCGGTGCGGTGGTCGCCTACGGCGGCTTGGTACCGCCCGGCCTGCTGACGCTGCCGACCCATGGATGGATCAATCTGCACTTCTCGGTGCTGCCGTCGTGGCGCGGGGCCGCACCGGTGCAACACGCCATCGCCGCAGGCGACGAGGTCACCGGTGCCACGACGTTCGAGCTCGAGGAAGGACTCGACACCGGACCTGTCTACGGCATCATCACCGAGGCCATCGGGTCCGCCGACACCAGTGGTGATCTGCTCGAACGACTGGCCGGGGCCGGATCCCACCTGCTGGTGTCCACCCTCGACGGCATCGAGGACGGCTCGCTGACCCCGGTTGCGCAGTCCTCAACAGGTGTCAGCCACGCACCGAAGGTCGGCGTCGACGACGCACGCATTCGCTGGGATCTGCCCGCACACATCATTGACCGGCGTATCCGGGCACACACCCCCGCGCCCGGTGCCTGGACGACGCTGGACGGAGCGCGGATCAAGGTCGGGCCGGTCGAGATCCTCGACGCAGGTGGCGACAGGGCTCCGACACCGGGTGCCGCGGGGGCGCTGCGGGTCGCGAAGAAGTGGGTCGATGTCGCGACGGCGACGGGACCGGTGCGGTTGTCGTGGGTACAGCCTCCGGGGAAGAAGGCGATGCCGGCGGCCGACTGGGCGCGTGGCGCGCGGCTGACCGACGGGACGGTACTGGCATGAGCGACCGGCACAGACGGTCCGACAGTGCGCGCCCGGGTCGTGCGCGACCCGCCGAAGCCGGGCGAATGAAGAAGGCGGCGCTGCGGGACAAGGCGGTCGACCCGGCCCGGGAAGCCGCCCGGGACACCCTGCGCGCAGTGCGGGAGCGCGACGCCTACGCCAACCTGGTGCTGCCGAGGATGCTGACCGACCGCGGGATCACCGGTCGTGACGCCGCGCTGGCCACCGAACTCGCCTACGGGGCCGCGCGAGCGCAGGGGTTGCTCGACGCGGTCATCGCCGCGGCGGCGAACCGCCCGGTCGGCGAGATCGACGGGGCCGTCCTCGATGTGCTGCGCCTGGGCACATATCAGCTGCTGCGCACCCGGATCGGCTCCCATGCGGCGGTGTCGACGTCGGTGGACCTCGTCCGGTCCGAGATGGGTATGGGGCCGTCGGGTTTCGTCAACGCCGTGCTGCGCAAGGTGTCGCAGCGCGACGAGGATCTCTGGATCGACGAACTCGCACCGTCGATGGCCGACGACCTCGTCGGCAACCTCGCCTTCCGGTACGCCCATCCGCGCTGGATCGCCGAGGTGTTCGCCGAGGCGCTCGGCGGGTCCGCGGGAGCGCTGCAGGCCGCGCTGGCCGCCGACGACGAACGGCCACCTGTACACCTGGTGGCCCGACCGGGACTGATCACCGCCGAAGAACTGGCGCTCGTCAGCGGCGGCGACGTCGGCCGGTACTCGCCATACTGCGTCTACCTGCCCGGCGGCGACCCGGGGGAGCTGGACGCGATTCGCGACGGCTACGCCGGTGTGCAGGACGAGGGGAGCCAACTGGTGGGACGGGCGCTGACCGTCGCCGAGGTGGCCGACGACGCGGGCCGTTGGCTGGACATGTGCGCCGGCCCCGGCGGGAAGGCCGCGCTGGTCGCGGCCATCGCGGACATCGACGGTGCCCACCTCGACGCGGTGGAGGTCTCCGAGCACCGGGCCGAACTCATCCGCAAGGTGGTGCGTGACCTGCCCGTTGACGTCCATGTCGCCGATGCGCGAGAGAGCGGGTTGACTCCCGGATTCGACCGGATTCTGCTCGACGCGCCGTGCAGTGGCCTCGGATCGCTACGGCGGCGACCCGAGTCGCGGTGGCGCCGTGGCCCGGCGGACATCCCCGGGCTGGTCACGCTGCAGCGCGAGTTGCTCACCGAGGCCGTGCGGCTGCTCCGTCCGGGTGGTGTCGTCGTGTACTCCACCTGCTCGCCGCACCCGGCGGAGACCGTCGGTGTGGTCGCCGACGTCCTCGCTGCGCAGCCCGAGGTCGAGCAGATTGACGCCCGGACGCTGGTACCCGCCGACCATCTCGGCGACGGCCCCCACGTCCAACTGTGGCCGCACATCCACGGCACCGATGCGATGTTCCTGGCCGTCCTGCGGCGCTGACGATCGTCGTCGTCCGAGCTCGCCCTACAATCTGTGCTCATGTGTGCCACCGGTGCCCCGATGATCGCCCCGTCCATCCTCTCCGCCGACTTCGCCAACCTGGCCGCCGAGGCGCAGGCCGTCGGCGGGCCGGGCGCCGACCGTGCCGACTGGTTGCACGTCGACGTGATGGATGCCCACTTCGTGCCCAATCTCACACTGGGGCTGCCAGTGGTGGAGAGCCTGCTCAAGGCCACCGACATCCCGCTCGACTGTCACCTGATGATCGAGAATCCGCAGCGGTGGGCGCCGCCGTACGCCGAGGCCGGCGCCCACAATGTGACGTTCCACGCCGAGGCCACCGACGACCCGCTCGCGGTTGCCCGGGATATCCGCGCCGCCGGCGCCAAAGCGGGGCTGAGCATCAAACCCGGCACACCACTCGAGCCGTACCTGGAGATCATCCGCGACTTCGACACCCTGCTCATCATGAGCGTCGAACCGGGCTTCGGTGGGCAGAAGTTCATGCCCGAGGTGCTCGCCAAGGCGCGGGCGATCCGCAAGGTCATCGACACCGAGGACCTGCGCCTGCTCGTCGAGATCGACGGCGGGATCAACGCCGACACCATCGAACAGGCCGCGGAGGCGGGCATCGACTGCTTCGTCGCCGGATCAGCGGTCTACGGCGCCGACGACCCGGGGGCGGCCGTTGCCGCGCTGCGCGACCAGGCGCTCGCCGCGCGCACGACGCGCGCCTGACGACGTGGTGGCGAATCGTCGGCCGACAGACGTCGACATCGCTCGCGCGATGCGAATGGCGATCGACGAATCGGCGGCCGCGCAAGGTGTCAGCTCGCCGAACCCGCCTGTCGGTGCGGTCATCCTGGACCGCGACGGCACCGTCGTCGGACGCGGGCACACCCAACCGCCCGGCGGTCCGCACGCAGAGGTGATGGCGCTGCGAGCGGCGGGCGCCGCGGCAAAAGGTGCCACCGCCGTGGTCACCTTGGAACCTTGTGATCACACCGGACGTACCGGACCCTGCACGGCAGCCTTGATCGATGCGGGTGTGGTCGCCGTGCATTTCGCGGCCGAGGATCCCAACCCGGCGGCAGCCGGGGGTGCCGCGACCTTGCGGGCGGCGGGACTGACCGTGGCGGCGGGCGTCGAGCGTGCTGCCGCGGAGTCGGGGCCGTTGCGGCCGTGGCTGTTTCGTCACCGCCACGGCAGGCCGCTGGTCACCGTCAAGCTCGCCTCCACCATCGACGGCAGGATCGCGGCGCCCGACCAGACGAGTCGCTGGATCACCGGCGAGCAGAGTCGACGGCGTGTGCACGCACAGCGAGCACGGCTCGACGCCATCGTCGTCGGTACCGGAACAGTGCTCGCCGACGACCCGGCGCTGACCGCCCGCACCGACGACGGGGCGTTGCTCCCGCATCAGCCCAGTCGAGCTGTGATGGGCCGGCGCGCGATCCCGGTCGGTGCGCGGGTCGCCGACGGTATCGCGCCCCTGCATCACATCCGCAGCCACGACCCGGCGGCCGTGCTCGACGCGCTCGACGAAGCGCTGTGGGTGCTGGTGGAGGGCGGTCCGTCGATCATCGGTGCTTTTCTCGCCGCGGGACTCGTCGACGAGATCGATGCCTATCTCGCACCCATGGTGCTCGGCGGGGGCGCCGCGTCGGTGGAGATCCCGGGGATCACCACCCTGACCGATGCGCACCGGTTCTCACTCGCCGCGGTCGACACCCTCGGCGATGACGTGCTCGTGAGGCTGACCCGCACGGATGACGCGGTCTGACCGTCGCCGGCGTCAGCCGACGGGTCCGCGCTCTCATGCCGCACAGGGACGCCGCGTGCCGTCGCGGGTCAGTGCGTGCTAATTTCGATGTCAGAGTTCTCGGGGCGGGGTGGAATTCCCCACCGGCGGTGATGGCGTACTCATACCTCGTGAGGATGCCGAGCCCGCGAGCGCCTGCCCTCCGGCAGGGACAGCAGATCCGGTGTGAATCCGGAGCCGACGGTCATAGTCCGGATGTGAGAGAACCGGGCCGGCCAGTGCCTGCCCTCCTTCTCACATCGCCGTATGCACCGAGCGAGTTGTGAGGAGTACACACCGTGTTCACCGGCATCGTCGAGGAGCTCGGCACGATCGTCCGCCGAGACGACCTGGCCGACGCGGCCCGACTCACCGTCCGAGGCCCCCTGGTGACCAGCGACGCCGGCTTCGGCGATTCCATCGCCGTCAACGGCGTGTGCCTGACCGTCGTGGAGCATCAGACCGACGAGTTCACCGTGGACGTGATGGCCGAGACGTTGCGTCGCAGTTCGCTCGCCGACCTGACTGCCGGCAACCACGTCAACCTCGAACGCGCGATGGCGGCCGGCGGCCGCTTCGGCGGCCACATCGTGCAGGGCCACGTGGACGGGGTGGGACGCATCCTGTCGGTGACCCCGTCACAGAACTGGACCGTCGTACGGATCGCGGTACCCACCCAACTCGAGCGCTACATCGTGGAGAAGGGATCGATCACCGTCGACGGCGTCTCACTGACCGTGTCGTCGATCTCCCAGCCCGCAACCTCCGAGCCCGGAACCTCGGGGCCCTGGTTCGAGATATCGCTGATCCCCACCACATTGCAGGAGACCAACCTCGGGGCGGCGGCCGTCGGCGCCCCGGTGAACCTCGAGGTCGATGTGATCGCCAAGTACGTCGAACGTCTCCATCCCGCTCTGCAGGAGGCGCACTCCCCGCCGGCGCAACCGGTGGGCGACACTGGTGGACGAGACGGATCGGCGGCGGAGTAGACATGATCAGCAGTGCAACGGTAGGTGGTGAGGGCATGACGGGTCCGGCAGATCCGGCGGTTCGTGAGAAGGTGCGTTTCGACTCGGTCGAGCGGGCCATCGCCGACGTCGCCGCCGGCAAGGCGGTGGTGGTGGTCGACGACGAGGACCGTGAGAACGAGGGTGACCTGATCTTCGCGGCCGAGAAGGCCACGCCCGAACTCGTCGCCTTCATGGTTCGCTACACCTCCGGTTACCTGTGCGTCCCGCTGGCAGGCGACGATTGCGATCGGCTCGGCCTGCCCCCGATGTACTCCATGAACCAGGACAAACACGGCACCGCCTACACAGTGACCGTGGACGCCCGGGAGGGGATCGGCACAGGCATCAGCGCCGCCGACCGTGCCACCACCATGCGGTTGCTCGCCGACCCGGCCAGCAGCGCCGTTGATTTCACGCGACCGGGCCACGTCGTGCCGTTGCGCGCCAAGGAGGGGGGCGTGCTGCGACGGCCGGGCCACACCGAGGCCGCGGTGGACCTGTCGCGGCTGGCCGGACTCGCGCCTGCCGGCGTGATCTGCGAGATCGTCAGCCAGAAGGACGAAGGGTCGATGGCGCAGACCGACGAATTGCGGGTCTTTGCCGACGATCACGATCTTGCCCTCATCTCGATCGCCGACCTGATCGCCTGGCGTCGGCGGCACGAGAAGCACGTGGTCCGCGTCGCCGAGGCCCGGATCCCCACCCGGCACGGTGATTTTCGCGCTGTCGGCTACTCCAGTATCTACGACGACGTCGAACACGTCGCGCTGGTGAAGGGCGACGTCACGGGCCCGGACGGAGCCGGCCACGACGTGCTGGTGCGGGTCCACTCCGAGTGTCTGACCGGTGATGTCTTCGGCTCCCTGCGTTGCGACTGCGGGCCACAGCTCGATGCGGCGATGGAGATGGTCGCTGCCGAGGGCCGCGGCGTGGTGCTGTACATGCGTGGTCATGAAGGCCGCGGCATCGGACTGCTACACAAATTGCAGGCCTACCAGCTTCAGGACTCCGGTGCGGACACGGTGGACGCGAACCTGCAGTTGGGGCTGCCCGCGGACTCACGCGACTACGGGCTCGGGGCGCAGATCCTGGTTGACCTCGGCGTGAGTTCGATGCGCCTGCTCACCAACAATCCGGCCAAACGCGTCGGTCTCGACGGCTACGGACTACAGATCGTCGACCGGGTACCGATGCCGGTCCGCGCGAACTCCGAGAACCTGCACTATCTGCGTACCAAGCGCGACCGGATGGGCCACGACCTGGTGGGACTGGAGGACTGGGTGGAGCGCAACGATGAGGCGGATCCGGCGTGAGCGGACACGGTGAGCCGACACTCGACCTCGCCGATGCGAGTGTTCTGCGGCTGGCAATAGTGTCCTCCCAGTGGCACGACACCATCTGCACTGCACTACTCGAGGGCGCGCTGCGGGTGGCGGAGTCCCATCACGTCGTCGACCCCACCGTGGTCCGGGTGGCCGGGGCGATCGAACTGCCGGTCATCGTGCAGGCGCTGGCACGCACCCACGACGCCGTGGTCGCGCTGGGTGTGGTGATCAAGGGGGAGACCCCCCACTTCGAGTACGTCTGTGACGCTGTCACCGCCGGGTTGACCAGGGTGTCGTTGGATGAGTCCACGCCGGTGGGCAACGGGGTGCTGACCACGCTCACCGAGGAGCAGGCATTGGCCCGAGCGGGCCTGCCGGACTCGAAAGAGGACAAGGGCGCCCAGGCCACCACAGCGGCACTCGCATCAGCGCTGACCCTGCGTGCGCTGGCTCGGGGCGAGTCGCTGGGATGAGTGCGGACACAGCCGTGGAGTGGGACCTGATCTACCGTCCCCGGCGGATGCCGCGGATCGCGATCGCGGCGGCCGCGGTGGTGCTGGCCATCCACATCGTCTTCGCCGCGCTGCTGACCATCTCCGACACCGGCGTGCACATCGGTGGCTCCGACCAGCTCGGTCTCGCGCTCATCGGGGTCGTCGAGGCCGCCGCCATCCTGCTGTTCACTCAGCCACGGCTGCGGGTGGGTCCGTCGGGTGTCGCGGTACGCAACTTGGTGGGTGAGCGCCTGTTCGGCTGGGATCGGGTGCGCGGCATGACCTATCCGGACAAGGGCTTCTCCGCACGGTTGTTGCTGCCCGACGACGAGCACGTGCCGGTTCTCGCGGTGCAGGCAGCCGACGCCGATCGCGCGGTGTCGGCCATGAATTCGTTTCGTGAGTTGGCCGAGCGCTACGGCTCGGACTCCGGCGGCGAGATGGGTCCGGTCGAGCAGTCGTAGGCACCGATTAGCCTGGACTGTGTGGCAGACCCGTCAACCTATCGCCCCGCCGCGGGCAGCATCCCGACCGAACCCGGGGTCTACAAGTTCCGTGACGCACACGGCCGGGTCATCTACGTCGGCAAGGCCAAGAATCTGCGGTCGCGCCTGACGTCGTACTTCGCGGACCTGACCGGGCTGCATCCGCGCACTCGCCAGATGGTGACCACCGCCGCGGCAGTCGAGTGGACCGTGGTCGGCACCGAGGTGGAAGCGCTGCAGCTCGAGTACAACTGGATCAAGGAATTCGATCCCCGGTTCAACGTCCGCTATCGCGACGACAAGAGTTACCCGGTGCTCGCGGTGACCCTCAACGAGGAGTACCCGCGGTTGTTCGTCTACCGTGGCCCGCGACGGCGCGGGGTGCGCTACTTCGGGCCCTACTCGCACGCCTGGGCCATCCGCGAGACCGTGGATCTGCTGACCCGCGTGTTCCCGGCCCGCACATGTTCGACCGGCGTCTTCAAACGCCACCGACAGATCGACCGGCCCTGCCTGCTCGGGTACATCGACAAGTGTGCGGCGCCGTGCGTCGGGCGCGTGACCGCCGAGCAGCACCGTGAGATCGTCGACGACTTCTGCGACTTCCTGGCCGGCCGCACCGATCAGATGATCCGCCGACTCGAGCGTGAGATGACCACCGCTGCCGACGAACTCGACTTCGAGCGGGCCGCTCGACTGCGTGATGACGTGGGCGCGATGCGGCGCGCGATGGAGAAGCAGGCAGTGGTCCTCGGTGACGGTACCGACGCCGATGTGGTCGGCATGTCCGGGGATCAACTCGAGGTGTCGGTCCAGGTCTTCCACGTTCGCGATGGCCGGGTCCGTGGCCAACGCGGATGGGTGGTCGAGCGGTCCGACGACGATTCCGCCGGTGAGGAGGTCGGGCAGTTCCTGACCCAGTTCTACGGTGCCCAGGTCGATCTCGACGCCACCGTCGAGATCGACGACGACCGTGCGCACGGCGAGTCGATCCCGCGCGAGGTGCTGGTCCCGGCGCTGCCCGACGATCACGCGGATCTCCAGCAGTGGTTGTCGGATCTGCGGGGCAGCCGGGTGGACCTGCGTGTGCCGCAACGCGGTGACAAAAAGGCGCTGTTCGACACCGTGACGCGCAACGCCGCCGAGGCACTGGCGCAGCACAAGCTCAGGCGTGCCGGCGACCTCACGACGCGGTCGGCCGCCCTGACCGAGCTACAGGAGACACTCGGCCTCGACCAGGCGCCGCTGCGAATCGAGTGCGTCGACATCTCCCATGTGCAGGGCACCGACGTCGTGGCGTCGTTGGTCGTGTTCGAGGATGGCCTCGCCCGCAAATCTGACTACCGGCACTACTCGATCCGGCACGCTGCCGGAGACGGCCGCTCCGACGACGTCGCCTCGATCGCCGAGGTGACCCGACGGCGATTCCTGCGGCATCGGCAGGATCAGGAGAGTCCGATCACCTCCGCGGTGGACCCCGATACCGGTCGCGCCCGCAAGTTCGCCTACCCACCAAACCTTTTCGTGGTCGACGGTGGTGCGCCGCAGGCGCACGCCGCCGCCACGGTGCTCGACGAGCTCGGCGTGACCGACGTCGCGGTCGTCGGACTGGCCAAACGGCTGGAAGAGGTGTGGATTCCGGGTGATGATGAACCGGTGATCCTGCCGCGGACGAGCGAGGCGTTGTTCTTGCTCCAACGCGTGCGCGACGAGGCGCACCGCTTCGCGATCACCTTCCACCGCAGCAAGCGCAGCAAACGCATGACCGAATCCGTTCTCGACGGTGTGCCGGGGCTCGGTCGTACCCGCCGCACGGCGCTCGTCACGCATTTCGGGTCGGTCGCCCGCCTGCGCGAGGCGTCTCTGGAGGAGATCTCGGGGGTCCCGGGAATCGGGTCGGCGACCGCACGAGCCGTCCGAGCCGCACTGGCCCAGGATGCGGCACCCGACCCCGCGGTGTCGGATCCCGCTGGGGCCGATCACGATGGGCCAGACCCTGCGGTGCGCGACCCTGCTGGGCCGGAGCACGCCGGCGCGGGAGCTGCAACAACTCAACGCGAATCGACGGAGCAACGAGTGGAGGAGACGACCGGTGATCGACCCACCTGACGCCGAACCGACCGCCGAGACCGGCAGAGAGGCCACGGACCTCACCGTCCTGTTCGTCGCCGGTCTGTCGGGGGCCGGCCGTTCCACCGCCGCAAACGTGCTCGAGGACGACGGGTGGTACGTCGCCGACAACGTGCCGCCGTCGTTGATCGCGACAATGGTGGAGATGGTACGCGAGAGCGACCCGACGATCTCGCGCCTGGCGATGGTGATCCGCGCGTCCGACGACGAGATCGGCGGTCAACTCGACGATCTCCGCAAGTCACTGGAAACGTCCGGCGCGCGCACCAAGCTGCTGTTCCTCGACGCCAGTGACCATGTCCTGGTGCGCCGCTTCGAACAGGTGCGGCGACGCCATCCGTTGCAGGGCCGCGAGACACTTGTCGACGGCATCGCCCGCGAGCGCGCCATCCTGGCGCCGATCAAGAACTCCGCCGACCTTGTCGTAGAGACATCGGCGCTGACCGCAGCCAAACTGCGCGAGGTGGTGGAGGGGGTGTACCCGCACGACACCGACAACCGCCTCAGCGTGGCCGTGCAGTCGTTCGGATTCAAGTACGGTCTGCCGATCGACTCCGACTACGTGGCCGACGTCCGGTTCCTGCCGAACCCGTATTGGATCGCCGACCTGCGGGCGCAGAACGGTCGTGATGACGAGGTCCGGGACTACGTGCTCGGTCAGGACGGTGCGGGTCGTTTTGTGGATCTCCATCTCGAGATCGTGGCGGTGGTGGCTCCCGGATACCTGCGAGAAGGCAAGCGGTACATGACGATCAGCATCGGGTGCACCGGCGGCAAACACCGCAGCGTGGCGATCTCGGAGGAGGTCGGCCGTCGGCTCGCGGCGGCGACCGACACGCACGGCACGCCTTGCTACGACGTGCGGGTGATCCATCGTGATCTGGGGCGCGAATGAGTGCCCCGCAGGAACCCGCGGCGCGCGACATGCGGATCGTGGCGCTCGGCGGGGGGCACGGTCTGTACGCGACGCTGACGGCGATGCGCTATCTGAGCCCTGATGTCACGGCAGTGGTCACTGTCGCCGACGATGGTGGATCGTCGGGACGGCTGCGCGCCGAGTTGGGCGTCATCCCGCCTGGTGATCTGCGAATGGCATTGTCGGCGTTAATGTCTGCGCCGGCTGCGCTGGCCGACAGGGTAGACGGACCCACCCCGCACGGCCCGTCGGCACACGAACTGTGGGCGAGTATCTTCCAGCATCGATTCGGCGGTCGGGGAGCTCTGGCGGGTCACCCGGTCGGCAACCTGCTGCTGGCAGGCCTGACCGAGGTCACCGGGGATCCGGTGGCGGCGCTCGACGAGCTCGTCGCCGTGTTCGACATCGATGGCCGCGTGCTGCCCATGTCGGCGGTGCCACTCGACATCGAGGCCGACGTCTCCGGGCTGGAGAGCGACCCGCGCATCAGCAGGTGCATCCGCGGGCAGGTCGCGGTCGCGACCACACCCGGAAAGGTCCGGCGGGTCCGTCTGCTCCCGGCAGACCCGCCGGCGTGCCCGGATGCCGTCGAGGCGATCCGCGAGGCAGATCTGGTGGTGCTGGGCCCGGGGTCCTGGTTCTCCAGCGTGATCCCGCACGTGCTGGTACCCGAGCAGCTCCGGGCGCTGCGGGAGACCCGCGCGCGGCGGATGCTGTTCGTCAACCTGGCACCCGAACCCGGTGAGACGACCGGATTCTCGGTGGAACGCCACCTCCATGTGCTGCACGCCCACGCCGACGTGTTCCAGGTCGACGACATCGTGGTCGACGCGGCCTCGGTACCCGCCGGGCGTGAGCGGGATCACCTGATCCGGGCGGCTGAGTTGTTCGGCGCACGCCTGCACGTAGGTGACCTCGCAATACCTGGTCGGCACGTGCACGACCCGGAGAAAGTCGCCACTCTGGTGAAGCAACTGTGCGAAGGTGAATTGAGTCGATACGCTGTCCGAGCGCAAGAATCGTGAGTGAGTCGTGTGCACCGGCGACGGCGTTCGGAGCCGACGCGGTGATCACCGGGGATGGGTTCAATGCTCCTGGCGTGCCACGGCGCGACCCGGACAGAAGAACCGTGACAGGAGGGCAGGGACCGGTGGCGATGACCGCGGCGGTGAAGGATGAGCTTTCACGTCTGACCGTGACCCAGGTGAGTTGCCGCAAGGCCGAGGTGTCGGCGCTGTTGCGATTCGCCGGCGGACTGCACATCGTGGCGGGGCGGGTGGTGGTCGAGGCGGAGGTGGACCTCGGCAACGTCGCGCGACGGCTGCGGCGGGAGATCTTCGACCTGTACGGCTACAACTCCGACGTCCACGTGTTGCGTAGCGGCGGTCTTCGAAAAGGTGCCCGCTACATCGTGCGGGTCACCAAGGACGGTGAGGGTCTGGCGCGCCAGACCGGACTGCTCGACCTGCGTGGCCGACCGGTCCGGGGCCTCCCGGCTCAGGTCGTCGGCGGCAGCGTCGCCGACGCCGAGGCCGCGTGGCGCGGTGCCTTCCTGGCCCACGGTTCGTTGACCGAGCCGGGTCGCTCCTCAGCACTCGAAGTCAGCTGCCCCGGCCCCGAAGCGGCCCTCGCGTTGGTCGGCGCGGCCCGCCGGCTCGGTGTGTCCGCGAAGGCACGTGAGGTGCGCGGAGCCGACCGGGTGGTCATCCGGGACGGGGAGGCCATCGGTGCGTTGTTGACCCGCATGGGTGCCAACGACACCCGGCTGGTGTGGGAGGAGCGGCGCATGCGTCGCGAGGTCCGCGCAACCGCCAACCGCCTCGCCAACTTCGACGATGCCAACCTGCGTCGTTCGGCTCGGGCCGCCGTCGCGGCGGCCGCCCGGGTCGAGCGGGCCCTCGACATCCTGGGCGATGAGGTGCCCGATCACTTGGTGGCCGCCGGCCAGTTGCGCATCACCCATCGGCAGGCCTCCCTGGAGGAACTCGGTCAGCTCGCCGATCCGCCGATGACCAAGGATGCCGTCGCCGGGCGCATTCGACGATTGCTGTCGATGGCGGACAAGAAGGCCCGCACCGACGGCATACCGGACACCGAATCGGCCGTGACCTCGGACCTGCTCGACGACGCCTGAGCGCAGTCGAACCCGCGTGTCGGGCGATTCGTACCCATCGCATGCTGTTCGGTGAGCCTCCTACTAGGCTGAGGTGGGCCACGGGTGATGTTCACCATCGTGAATGTCGCCCCTGTTTGCGGCCGCAGGCCTTGATGATGAATACCGCTAAGGAGCACAACAGTGACTGTTCGGGTAGGCGTTAACGGATTCGGCCGGATCGGCCGCAACTTCTTCCGCGCCGTGGAAGCACAGAAGGCTTTGGGTACCACCGACATCGAGATCGTCGCGGTCAACGACCTGACCGACAACGCGACACTCGCTCATCTGCTCAAGTTCGACTCCATCCTCGGCCGCCTCCCGGAGGACGTCAGCCTCGAGGGTGAGGACACCATCGTCGTCGGCGACAAGAAGATCAAGGCGATGGCGATCAAGGAGGGCCCGTCGGCACTCCCGTGGGGTGATCTCGGCGTCGATGTCGTGGTCGAGTCGACCGGCATCTTCACCGACGGCACCAAGGCCAAGGGGCATCTCGACGCCGGTGCCAAGAAGGTCATCATCTCCGCGCCCGCCAAGAACGAGGACATCACCATCGTGATGGGCGTCAACGACGACAAGTACGACGGCAGCCAGAACATCATCTCCAATGCTTCGTGCACCACCAACTGCCTCGGCCCGTTCGCCAAGGTGCTCAACGACGAGTTCGGCATCGTCTCCGGCCTGATGACCACCGTGCACGCCTACACCCAGGACCAGAACCTGCAGGACGGCCCGCACAAGGATTTGCGCCGCGCCCGCGCCGCCGCGCTGAACGTGGTCCCGACCTCCACCGGTGCGGCCAAGGCCATCGGCCTGGTGCTGCCCGAACTGCTCGGCAAGCTCGACGGTTACGCCCTGCGCGTGCCGATCCCGACCGGCTCGGTCACCGACCTCACCGCGATCCTGGAGAAGTCCGCGACCGCCGACGAGATCAACGCTGCGATGAAGGCTGCTGCCGAGGGACCGCTCAAGGGCATCCTGAAGTACTACGACGCGCCGATCGTCTCCAGCGACATCGTCACCGATCCGCACTCGTCGCTCTACGACGCCGGCCTCACCAAGGTCATCGGCAACCAGGTCAAGGCTGTCTCCTGGTACGACAACGAGTGGGGCTACTCCAACCGCCTGGTTGACCTGACCGGTCTCGTCAGCAAGTCGCTGTAATCGCCCTCGAGTCACTAGGAGCAACGCCACCATGGGCGTACCCACACTGAAAGACCTTCTGGAAGAAGGCGTTTCGGGTCGGGGAGTGCTGGTCCGGTCGGATTTCAACGTTCCGCTCGACGGAACCACGATCACCGACCCGGGCCGCATCCTGGCCTCCCTGCCGACCTTGTCGGCACTGGTCGATGCCGGTGCAAAGGTCATCATCACCGCGCATCTCGGTCGTCCGAAGGGCGAACCGGATCCGAAGTTCTCGCTGGCCCCGGTGGCCGAGCGACTCGGCGCCGAACTCGGCCGCAACGTGCAGTTGGCCGGCGATGTGGTCGGAACCGATGCGCTCGCCCGGGCCGAAGGCCTCACCGACGGCGATGTCCTGCTGCTGGAGAACGTGCGTTTCGATCCGCGCGAGACCTCCAAGGACGAGACCGAACGGGAAGCGCTGGCCAAGGCGCTCGTCGAGTTGGTCGGCGACGACGGTGCCTTCGTCTCCGATGGCTTCGGTGTGGTGCATCGCAAGCAGGCGTCGGTGTACGACGTCGCGAAGCTCTTGCCGCACTACGCCGGCAAGCTCGTGGCGGCCGAGGTGGACGTGTTGTCCAAGCTGACCCACGAGGTGGCGCGGCCGTATGCGGTCGTCCTGGGCGGGTCGAAGGTGTCGGACAAACTCGGCGTCATCGAAGCGCTGGCCCCGAAGGTCGACACCCTGGTCATCGGTGGCGGCATGGCGTTCACCTTCCTTGCCGCGCAGGGACACTCGGTGGGCAACTCGCTGCTGCAGGAAGATCAGATCGACACCTGCAAGGGCCTGCTCGAGCAGTTCGGTGACGTGATCCGGCTGCCGGTCGACGTGGTGGTGGCCGACAAGTTCGCCGCCGACGCCGAGGCGAAGACGGTCTCCGTAACAGAGATCCCGGAGGGGTGGATGGGTCTGGACATCGGACCCGAATCGGTCAAACGTTTCACCGCGGTGCTCTCCGGAGCCGAGACGGTGTTCTGGAACGGGCCTTCGGGCGTGTTCGAGTTCGAGAAGTTCGCATCGGGTACCCGCGGGGTCGCCGAAGCGATCGCGGCGACCACCAAGGGCGGCGCGTTCACGGTTGTCGGCGGCGGCGACTCGGCGGCCGCCGTGCGCACCCTGGGTCTGCCCGACAGCGATTTCTCGCACATCTCGACCGGTGGCGGGGCATCCCTGGAGTATCTCGAGGGCAAGGAGCTGCCCGGACTGAAAGTGCTGGAGAGCTGATGGCGCGTACACCGCTCATTGCGGGCAACTGGAAGATGAACCTGAATCATCTGGAGGCCATCGCGCTCGTCCAGAAGATCGCGTTCGCCTTGCCCGCGAAGTACTTCGACAAGGTCGATGTGACGGTCATCCCGCCGTTCACCGACATCCGGAGCGTCCAGACCGTCGTGGACGGCGACAAGTTGCTGCTCACCTATGGTGCGCAGGATCTGTCGGCACACGATTCGGGGGCATATACCGGTGAGATCAGCGGTGCCTTCCTGGCCAAGCTGGGGTGCACCTATGTCGTCGTCGGACACTCCGAGCGTCGCACCATGCATGCCGAGACCGACGAGGTCGTCCTGGCCAAGACCAAGGCGGCGCTCAAGCACGGCCTGACGCCGATCGTGTGCATCGGTGAGGGTCTCGACATCCGGGAGGCGGGCGAACACGTCGCATACAACGTCACCCAACTCAAGGGGTCGTTGGCGGGTTTGTCGGCCGAGGAGATCGGCAAGGTGGTCATCGCGTACGAGCCGGTGTGGGCCATCGGCACGGGGCGAGTGGCCAGCGCGCAGGACGCCCAGGAGGTGTGCTCGGCCGTGCGGGGTGCACTCGCCGAAATCTCGGACGATGCGACCGCAGACTCGGTTCGGGTGCTGTACGGCGGCTCGGTGAACGCGAAGAACGTCGGCGACATCGTCGGCCAGACCGATGTCGACGGAGCCCTCGTCGGCGGTGCGTCGCTGAAATCCGACGAGTTCGCGACATTGTCGGCCATCGCGGCCGGCGGGCCACTGCCGTGACGGCTCCTGCTCGCAAGCTCCGGGCCTCCTGAGGGCGGCAGGGGTTGGTTCCGCTGACCCCCCTCACCCCATTCTCTGAGCACCGGCGACGAGCGCGTAGACTGTGGCAGGTTGTGCGGAGTTCGACGCTCCGCGCGACCTGCCACAGTTGCTTTGCACCGACCGAACAGGACTGACTACACGTGAAGCTCGCACTCGACATCGGATTGGTCATCACCAGCGTGTTGATGGTGGTGCTGGTGTTGCTGCACCGCGGTAAGGGCGGTGGCTTGTCGTCGCTGTTCGGTGGCGGTGTGCAGTCGAGTCTGTCCGGTTCGAGCGTCGTCGAGCGCAACCTGGATCGGCTGACCGTCTTCGTCGGCATCATCTGGTTCATCTTCATCATCGGCATCGGAGTCGACATCAAACTTTCCTGACGATCAGACGTCGAAACATTCGGCGACCCTGCCTTTCCGCATCAGTGCGGAGGTATGGGTCGCCGTTTTCGCGCTGACCGCGCCCGCCACGGTGCCCGATACCGGCCGCCGGGCCGACGCGCCCCGACGCGCCCCGAGATGACGCACCGTCTGAATACCGGGATACTGACCTCATGAGCGAATCGATCTCGTCTGAGTCCACTCGGTCCGCCGGAGCGCCTGCGTGGCGTCCCACGATGACAATCGCCGACCACATCATCATCGACGACGAGGGCCGCGCTCTCACCGAGCCACTGCGTGAGGACATCCGCCTGCTCGGCGGCCTGCTGGGTGACATGGTTCGCGAACACTCGGGCGACGAGGTCTTCGATCTGGTCGAGAACGCGCGGATCGCCGCATTCCGCATCCGTCGCGCGGAGATCGATCGCGACACCCTCGCCGACATGTTCGCCGATGTCGACCTGTCGGTTGCCATGCCCGTGATCCGTGCGTTCTGCAACTTCGCCCTGCTGGCCAATCTCGCCGAGGACATCCACCGCGAACGGCGGCGCGCCATCCATGTGCGAGCGGGCGATCCGCCCCAGGACAGCACCCTGGCGGCAACCTACGCAAAGCTGGCCGAAGCCGGGCTGACCGATGCTCAGGTGGGCAAGGCGCTGGCGGACGCGACGGTGGTGCCGGTCATCACCGCTCATCCGACCGAGACGCGCCGCCGCACCGTGTTCGAAGCTCAGAACCGCATCACCGAACTCATGCGTTTCCGCAGCCGGACAGAACTGACGCCGGCCGAAGAGGCCGAGGTGCTCGAAGGCCTCCGCCGGCAGATCCTGACCCTGTGGCAGACGGCGCTGATCCGTCTCGAGCGACTCAACATCAAGGACGAGATCCGCTCCGGCCTGCGGTATTACGACGCCTCCTTCTTCGAGGTGGTACCCAAGATCAACACAGGTGTCCGTGCGGCGCTGCGCAGCGCGTACCCCGACGCCGGGCTCGACGACGATCCGATGCTGCGGATGGGTTCCTGGATCGGTGGCGACCGCGACGGCAATCCCTTCGTCACCGGGGAGATCGTGGAGATGGCCACCACCCTCGCGGCGCGTACGGCCATCGGTCACCACTTGTCGGAACTGCGCCTGTTGGCCGAAGAACTGAGCATGTCGACGCGCCTCATGTCGCCCGACGACCGGATTTATGAACTCGGGGGAGTCGACCGGGCCGATCCCGCAGCCGACGAGCCGTTCCGACTCGCCTTGGGCAAGATCCGATCTCGTCTCGTGGCCACCGCGGTCCACATGTTCGGTGAGGAGGTCATGAAGGCATCGGATCTCTTCGAGCTCGACGGGGCCGAGCCGTATTCCGACGCAGACGAACTGCTCGCCGAGCTGGACATCGTGGACGCCGCGCTGCGATCCACCCACGACGACATCATCGCCGACGACCGCCTGCTCATGCTGCGAGAAGCGGTCCGTACCTTCGGTTTCAACCTATCCGGCCTGGACATGCGGCAGAACTCCGACATGCACGAAGAGGTCGTTGCCGAGTTGCTCGCATGGGCCGGCGTGCACCCGGACTATGCCTCACTCGACGAGGCGCAACGGGTGGAGATCCTGACACGCGAGCTCACCGCACGACGTCCGCTCACCCGACTGGACGCGGAGCTCAGCGAGCTCGCGACCAAGGAACTCGACATCGTGCGGGCAGCCGCCAAGGCCGTCAATATGTTCGGCCCCGAGTCGGTGCCGAACTACGTCATCAGCATGTGTACGTCGGTGAGCGACATGCTCGAGCCGATGATCCTGCTGAAGGAAGCCGGATTGATCGATCTGGATCCGGAGACCGGAAAGCTGTCGTCGTCGGTGCGTATCGTGCCGCTGTTCGAGACCATCGAGGATCTGCAGCAAGGGGCCGAGACACTACTGGCGGCACTCGACATCCCCCTCTATCGCGACCTCGTCGAAGGTCAGGCCGGTATGCAGGAGGTGATGCTCGGCTACTCCGACTCGAACAAGGACGGCGGGTACATGGCCGCGAACTGGGCGTTGTACCGCGGCGAACTCGACCTGGTGGAGGCGGCCGAGAAGGCCGGAATCCGACTGCGACTGTTCCACGGACGTGGTGGCACCGTCGGGCGCGGTGGTGGCCCGAGTTACGACGCCATCCTCGCGCAACCGCCCGGAGCCGTGCAGGGTTCTCTGCGAATCACCGAGCAGGGCGAGATCATCGCGGCCAAGTACGCCGAACCCGTCCTGGCCGAACGAAATCTGGAGACCTTGCTGGCAGCGACCATAGAGTCGTCGCTGCTCGATGTGGAAGGACTCGGCGACGAATCCGAGGACGTCTACAGCAACATGGACGAGATCGCGGCCCTCGCACGTTCCGCCTACAGCAAGTTGGTTCACGAGACGCCCGGCTTCGTGGAGTACTTCACCACGTCGACACCGTTGTCGGAGATCGGCGCGCTGAACATCGGCAGCCGGCCGGCGTCGCGTAAGCAGACCGAGAAGATCTCCGATCTGCGGGCCATCCCGTGGGTGCTGTCCTGGACGCAATCGCGGGTGATGCTGCCCGGGTGGTACGGCACCGGTTCTGCCTTCGAACAATGGGTGGGCGACGACGAGAAGCGTTTGGAAACCTTGCGCCGCTACTACGAGACCTGGCCGTTTTTCCGCACCGTCATATCCAATATGGCGCAGGTGCTCGCGAAGTCCGATATGGGACTGGCGCACCGCTACGCCCAGCTCGTCGAGGACGAGGACCTACGCGACACGGTGTTCGGGATGATCGTCGACGAACACGAACGCACCATCGCGATGTGCGCGAAGATCACCGGTACCGAGGACCTGCTGTCGGACAACTCGGCGCTGAAACGCTCGGTGTACAACCGGTTCCCGTATCTGGAGCCGCTCAACTTGTTGCAGATCGAGCTGCTGCGCCGGTTCCGTGCCGGTGACGACGAGCCACGGATACGCCGCGGGATCCAGCTGACGATGAACGGCCTCGCCACCGCCCTACGCAACTCGGGCTAGTCCCCGGCCCGTCGACTGGGCGCCTTTCCCGTCGATTGGGCACTGATTCTTGTTGACTGGGCGCCCCGACCGGCGCAGGCGGTTCCCTCGCGCGGAATGCGGGAGTCGGTTGTCTGTGTTGCACCCGGCATGAAGGCCTTGTGGGTGAGTGCACATCCCGATCGCGGGTCCCTCAACTGCCATCTCCATCAATTCGGTGTGCGGGCTCTGCACGCCGAGGGGTGGCAGGTGACCGAATCCGATCTCTACGCGATGGACTGGGACCCGGTTCTGCGCGAGGAGGGCGGGGCCGACGTCGAAACCGAACAGCGCAAACTGGCCGATGCCGACCTCGTCGTGCTGCAGTTCCCGCTCTGGTGGTACGGCATGCCGGCGATCATGAAGGGATGGATCGACCGGGTCTTCGAGCGCGGTTTCGCCTACGACGTGATGGATCCGGCCACGGGGCGAGCCCGAAAGTACGGCGACGGCGGGTTGGTCGGACGACGTGCGCTGACGATCGTCACCGCCGGCGACCGTCCCGGTAGCCTCGGCCCGCGCGGGATCAGCGGCGACATCGAGGACGTGCTGTGGCCTACGCTGCACGGAACCCTCTGGTACACCGGGATGTCCGCACTCCGTCCGCATCTCATCACCCAGGCGCGCGACGTGAATGCGTCCACCATCGAAGGGGTCGAACGCGAGCTGGCCGACAGACTTCGCAGTGTTGCCGACGAGGAACCGATCGGATTCCTACCCCTCGACGAGGAGTTCTACGATCATCCGATTCGATTGTGCGAGGGTGTCTCACCTGGGCTCACCGGCAACGCCGCTCATCGCTTCGTGACGTGACCGGGGCCTGACGACGTGTACCCGCCGGCCGCCCAGTTGGTCCATGCGAAGAGCATGGCCCGACGACGACCGCCTCAGAGGCGCGACGCGGCGGGACGATCCAGGAACCAGACCGTCTCGTCGGTTCCGTGCGCACCGGCGCAGGGCCAGTCGGCTGCGTGCGCGCCGGTGTGGGCTGCCGCGACCGCCTCGGCCTTGTCCTCGCCGGCAACCAGAAACCACACCGCCTTGCTGCGGTTGACCACGGGGAGCGTCAGGGTGATGCGTCGGGGTGGCGGCTTGGGCGAGTCTTCCACGGGGACAACAATCTTCTCGGTCTCGGCGGTGGCCGCGGTGTGCGGGAACAGCGAGTTGATGTGACCCTCACCGCCCATCCCGAGCAGGTGCAGATCGAAATGCGGCACACGGCCGGCACTGGTCCGCGTCAACACCGATGCGTACGAGGCGGCGGCGGCCTCGATGTCATCGCCGAACTCGCCATCCGACGGTGCCATGGCGTGCACTCGCGCCGGGTCGACCGGAACATGATCGAGCAACGCCTCGCGCGCCTGTCCGTAGTTGCGCTCCGGGTCGTCGGCGGGCACGAATCGGTCGTCGCCCCAGAACAACTCGATCCGTGACCAGTCGACGTCACCGCTGTCGGCCGCCAACGCACGCAGGATCGCTATCCCGTTGCTGCCGCCGGTCAACACGACCGAGGCGACACCGTGGTCGGCCTGGGCCTTGGTGACCAGATCCACGAATCGACTGGACGCGGTCGCGACCAGGTCGCTCTTGTCGTCGAACACCAGGGTTTCCGGAATCATCAGGCGACCGCCTGTCCTTCGAACTCCACGTCCACCACACCCTGCAGTGCCAGTGCGTAGACGTCGTCGGTGTCGAGGCGACGTAGTTCCTCGGCCAGCAGAAGAGGCAGTTCGCGGCGGGTCATCGCGACGCGCCCGTCGGGTTTGCCCGGCATGCTCAGCACAGCGTTGTTGTTCATGTCGAGCGAGAGGACGGTCGGGCCGTCTTCGCGCATCAGACGGACCTCGAAGCTTCCCACGGTCCGCCGGGTCGGCACCGACAGCGCCGACCGTAGCCAGCCCGCGAGCAGGTCGATGCCGGGGGAGTCGGCGGGGCCTGCCACCACGACCTCGGTGAGCGGCGTGTGCGGCGGTCGATCCGCTGCCGAGGCCAGCAGGGCCCGCCAATGGGTGATCTGCGTCCAGGCGAGATCGGTGTCACCCGGCGAGTACGTGGCCAACCGCCGGGCAAGCACCGTCTTGGGATTGGCACACCGGTTGGCGTCGAGGATGCGACGGCGCCCGAGTGAACCCATCGGATCGGATGCCGGCGCAGTGGGCGCCTCGCCGGGCCACCACACGACAACCGGTGTGTCGGGCAACAGGAACGGGGTGACCACCGAGCGCGGGTGATCGGCGAGTTCACCCTGTAGCGAGAGCAGCACCACTTCCGACGCCCCGGCGTCGCCACCCACCCGAATCTCGGCATCGAGCCGGGAGTCGGCAGAGCGATCGCCGCGGGTCACCACGATCACTCGGCTCGGATGCTCACTGCTGGCACCGATCGCGGCCTCGATGGCACCTTCGGTGGGTTCGCCGTGTTCGGCACACACGACCAGCGTGAGCACGCGACCGAGACTGATGGCGCCGCCGGCCTCCCGGACTTCGACGATTTTCTTCGCGACATCGGTGGTGGAGGTGTTGGGCAACTCGACGATCATCGTCAGCCATTCTGTCGTTGGTCTACCGGCGGATGCACGGGCGTCGCGGTCATGGTCGGCGCCAGGTTCGGCCGACGCGCGACATCATCTCGTCGGCGGACGCCGGGCCCCAGGTCCCCGACTCGTAGGTGTCGGGCGTGCCGGACTCGGCCCAGTGTTCTATGACCGGGTCGAGTATTTTCCAGGAGAGTTCGACTTCTTCGTTGACCGGGAAGAGCGACGGCTCACCGAGCAACACGTCCAAGATCAGTCGCTCGTAGGCCTCCGGCGACGCCTCGGTGAACGCGGTGCCGTAGCTGAAGTCCATGTTGACGTCGCGGACCTCCATGCTCGACGCCGGCACCTTGGACCCGAACCGAAGGGTGATCCCTTCGTCCGGCTGTACTCGGATGACCAGCGCGTTCTGGCTGAGTTCCTCGGTCATGGTCTTGTCGAACGGCAGATGGGGAGCCCGTTTGAACACGAGTGCGATCTCGGTGACGCGGCGTCCGAGGCGTTTGCCGGTGCGCAGGTAGAACGGGACACCGGCCCAGCGTCGGGAGTCCACCTCGAGGGCGATCGCGGCGAAGGTCTCGGTGGTCGAGTCCTTCGCGAAGCCCTCCTCATCGAGCAGTCCCGGCACCTTCTGGCTGCCCTGCCAGCCACCGCCGTACTGCCCTCGCGCGGTGTTTTCGTCGAGCGGCTCGATGTTGCGGGTCGCCGCGAGCACCTTGATTTTCTCGTCCTGCAGTTGCTTGGGTTCGAAGGAGATCGGTTCCTCCATGGCGACCAGCGCCATCAGCTGCAGCAGATGATTCTGGATCACGTCACGTGCTGCGCCGATGCCGTCGTAGTAGCCGGCGCGGCCGCCGAGTCCGATGTCCTCGGCCATGGTGATCTGCACGTGGTCGACGTAATGCGAACTCCACAGCGGATCGAACATCTGGTTGGCGAAGCGCAACGCCAAGATGTTCTGCACCGTCTCCTTGCCGAGGTAGTGGTCGATCCGGAAGACCGACGACTCGGGGAACACCCCGTTGACGATCGCGTTGAGTTCCTTGGCCGATTCCAGGTCGTGTCCGAACGGCTTCTCGATCACCACGCGACGCCAGTGGTCGCCGTCTTCCTTGGCCAGGCCGCTGCGGTCCAGCTGCTCGCAGACCGTGGGGAAGGCCTTGGGCGGGATCGACAGGTAGAACGCGTGGTTGCCGTCGGTGCCGCGTTCCTTGTCGAGTCCTTCCAGGGTTTCCTTGAGGCGGTCGAACGCGCTGTCGTCGTCGAAGGCACCCTGGACGAACCGGAAGCCTTCGGCGAGTCGCTCCCACACCTCCTCGCGGAACCCCGTGCGTGCGTGATCGCGCACCGCGTCATGGACGACCTTGGCGAAGTCCTCGTCGTCCCAGTCGCGCCGAGCGAAACCGACAAGCGCGAACGACGGCGGTAGCAGACCCCGATTGGCGAGGTCGTAGACCGCCGGCATCAACTTCTTGCGGGCGAGGTCGCCCGTCACGCCGAAAATGATCAGGCTGCACGGGCCCGCGATCCGTGGCAGCCGCTTGTCCTGGGGATCGCGGAGCGGGTTGTTCCAGGTGGTACCGCCGCCGGGCACGCGCGGTCAGCCCTTCGCGGCCGTGAGCTGCTCGGCGGTGGCGTCGAGCAACTCGTTCCACGACACCTCGAATTTCTCCACGCCCTCGTCCTCGAGGACCTTGAAGACGTCGGCGACGTCGATGCCGACAGCGGCGAGACTGTCGAAGACCTCTTGCGACTCGTTCGCCAGGCCGACGATGGATCCGGTGTTGACCCAGCCGTGATCGGCGAACGCATCCATCGTCTTGCCCGGCATGGTGTTCACCGTGTTGGGGGCGACGAGTTCGCTGACATACAGGGTGTCGGGGTAGTCGGGATTCTTCACCCCGGTCGACGCCCACAGGGCACGCTGTGGGCGGGCGCCCTGCGCGAGAAGGTCGGGGAAGCGGGACTCGACCTCGAAGACCTCCTGATAGGCCTGATAGGCGAGTCGTGCGTTGGCCAGTGCGGCTTTGCCCTTGAGGTCGGTGGCGGCCGGGGTACCGATGGCATCGAGACGCTTGTCGACCTCGGTGTCGACCCGCGAGACGAAGAACGAGGCGACCGAATGGATGGTCGAGAGGTCATGGCCCGCTGCGGCGGCCGCGTCGAGGCCGTCCAGGTAGGCGTCCATCACCTCCTTGTACCGCTCCACCGAGAAGATCAGCGTCACGTTCACGCTGATGCCCTCGGCCAGGGTGCGGGTGATCGCGGGCAGTCCGGCCTTGGTGGCGGGGATCTTGATCAGCAGGTTGGGCCGGTCGACGATCTTCCACAGTTCGACGGCCTGTGCGACGGTGGCGTCGGTTTCGTGGGCCAGTCGCGGATCCACTTCGATCGACACGCGCCCGTCGACGCCGTCGGACTCCTCGAACACCGGTGCGAGCACGTCGCAGGCGTTGCGTACGTCGTCGGTGGTGACGGTCCGGATCGTCGCGTCGACGTCGGCTCCGCGCGCGGCCAGCTCGTTGACCTGGCCGTCGTAGGCGGTTCCCTTCGACAGGGCCGCCTGGAAGATGGATGGATTCGTGGTGACTCCGACGACGGATTTGGTCTCGACCAGTTCCTTGAGGCCACCGGAGGAGATCAGTTCTCGGGACAGGTCGTCGAGCCAGACCGAGACGCCGGCCTCGGACAGTTCTGCCAGCTTTGCGTTCTGAGTCATGCTGCTATCCCTTCACGTTGGCGATCGAGCGTTGTGCGGCGGCGACGGTGGCGTCGGGTGTGATGCCGAACTCGGTGTACAGCGTCTGGTAGTCGGCGGATTCCCCGTAGTGCTCGAGTGAAACGCATTCGCCGAAGCCGCCCACGATCTTGTGCCACGACATGGCGATACCGGCCTCCACCGAAACGCGCGCCTTGACCGTCGGCGGCAGTACCTGATCGCGGTAGTTCTGGTCCTGACTTTCGAACCACTCGACGCATGGCATGGATACGACCCGCGCGCCGATGCCCTGCGCCTCCAGCTTCTGGCCGGCGGCGACGGCGATCTCGACCTCCGAGCCGGTGGCGATGAGGATCACGTCGGGGACGGGTGTGGATGCCTCGACGAGGACGTAGCCGCCCTTCTCTACGCCCTGGGCCGAGGTGTTCTCCAACACCCCGACCTTCTGGCGGGTCAGGCACAGACCGACCGGTCCGCTGCTGCTGGACTTCTCCAGCACCGTCTTCCACGCGAACGCGGTCTCGTTCGCATCGGCCGGACGGACCACGCTGAGATTCGGGATGGCGCGCAGGGCCGACAGGTGTTCGATCGGCTGGTGGGTGGGTCCGTCCTCGCCGAGCCCGATGGAATCGTGGGTCCACACATAGATCGGATCGATGTCCATCAGCGAGGCCAACCGGACCGCCGGACGCATGTAGTCACTGAACTGCAGGAAGGTGCCACCGTAGGCGCGGGTCGGTCCATGCAGCACGATGCCGGACAGGATCGAACCCATGGCGTGCTCCCGGATGCCGAAGTGCAGCGTCCGCCCGTAGGGCTCGGCATCCCAGTCGGCGTTGGAGATCGAGGTCGGTCCGAAGGACTTCGCGCCCTTCATGGTCGTGTTGTTGCTGCCTGCGAGGTCGGCCGAACCGCCCCAGAGTTCGGGCAGCACGGGGGCCACGGCGTTGAGCACGTCACCGGATGCGGATCGGGTGGCGACCGAGCCGCCGGGTTCCCAGCTGGGCAGCACGTCGGACCAGCCGGCGGGTAGCCGGTCCTGGCTGACCCGATCGAACAGCTCTTTGCGCGCCGGTTCGCGTTCGACCCACGCGTTGAACGACGACTCCCATTCCTGGTGCGCCGCCCGACCGCGGTCGACGAGACCGCGGGTGTGCGAGATGACCTCGTCGCTCACCTCGAAGGACTTGTCGGGGTCGAAACCGAGGATCTTCTTGGTCGCCGCAACCTCCTCGGCACCCAACGCCGAGCCGTGCACGCCACCGGTGTTCATCTTGGTGGGTGCCGGGTAGCCGATGATGGTGCGCAGCAGGATGATCGACGGTCGGTCGGTGACCGATTTGGCCTCGGCGACCGCGGCCTCGATGGCGGCCACGTCCTCGCCGCCCTCGACGACCTGGACGTGCCAGCCGTATGCCTCGTAGCGCTTGGCGGTGTCCTCGGAGAGCGCGATGCTGGTGCCGTGTTCGATCGAGATCTCGTTGTCGTCGTAGAACAGGATCAGGTTCCCCAGTTGTTGGGTACCCGCCAGCGACGACGCCTCGGAAGTGACGCCCTCTTCGATGTCGCCGTCGGAGGCCACCACGTAGATGTAGTGATCGAACGGGCTCTCACCCCACGCCGGCTCGGGATCGAACAGACCCCGTTCGCGGCGAGCGGCCATCGCCATGCCCACCGCCGACGCCAAGCCCTGTCCGAGCGGTCCGGTGGTGATCTCGACGCCACGGGTGTGCCGGAACTCCGGGTGGCCCGGGGTCTTGGATTTGAAGGTGCGCAGCGCCTCGAGATCGGCCAATTCGAGGCCGAATCCGCCGAGATACAGCTGGATGTAAAGGGTGAGGCTCGAATGGCCGCAGGACAGCACGAAGCGGTCGCGCCCGACCCACTCGGTGTCGGCGGGGTCGTGGCGCATCACACGCTGGAACAGCGTGTAGGCCAGGGGAGCGAGACTCATCGCGGTGCCGGGATGGCCACTTCCGCATTTCTGGACGGCGTCGGCGGCCAGTACCCGCACGGTGTCGACCGCGCGGGTGTCCACGTCGGTCCAATCGTCGGGGTAAGCCGGCTGGGTCAACGCGCGAATGTCATCTGTCAGCGCCACGGTCGTGGTGTCTCCTGTGCCTAGTCGGTGCGATCCGATCGCAGGTTGTCTGGTCCTGCCATCAACAGTATGTACAAGTCCACAAGGTGCTCGACGGTGTGATTCGCACGACCATCGCCCTGTCGGCGACGTCGCCACGATGGCGGGGTGCAACCACACCGGCCGCGAGTACGGCAGCCACGTCGTCAAGCCTAGTCGCCCTCGCTGTGCGACTGCGCGTCGAGTTGCCCGAATGGACCCGGGAGGCGATTCTTCGATCGCCCGACCCACCGTCTACCATGCTCTGTAGTAGCCCCTCGTCGAGTTCCGCGCCGAAGTATCCGAATCCGCCGTGCTCCGACGTCGTCGGGGCAGACGAGGAGAGGCCGTGAGGATTGGGGAACGTGTGAGCGGAGATCTGTCCGCTGCATCCCGCGGGTCCCATGGGTCGGTCGCGCCGGCACCAGCCGCCGCGGGGGACTCGTTCTTGGCCCGGTCGAAGGCGACGGTGCTCGCCTACGTCGCGCTCACCAAACCGCGGGTCATCGAGCTTCTGTTGGTGGCCACGATCCCGGTGATGCTGCAGGCCGACCGTGGCCACGTCGACATCGCGTTGATCGCCGCCACCCTCTTGGGTGGCTGGCTCGGCGCGGGCAGTGCCAACACCCTGAACATGGTGGCCGACGCCGACATCGACCAGAAGATGAAGCGCACCGCGCGCCGGCCGCTGGCGCGTCACGCCGTGACCACGCGCAACGCGCTGATCTTCGGCATCGTGCTGTGGATCGCGTCGTTTGCGGTGCTGTGGTCGGCGGCGAATCTGCTCAGTGCGCTGCTGGTCACCGCGACCATCGCGTTCTACGTAGGCGTCTACACGATGATCCTCAAGCGTCGCACCTGGCAGAACGTGGTGTGGGGCGGGGCCGCCGGATGTATGCCGACCCTCGTCGGCTGGGCAGCGGTGACCGGATCCATCGGCTGGCAGCCGATCGTGCTGTTCTTGGTGATCTTCTTCTGGACACCGCCACACACCTGGGCGCTGGCGATGCGCTACAAGGAGGATTACCGGGCGGCCGGCGTGCCGATGCTGCCGGTGATCGCCACCGAGGAGCGCGTCACCCGCCAGATGGTCCTCTACACCTGGGCGACGGTGCTCAGTTCGCTTGCGCTGATCGCCGGCACGAGTTGGATCTACGCTGCGGTCGCGGTGCTCTCCGGCGGCTGGTTTGCCAGCCGTGTGCACAAGCTGTACAGGGAGACCCGGGCCGGTGCCGAAGTGGCGCCTTTGAAGATCTTCCTGCAATCCAACGAGTATCTCGCCATCCTGTTCTGCGGTCTCGCCATCGATGCGGTGGTGAACCTGCCGCTGATCACCAGCTACTTCTGACCCCTCCGCATCCTCGCCGGTCGGCATCAGTCGCCGGGCGGTGGCGCCCAGACCGGGGTCAGCCCGGGATCAGCACGGTCGTTCCCGTGGTCAGGCGTGACTCCAGCGCCCGGTGTGCCTCGGCGGCGTCGGCGAGGCGATGGCGCTGTCCCACCCGGATGTCGATGTCACCGTCTGCGACAGCACCCAGGAACTCGCCGGCGCGCCAACGCAGTTCTTCGGTGTCGGCTATGAAGTGCCCCAGGGTCGGCCGGGTGACCGACAGCGAACCGGCCGGATTCAGACGCTGCAGATCAAACGGCGGAACCGGTCCGGACGCCGCGCCGAAGAGCACGATGATGCCGCGTACCGCGGTCGATGCCAGCGATTGTTCGAAGGTGTCGGCCCCCACACCGTCATAGGCCACCGACACCCCGCGGCCGTCGGTGAGTGACCGAACTTCCTCGGCCAGCGCGTCGCCGTATCGCACCACGTGATCGGCGCCTGCCGCTCGGGAGAGGGTCTCCTTGTCGTCCGAGGACACTGTCGTGATCACCCGCAGGCCACGACGCTTGGCCATCTGCGTCAGGATCAGACCGACTCCGCCGGCGCCGGCATGGATCAGCACGGTCTCACCCGTGGCCGGTCGAGCACTCCCGTCGAGTAGGTAGTGCGCGGTGAGTCCGCGGAGCATGGCCGATCCGGCGACATCGTCGGCCACCCCGTCCGGGATCGGCACAGCGCGGGCGGCGGGCACCGCGACCAGTTCGGCATAGCTGCCCGGCGCGTCGACCCAGCACACCCGTTGTCCGACGACCACATCGTCGACGTCGGCGCCGACCGCGGTCACCTCGCCGGCGCCCTCCGTGCCGGGCACATACGGCGGCACCGACGGGTAGAGGCCGCGGCGCAGGTAGGTGTCGATGAAGTTGACCCCGACCGCGGCGGTGCGCACGATGACCTCTCCCGGTGCGGGTATGGGGTCATCGACGGTGCCGAAATCGAGGACGTCGGGGCCGCCGTGGCGGACCACCTGGATTGCACGCATGGCACCGTTGTACCCCATCGGCCGAGAGGTGATCGCGCGTGCCATGCGCAGCGTGCCGGCCACCGGTGGGTCGACATCACGGCGGGTGGGCACCGGTATGCTCAAGCACCATGAGCGATCAGCCCGCAACCGATTCCGTCGACGCCTCCGCCCCCGCCGTCGAGGTGCCGAACGACGTCGTCGCGTCCATCAAGGGCTTCGTCGAACGCGAGGGGGGTTCGGCGAAGGTGGTTTTGCAGCCGATCGGCGCAGCCGGGGTACGCATCACGCTGGTCGGTGAGAGCGGAGGCATCCTCGGCGACCGCGTGGTGTCCGACATGGCCGTGGCCCACGTCGTGGTTGCGGCGGTGGACGGTCTCGAGACCGCAGAGTGGGACCGTGACCTCACGTCGGCGGCGAATGTCTCACCGTCGCACTACACGAAGATGGCGGGTTGGGTGGCCAACCAGAAGCGCTTCCCGAAGCCGCGTAATCGGGCGATTCTGTGAGGTTCGCGGTCTGCGTTCCGGCGCGGGCCTTGCGGGCGCTCTAGCGGCGACGCTCGGCCCGCAGGGTGCCGGCGGTGGCCGACACCTCCCCGTCGTCGTGCACCGATTCCCGGTCCACCGGCCGTGGACGGTCGCCGAACCGCAGGATCATCCACGTGGCGGCGATGAGCAGCAACGCGCTCACCGTCATGTGCGCGATCACCAGGGCGATCGGCAGACCGGTGTTGTACTGGACGACACCCAGCACACCCTGCAGGGTGATCAATCCGAGCACCACATCGGCCGTTCGGCGTTCGGGCTGGCGCATCAGGTGGGTGACCACCGCGAGCGCCACGGCAAGACCGATGAGTACGAAGACCCCGTCGGCGTGTAGCTGGGTGGCGTTGTCGGGTGCCAACCCGTTACGGGGGGCGTCGGCATCACCTGCATGCGGACCGGAACCGGTGACCACGGTGCCGAGATAGATGACCACCCACACCACGAGATATTGCAGCCACGCGAGCCGATGCCCCAGACGTGACGCGAGGTCGGCGACCGGTGTTGCAGCGGTCCGCGGACGCATCCGGTACACCAGCACCGTCGCACCGGAGACCAGCACCATCGACAACACGAAGTGCAGCGAGACGACCCAGGGGTTCAGCTGGGTCAGCACGGTGATCCCGCCGATGACGCCCTGAAAAGGGATGCCGAGGGCGAGGAGTGCGGCGAGCCAGCGGTCGCGGCGCTCGGAGCGGGCGTATCGGTACACAGCGGTGAAGGTGGCGATCGCGATCACCACCAGTACCCAGGTGAGCATGCGATTGCCGAACTCGATCACCCCGTGCATGCCCAATGCGCCGTGGGGTACGAACGAATCGTCGGTACAGCGCGGCCAGGTGGGACATCCGAGTCCGGAACCGGTCAGTCGGACGGCGCCGCCGGTCGCGACGATCCCGACGTTTGCGACCAGCAGTGCGATGCTCCACAGCCACACGAAACGAGCGGTCGGGTGCCCGAAGCCCGGAACCCGCGTGAACCTGCCGGGCCGGTCGGATGTCGATGCCGACGTCTCGGTCGCCGATGTCTCGGTTGTCGAAGGATCGGCAGCCGATCCGGCCGGCCGCGTGTTGGACGTTGTCATTCGAACCGGAACCACCTCACCGCGGGCACAGCGGCCACCGCCGCCCATGCGAGCAATACACCTATGCCGAAGAAATCGATCGAACCCGCGGTCGCCTGGCCGAGGGCTTCGGTCAATGCGCCGGATGGGACGGCGCGGGCGATCCACTGCATCGCGTCGGGAACCCGATCACCCATCACCACCAAGCTGCCGACACCGACCATCGCGAACCACAGCAGGTTGCCCAGCGCCAGCACGACCTCGGCCTTCAGTGTGCCGCCCAGCAGCAGGCCGAGCGCCGAGAAGGTGATGGTCCCGACCGCGATGACAAGCGCTCCGAGGACGATGCCGAGCGCCGATGGTCGCCAGCCGAATGCGAGACCGATGGCCCCGAGGATGACGGCCTGCAGGGCGACCACGAGCACGACCGCGATCGACTTGCCCGCGATGATGCCCCAGCGGGGGATCGGTGTGGCGCCCAGTCGTTTGAGCGCGCCGTACCGTCGGTCGAAGCCCAGGGCGATCGCCTGGCCGGTGAAGGCCGTCGACATCACCGCAACCGTCATGATGGCCGGGACGAACGTGGTCGCCCGTTCGGCCGTCGACGCGCCGAGGTCAGTGTCCAACGGCAGCAGGCACAGCCCTACCAGCAGCGTGATCGGGATGAACATGGTGAGCAGCAATTGCTCGCCGTTACGCAGCAGCAGCTTCAGTTCCATCCGCGACTGCGCGACGAGGATCGTCGGCAGCGATGACGCGCGTGGGCGAGGTGCGAACGTGCCGGGGGCGAACCGATTGGCGGCGGTGGTCATGAGCGCAGCGCCCGCCCGGTCAGGTCGAGGAACACGTCCGACAGGCTGCGGGTCTCCACCCGCAGATCGGTGGCGAGCACATCGATCTTCGCGAACCACGCGGTGACGGTCGCCAGGACCTGCGGACTCACCGGCCCCCGGACCAGATAGCTGCCCGGCGCCGTCTCCGTACAGCGATAGCCCTCGGGCAATGCCAGCAGCAGAAGTGAGACGTCGAGGCCGCGGGGTGCGGAGAATCGCAATTCGTTCTCGGCGCCGCGGCTGGTGAGGTCGGCAGGTGTCCCGGCGGCGACCACCCGACCGTGGTCGATGATCACCACGTCGTCGGCGAGCTCCTCGGCCTCATCCATCAGATGTGTGGTCAACAGCACCGCCACCCCATCGCTGCGCAGGCGATCGATCAGTTCCCACACCAGGATCCGGGCGTGGGCGTCGAGGCCCGCGGTCGGTTCGTCCAGGAAGACCAACTCCGGTCGTCCGACGATCGCGCACGCCAGTGACAGCCGTTGTTGCTGGCCACCGGAGAGTCGACGAAATGGTGTCCGCGCGCAATCGGCGAGACCCAGCACGTCCAGCAACCAGCCGGGATCGACGGGGTCGGCGCTGTAGGACGCGCAGAGTCGGAGCATCTCCTCGGCCCGCGCGCCCGGGTACGCGCCACCGCCCTGCAACATGACGCCGATGCGCCGCCGCAGTTCATCGTTGTTCTCGATGGGGTCGAGGCCCAGCACTCGGACGGAGCCGGCGTCGGCGGTCAGAAAGCCCTCGCAGACCTCGACGGTGGTGGTTTTCCCGGCACCGTTCGGCCCGAGCAGCGCGAGGATCGAGCCGGGCGCGAGGTGGAGGTCGAGGCCGTCGACCGCGGTGTGCGTGCCGTATCTCTTGACCAGGCCGGTGACGTGCAGAGCCGGTGTGGTCCTCGCGGCGCGATCGGTGTTCATCGGGCGACCGTCGGCCGACCGTTGCTCATCTCGCCGATCATCGCCGTGGTACCGCTCCCGCATCGTCGTGCCGTGCACACCCGCCAGAGTATGCGGAGGGGGCCGTCGGCCAAAAATTGCGTCGAACCGAGGAATCGCGTCGGTTCAGCCGGTGTGCGCATCGTCTCGTGCCGACTCCCGGTCGCGGTGGGCGCCGCGCCGCGCCCGCCACCAGCGCTGGATCGGCAGATCCTCGAAGAACAAGGCGGTCATCACCGCGACCATGATCACGCCGGCGAGAAGTCCTTGTGCCAGAACCACTCCGCTGGTGTTGGAGCTGGTGGGCATCACCACGATGGCGATGATCGCCGATACCGCGATGGTGGTGATGCGGAACCACGGGCGGGTCGCCCACGCTGCCAGTGGGATGACCGCCCACAGGAGATACCAGGCCTGCACGAACGGGAAGAAGACGACCACTGTGGCCATTGACACACCGAGTGCGCCGAGTGGATGCAGCCGTCCGCCGAGGCAGGCGAGCATCCATCGGACGATGAACACCGCGGCGATCAGTTGGCCCAACGGTCGACCGACCTCCAGGATCGCCTGCGTCTGATCGCCGAGACCCAATGCGACGCCGAGCCGGCCGGTGGTGACCGACAGCAAGGTCGGCATCGACATCCAGGAACGCACCACGTCGCCGGTGGACAGGGTGCTGGTCCAGCCGAACCCGAGGCCGGTACCGACGCAGATGCCCACCATCACCGTCACCAGCACACCGGCCAGGGTGGCCGCCGAGGCAGCGAGCGCGGCGATGGATCGACGCGATCGATCCCACCACTGGCGCACCGGTGCGTGACGCAGCGCGGGCAGGTACGCGCCCCAGCGTTGGGCGAGCGCGATGCCGACGAACCCGAGTGCCAGCATCGACGTCACCTTCACCATGGCCGACGCGGAGATCACCGCGGTGCCGGCGATCAGGATCCAACCCGCCGACGATGGCCAGATCGACCCGGGTCTGCGTAATCGATCGCTGCCGTAGATGGCGCGGAAGCACAGTTCGAGACCCACCAGCATCATGCCGAGCATCAGGGCTTCGTTGTGGATGCCGCCGACGAGATGCAGGATCAGCAACGGGTTCATCGCACCGAGCCACAGCGCGGCCACCGAGGACACCCCGCAGCGGCGGGCCAGCCGAGGCAGTGCCCACACGATCAGCGCGATGCCCACCAACGCCAGCAGCCGATGCAAAAAGATCGCAGCGGTGATGTTCTCCCCGGTCACAGCGGTGATGCCCTTGCCGAGCCAGAGGAACAGGGGGCCATAGGGGGCCGGGGTGTCGCGCCACAGGTTGGGCACCGACCGCGTCAGTACGTGGTCGACCCCGAGGCCGCGCACCGGGCTGATCACGTAGGGGTCCATCCCTCGGAACGCGATCGCGCTCTGTGCCAGATACGAGTAGATGTCCTTGGACAGCAGTGGCGGTGCGACGATGATCGGCGCGATCCACAGCATCAGGGTGCGGTCGGCTTGTCGGCGGGTCATCCGACGGTCGGGGCTGCGTCCGTGCAGGACCTCCACACCGAACCGTCCGACGGCGAATCGGCCGATCAGCAGCCATGCCACCACGAGCATGATGGTGCCGCCGATCGACAAGGTCAGCGCCGTGCTCCACATGCGGGAGGGCAGCGAGAGCACCCGCATACCGGCCACCGGGTTCTGCAGCACGGGAATCGCGCCCGTGCCGAGCGAACCGATCAGCAGCAGAACCGACCCGGTGGCGCCGAACAGCTTGATGCGCAGCAGCCGACGGTTCTCCGCTTCGTTGAGCGGGCCGACTTCGCGCTCGTCGTCATGGAGCCGGGCGACCGTCCTGCCGTAGTCGCCGCGCCGTTCGGTGGCGTCATCGGCGGCGCCGTTGTCTCGGCGGGGGCGGGACCGGCGCAGGCCGAGGTAGTCCACTGCCCCCCGCAGGCGCGGACCCAGCGAACGGGCCCGACCACCCGTCACTGTGGTGTCTGGCACGCCGACGACTCTAATGCCCCGGGTGGTCGCGGCGGATCCGCCACAGACAGACGGGGCGCGAACCGGTCGGATTCACCACACTAAGGCGACCCTTGCTGGCACCGGGGAAGCAATTACGTCACACTTGTGTTGTGAAAACCATGCGGAGCGATACGACGCTGCGATCAGCAGCGCATGCCGCCCCCGTGGACGGGGGAGCGGCCGGCCTCGGTCATCCCGATGGCCAGACCCGTGCTGCGGTGGTGTCACTGCTGGTCGAAGACGGACCCTTGACCGCTTCGGAGATCGCCGATCGGTTGGGGATAAGCGCTGCCGGTGTGCGCCGCCATCTGGAGGCGCTCACCGACGCCGGTGACGTCGAGACCTCGTCGTCGGGCTTCGGCCGAGCTCACCGCGGCCGGGGAAGACCGGCCAAGTGGTTCCAGCTCACGGCCACCGGCCGGGGCAAGTTGCGGCACGCCTATGACGATCTCGCGGGTGCGGCGATGCGCCGACTGCGCGCCGTCGGCGGCGAGGCGGCGGTCGAGGAGTTCGCGCGCGATCGTGTGGAGGAGATCGTGGCCGACGTCGTGCCCGCGCAGGAATCCGGTTCGGTCGCGGACACGGTCAACGAGATCGCCGACGCGCTCACCAGCGCCGGGTTCTCGGCCAACACGCGTCAGGTGGGTACCGGGATGCAGATCTGCCAGCATCACTGCCCGGTCGCACATGTCGCCACCGAGTTCCCCGAACTGTGTGAAGCCGAGACCGCGGTGTTCACCGAACTCCTCGGCACGCACGTGCAACGTCTGGCGACCATCGCCAACGGCGACTGCGCGTGCACCACCCACGTGCCGCTGCACCCTCCGCCGGAGAGTGCCCAGGTCCCGTCCGGGACCACCACGACGCAAGCGAGTGATGCACAGCCCGCATCCGCTCGAACACAGAAGACGAGTCGAAAGGCCTCGCGATGACAGTGACCGACCCGACCGCAACCGATACCGGAACACCGACGAAGCCTGCTCCGCTGACCCAAGAGGAGACCATCGCGTCGCTCGGCAACTACGGCTACGGCTGGGCCGACTCGGATGTCGCCGGCGCCAGCGCGCAGCGCGGTTTGTCCGATGCCGTCGTCGCCGACATCTCCGGCAAGAAGAACGAGCCGGAGTGGATGCTCGAGCAGCGACTCAAGGCGCTGCGCATCTTCGATCGCAAGCCGATGCCGCACTGGGGCGGCGACCTCGACGGGATCGACTTCGACAACATCAAGTACTTCGTCCGCTCCACGGAGAAGCAGGCGGCGAGCTGGGACGACCTGCCCGAGGACATCAAGAACACCTACGACAAGCTGGGCATCCCGGAGGCCGAGAAGCAGCGTCTGGTCGCCGGCGTCGCAGCCCAGTACGAGTCGGAGGTGGTCTACCACCAGATCCGCGAGGACCTGGAGGAGCAGGGCGTCATCTTCATGGACACCGACACCGGACTGCGTGAGCATCCGGAGATCTTCCAGGAGTACTTCGGCTCGGTCATCCCGGCCGGGGACAACAAGTTCTCCGCGCTCAACACCGCGGTGTGGTCGGGTGGTTCGTTCATCTATGTGCCGCCGGGCGTGCACGTCGACATCCCGCTGCAGGCCTACTTCCGCATCAACACCGAGAACATGGGGCAGTTCGAGCGGACGCTGATCATCGTCGACGAGGGTGCCTACGTGCACTACGTCGAGGGTTGCACCGCGCCGATCTACAAGACCGACTCGCTGCACTCGGCGGTCGTCGAAATCATTGTGAAGAAGGGCGGACGCTGCCGCTACACGACCATCCAAAACTGGTCGAACAACGTCTACAACCTGGTCACCAAGCGTGCCAAGGCCGAGGCCGGCGCCACCATGGAGTGGATCGACGGCAACATCGGGTCCAAGGTCACCATGAAGTACCCGGCCGTGTGGCTGACCGGTGAGCACGCCAAGGGCGAGGTCCTCTCGGTCGCGTTCGCCGGTGAGGGGCAGCATCAGGACACCGGCTCCAAGATGGTGCATCTGGCCCCGAACACGTCGAGCAACATCGTTTCCAAGTCCGTTGCGCGCGGCGGCGGGCGAGCCTCGTACCGCGGCCTGATCAAGGTCAACAACGGTGCCCACGGCAGTCGGTCCACGGTGAAATGCGATGCGCTGCTGGTCGACACGATCTCCCGCAGCGACACCTACCCGTACGTCGACATCCGTGAGGACGACGTGACCATGGGCCACGAGGCCACCGTCTCCAAGGTGAGCGACGATCAGCTCTTCTACCTCATGAGCCGTGGCCTCACCGAGGACGAGGCGATGGCCATGGTGGTGCGCGGATTCGTCGAGCCGATCGCCAAGGAACTCCCGATGGAGTACGCCCTCGAACTCAACCGCCTCATCGAACTGCAGATGGAAGGAGCCGTCGGCTGATGGCCGATCCGACTATTCCGACGACCGGCAGCCCGGCAACCAACAGCACTGCCGGCACCCCCGGACTGACCACGACGGCCGTCAACAAGGGTGAGATGTTCACCTCGTTCGACGTCGACGCTTTCGAGATCCCTAGCCCGCGCGAAGAGGTCTGGCGGTTCACGCCGTTCCGCCGCCTGCGCGGACTGCACGACGGCAAGGCCACCCGCACCGCCGAAGCGCAGGTCACGGTCGAGGGCGCCGGTGACGGCGTCTCGGTGCAGACCGTAGGGCGCGACGACGCGCGGCTCGGCGACGGCGGCGTCCCGTTCGATCGCATCGCAGCGCAGGCGTACACGTCGTTTACTCAGGCCACCGTGGTCACCGTCGGCAAGGAGGTCGATCACACCGACCCGATCACGCTGACCGTGACCGGGCCGGGCGTCGACGAGGTGGCCTTCGGTCACATCCAGATCCGGCTCGAACCGTTCGCCCGCGCCGTGGTGGTCCTCGACCAGAAGGGCAGCGGCACCTACGCGGAGAACGTCGAGTTCGTCGTTGGTGACCAGGCATCGTTGACCGTGGTGAACGTGCACGACTGGGCCGACGATGCCGTGCATGTCGCCGCCCACCATGTGCGTGCGGGTCGTGACTCGACGATTCGTCATTTCGCCGTCAGCCTCGGTGGCAATCTGGTCCGGCTCTCGCCGGTGGTGCACTACGACGCACCAGGTGGCGACGTCGAACTGTGGGGCCTCTACTTCGCCGACGCCGGCCAGCACCTCGAGCAGCGTCTACTCGTCGACCACAGTCAGCCGCACTGCCGCTCGAATGTGGTGTACAAGGGTGCGCTGCAAGGTGATACGACCGGCGATCGCACCCGCGAAGCCCACACCGTGTGGATCGGTGACGTCCTGATCCGTGCGGAAGCCGAGGGCACCGACACCTTCGAGCTCAACCGCAACCTGGTGCTGACAGATAACGCCCGCGCCGACTCGGTACCGAACCTCGAGATCGAGACCGGAGAGATCGTCGGCGCCGGACATGCCAGCGCCACCGGACGTTTCGACGACGAACAGCTGTTCTATCTGCAGGCCCGCGGCATCCCCGAGGATCAGGCGCGTCGCCTGGTGATCCGGGGCTTCTTCCGCGAGGTCATCGCCAAGATCGGCGTCCCGGACCTGCGCGAACGGCTCGAAGCCGCGATCGAAGAAGAACTCGAACTCGCCGGCGCCTGACCTGTACCTCCGCTGATCGAGTAACCCGAGACACCACCCGCTGATCGAGTAGTCCGAGGCGCTGGCCGAGGACGTATCGAGATCGAGATCACCAGCCCTAGAAAGAAACACACCACATGACCACACTGGAAATTCGTGACCTGCACGTCGACGTCGCGCAGAGCGACACCGACGCCGAACCCATCCACATCCTCAAGGGTGTCGACCTGACCGTGTCGTCCGATCAGACGCACGCGATCATGGGACCCAATGGTTCGGGTAAGTCGACGCTGTCCTACGCCATCGCCGGACACCCGAAGTATCAGGTGACCCAGGGGTCGATCACCCTCGACGGCGAGGACGTCCTCGAGATGAGCGTCGACGAGCGGGCCCGCGCCGGTCTCTTCCTGGCCATGCAGTACCCGGTCGAGGTGCCCGGCGTGTCGATGTCGAACTTCCTGCGCACGGCGGCCACCTCGGTACGAGGTGAGGCCCCGAAGCTGCGCCACTGGGTCAAGGAGACCAAGGAGGCGATGAGCGCGCTGGAGATCGATCCGTCGTTCGGCGAGCGCAGCGTCAACGAGGGCTTCTCCGGTGGTGAGAAAAAGCGTCACGAGATCCTGCAGCTCGATCTGCTCAAGCCGAAGATCGCGATCCTCGACGAGACCGACTCGGGACTCGACGTCGACGCGTTGCGCGTGGTGAGCGAGGGTGTCAACCGATACAAGGCCACCGAACACGGCGGCATCCTGCTGATCACCCACTACACGCGCATCCTGCGCTACATCAAGCCGGACTTCGTCCACGTGTTCGTCAACGGTCGCGTGGTCGAGTCGGCCGGTCCCGAACTCGCCGACGAACTCGAAGAGAACGGCTACGTGCGGTTCACCTCGGCAGCTGCCGCGGGCTGAGCCCAGTCGAAGGAGGTGCAGACGTGACGATCTCACCGGATGTGGTGGCGTCGCAGCCTATCGATGTGGACCGTCTGAGGGCCGACTTCCCTATCCTGGCGCGCACGGTTCGCGACGGGAAACGGTTGGTGTACCTGGATTCCGGCGCGACATCGCAGCGCCCGGTCCAGGTGCTCGACGCCGAACGCGACTTCCTCATTACACACAACGCTGCTGTTCATCGCGGGGCGCATCAGCTGGCCGAGGAGGCCACCGACGCCTACGAGGATGCACGTGCCGCGATCGCCGAGTTCGTTGGTGCGACCTCGGAGACGATCGTGTTCACCAAGAACGCGACCGAGGCCATCAACCTCGTCGCCTACACACTCTCCGACGACCGGTCAGCCGCCCTGCTGGGCGGGCGGCGCCTGGGTGCCGGGGACACCGTGGTCATCACCGAGCTCGAGCATCACGCCAACCTCGTCCCGTGGCAAGAGCTGTGCCGCAGGACCGGAGCCACCCTCAAGTGGTACGGCGTAACCGACGACGGACGTATCGACCTGGACTCGCTGGAGCTCGACGAGACCGTCAAGATCGTCTCCTTCACCCACCAGTCCAATGTCACCGGGGCAGTGTCCGACGTTGACGAACTCGTCCGGCGCGCACGGGCGGTGGGCGCCCGAGTGGTGCTCGACGCGTGCCAGTCGGTGCCGCATGCACCGGTGGATTTCACGGCGCTCGACGTCGATTTCGCTGCGTTCTCCGGACACAAGATGTTCGGCCCGTCGGGCGTGGGGGTGCTCTACGGCAAGCCGGAACTCCTCGAGTCCCTGCCACCTTTCGTCACCGGCGGGTCGATGATCGAGTTGGTCACGATGGAGACCTCGACGTATGCGCCGGCACCGCAGCGCTTCGAGGCCGGCGTGCCGATGACCTCGCAGGTGGTGGGGCTGGGGGCAGCCGTCGAGTATCTGAACCAGATCGGCATGGATGCGATCGCGGCCCATGAGCATCGACTCACCGTGTACGCCCTGGAACGCCTCGGCACAATCGATGGGCTACGCATCATCGGCCCACAGACGGCCACTGATCGCGGCGGTGCTGTCGCGTTTTTGACCGAGGGTGTGCATGCACACGATCTCGGGCAGATCCTCGACGACGAGGGTGTGGCGATTCGCGTGGGTCATCATTGCGCCTGGCCGTTGCATCGACGTTTCGGTGTGGCCGCGACCGCTCGGGCATCGTTCGCCGCGTACAACACCACCGCCGAGGTCGACGCGCTGGTCGACGCGATCGTCAAGGCCCAGAGCTTCTTCGGAGTGCGCTGATGCGGATGGAGCAGATGTACCAGGAGGTGATCCTGGATCACTACAAGCATCCGCACGGTCGTGGCCTGCGTGAGCCATTCGGTGCCGAGGTGCACCACGTCAACCCGACCTGCGGTGACGAGGTGACCCTGCGCGTCGCGGTCTCGGCGGACAACACAACGATCGAGGACATCTCCTACGACGGTCAGGGCTGTTCGATTTCACAGGCTTCCACCTCGGTGCTCTACGACCAGCTGGTCGGGGAGTCGGTGGACGACGCACTGGCCACCGTCGAGTCGTTCAACTCGATGATGACCTCGCGGGGTGCCGATGAAGGAAACGAAGATCTGATCGGCGACGGCATCGCGTTCGCTGGTGTCAGCAAGTATCCAGCGCGGGTGAAGTGTGCGCTGTTGGGATGGATGGCGTTCAAAGACGCGTTGTCACAAACGGTCGACGCAAAGGAGTCAGCATGAGCGAGGAAATCACCGCGCCGGAGGCGCCCGAAACAGCACAGCCTGAGGCGCCGAACACGTCGCTGCCTCAACTCGAGGATGTCGAAGAGGCGATGCGCGACGTCGTCGACCCGGAACTCGGTATCAACGTCGTCGATCTCGGTCTGGTGTACGGCATCGAGGTCACCGACGAGGCGGTGGCCAAGATCGACATGACCCTCACCTCGGCAGCGTGCCCGCTGACCGATGTGATCGAGGATCAGTCGCGCGGAGCACTCGTCAGCAGCGGGTTGTGCACCGACCTGGAGATCAACTGGGTCTGGATCCCGCCGTGGGGTCCGGACAAGATCACCGATGACGGCCGCGAGCAGCTGAGGGCGCTCGGCTTCACGGTGTAGCTGTCAGCGGTGCTGCGACGAAGCATACTGGTGGACGTCGAGGATCTCGCGCACCTGTGGCCGGTCATGGCCGCGTGCCACACATCGTGATCGATTGCTGTCCCAGATGTTCTGCAGTACGCCGATGAAGTGCTCGGCCTGCTCTTTCGCGCAAAAGTCGAGGTCGACGTAGACCTCTGTCGGATCGTCGAGGTTCCGCGTGACTCGGTATGCGGTGACTCCCGCGCCCGCGCGGAACCCTTCGGCCTGTGCGAATGCGTCGTGCCAGCGGCCGTAGTCGTCGGTCACGGTGGCGACATGCAGTGCGAACATGACTTTCTCCCTGTTGTTGTGGTGTCCGTGTGACCTCAACGTAGAGCCCTGGTCTGCGGTGCCACCATCCCCAACTCCGGGGATCTTCGCCCGGTCGCCGGCAGGATAGGGTGAGATCATGCGTGCCGATCTCGTGGCGCGGGTGGAACGAACCTGCTCCCGGCGCCAGGACGCGAAAGGACTGCGGTCGGCAGTCCTCGAGCACTTGCGTGACGAGTTCGCCTTCGACGGCTACGTATGGCTGCTCACCGATCCACAGACCAGCGTCGGGACATCACCGTTGGCCGCGATTCCCGGTTTGCCGTGGCACCGGCTTCCGGCGCTCATCACCGCACGCTATCTCGCCACCGCCAACCGCTGGACGGCGTTGACGTCGTCCCCTCGGCAGGTCGGAAGGCTCTCTGCGGCAACCGAATCCGAGCTCGCCGGGTCGCAACTGTGGCGAACGGAATTGGCGAAGCTCGGCGTCGTCGACATCGCCTCGGTGGTCTTCGCCGACAAACACGGGTATTGGGGATGGCTCGATCTCTGGCGATCGAACGGCCGCCGACTGTTCGACGATGCCGATCTGGAGCTCCTCGCGCAGATCCGGTCCGCCGTGACACCTGCGCTGCGCGGGTGTCAGGTCCGATGCTTCGGGGACCGCGTCGACGGTGCACGTGCTGGTCCGTCGGTACTCGTGCTGGCGCCGGACCTGTCGGTCCATGGGCAGACCGCGGAAGCAGGGCGACAGTTGTATCGGCTCAATCCTCCCGATCCCGGTCCCGACGGTGCGCCGCCGGATGTGCCGGCCATTCCTGCAGCTGCCTACAACGTTGCTGCGCAACTGGTTGCGCGCGAGCGCGGTGTCGATGGCCAGCCCGCCCGTGCGCGGGTGCACATCGCCGGGGTGGGCTGGCTCACGCTGGAGGCCGATCGGATGATCGGAGCGGCACCCGTCGACGAGCGCGACATCGCCGTCACGATCGAACCATCCGGGTTCACCGATCGGCGTGACGTTTTCGGTCGGGTACACGGTCTCACCCGCCGCGAAGTCGACGTGCTCGAATCGGTGCTGCGTGGCGCGGACACTCACGCGATCGCGCGGGAATTGACGGTGTCCGAGCACACCGTCAACGATCACGTGAAAGCGATACTTACGAAGACGGGATGCCCGAACCGACACGGGCTCGTGGCGCGGGTGGCCGGTGACCTACCGGCAGATGCACGCGTCGACGAGGGCATTCTCGGTCGTGGGGACGCCCCGGGTCGATGCGCGGTGTAGAACTGCACACGTGGGTGAACCGTCGGATGAGCATGCGGCATCGGACGGGCGGTTTCGGCGCGTGCGGCGCTGGAAACCGCCCGTCTACGAGTCACGCGTGGAAAAGATGATCCGGGAGGCGACCGAACGTGGCGAGTTCGACAACCTGGACGGTATGGGCAAGCCCCTCGATCTCAGTGACGCCGACGACCCCGACTGGTGGGTCAAACGCAAGATCCGGGACGAGAATCTGGACTCCTCGGCATTGCTCCCGATGCCACTGCAACTGAGAAAAGAGGCGCAGGGCTTTCCGGAGTCGCTGCGCCACATCGCCGACGAGGTCGCGGTGCGGGAGATCCTGATCGATTTCAATCGTCGTGTGCGCGAAGCCCACCTGAGCAGTCGGGCCGGACTTCCGACCCTGGTGACCGCGCACACCGTCGACGTCGATGCCCTGGTGTTGCGCTGGCGTACGCTACGCGAGCGCTGACGGGGGCCCGGCCGGAAGGGGACCGCAAGATTAGGGTAGCCTAATCCCAGATCGTCCGGTCTTCGGTGATGGGGGTGTCGAATGCCGACCGTTGGCGTCGTGATCCCGCTCTATCGGTGCGCGCCCCACGTTCGGGGGTGTCTGGAATCCGTGCTCGCCCAGACCCGGCCGATCGATGAGATCGTTCTCGTCGACGATCGTGGCGATGATGACTCGGTCGGCATCGCCACCGCCACCCTCGATGGACAGGGGCGTTCCTACATCCTCCTCACGCAGCCCCACAACAAAGGGCTCGGCGCCGCACGTAACACAGGTCTGGCCGCCCTGACCACCGACCTCGTGTGGTTCCTCGACAGCGACGACCAGGTCGATGCCGAGTTCGTCGAAACACTCGTCGACGCACTCGAGGCCGCAGACGCAGATTTCGCGGTCACCCGCACGCGGCGTGTCGATGAAGCAGGGAACACGCTGCAGATCGACGAGGAGCAAGTTCGGGCGCCCGTGGTCACCGGAACGCACTACGCACGCGAGCTGATCAGTGGCGGCGCCAAGGGATATGCATGCACCAAGATGTTTCGCCGGGAGGTGCTCGGTGCACGTCCTTGGGCGGAGGGCCAGGCCTACGAAGACATCGGTACCAGTGTGCGCATTGCGCTGTCGTCACGACGCGTGGCGATGGTCGATCGACCCTTGTACCACTACCTCTATCGGGAGGGTTCGATCTCGACCACCATGTCGCCGGCGACCCTCGACCTGTTCACCGTCGAAGACGACATCCGCGAGCTGTTGTGCGAGTCATCGCTCGAGCACGATTGGCGCCGCGAGTTCACTGGATTCCGGTATCGGGAGGTCCTGACCTCGGTCGCACATCTGGCCATGCGTGACCAGCACGCCCAGGGAACACGATCGGGTCTGCAGCACACCGCCATCAGCCAGGTGCGCACCCGGATCGCGCTCCGGGACATCCCGATACTGTGGCAGGGCAGGCACTACCGGGAAATGGTGTTCGCCGGTCTGGTCAAGTACCTCCCCGGCATGTACTCGGCCATCCTGCGTCGCCGTTGACGGGTCGATGGGCGCGGTGGGCGTTGCTACGCTGGGGGACGTACGGACCAACGCGAGTTTCGAAAGAGGTGCGCGATGACCGTCAACGATCCGATCCCGTCTGCCGATGACGCCGATCTCATCGAGCAGTCGATGGAGGTCGATGAGGGCGATGACGACTACCCGGCCACCAGCCACGACACCGTCAGCGACGAAACCGAGGCCATCGCGCCGGTGACACCGGGCCAACGACACTGACATCCTCGGCTCACCCCAGGGGTGCTCCCGCCTGCCGCCGCCAGCAGCTATTAGGTTAACCTAAGTTGGTTGTCTCAACGGGTCGTCGGATGGAGCGGATGGGCAATGGCGCCGACACGGATACCGCTGATCACCATCCTGATGCCGGTGTACAACGCGGCGGGCTACATCGCTGATGCGGCTCGTTCGGTGATGGCCGGAGATCCCATCGACCTCGAACTGTTGGTCGTCGACGACGGGTCGACCGACGGCGGGATGGATGAACTCGCCGCGTTGGGCGATCCGCGCATCAGGGTGGTGCGTCAGCCGAACTCCGGGCTGATCGCGGCCCTGAACGCCGGGCTGGACGAGGCGCGTGGCACGTACCTGGCTCGGATGGATGCCGATGATCTGTCCGTCCCGGGACGACTGACGGCACAAGTGCGCTGGCTCGAGGAACGACCGACAGCGGTCGTGTGCGGTACGGACTACGAGATGTTCGGGACGATGACCGGTCGGGTGCGCATGCCCCGTGGCGATCGGGCTTGTCGGGAGCGGCTGCTGCTGGCGAGTTGTCACTGCGGCGCGTCGGTGATGATGCGTCGGAAAGTGCTCGCCCGGAACGGCTTACGCTACGACCCCAAGTATCCGCACGCCGAGGATTACGAGTTCTTCTCCCGGCTGGCCGAGCACGGTGAACTCGGCAACCTCCCGATGGTCGGCTACCGGTATCGCACACACAGCGCGCAGGTCAGTGCACGGCACGCCGAGATCCAGCGGGCGACTCATCTCCGGGTGGCCGCCGCATACGCCGAGCGGACGGGGAGGCGGCCGGTGTCGGAGGCCACCATCCGTCAGTTGATGTGGCCGGCCCCCGCACCGGTGATCCGGACCACCATGTCGACGGCGGCTGCAGCGGCCGCCGCCCTTCGTCAACGGCCGGGCATGGAAACGGCCCGGTTCGGCGGGCGCCGGGTGGTCGAGGCAACGCTGAACGCCGTCAAGGACTGACCGCGGCTTCCTGAGCCTGCTCACCCCACCAGCGGGCGGGCCGGTGCGACCGGTGACGGTTCGCCCGCCATCTCCCGAACGCCGCGTGCGAGGGGCCGTGCGACGAGCGCCAACGCCACGGTGGCCGATGCCAGCGAGGCAAGCCCGACCCCGGTCAGGCCGAGAGGTCCGATCAGGACAAATGCTCCGCCCACGGTGACGATCACCATCACGATCTGCGTGATCAGCATCAGCCGCATTCGCCGCTGCAACTGCGCGATGAGGAAGTAGGTGAGCACCACCGTCTCCACGACCGCGGTGCCTGCCATGATCACCATCAACCAGCCTGCGGACTCGACGTACTCACGGCCGGCGAGGAGCAGGACGATGGGTCCGCCGATGGCCACGCCGACAACGGTCAGCGCGGTGACGCCGGTCAGCATGCGTCGCAGATGACGAAGCAGCGCCGGACGATCCGCAGAGGGTTGGGACGCTTCCACCACGAACGCGGAACCGACCGCGCTGCGCAGCAGCCCGGCAGCCGTACACATCGTCCACGCGAGGTTGAAGTAGGCATTGGCGGTGGTGCCCAACTCGTGCACAACGATCAACGGCACCACCAACGGCGTGGTGGAACTGACCAGGGTCATGGTGAAGAAGGCGCCTTGAAAGGCAAGCATCTCGCGGGCGGGCGGGAGCTGGTCGCCCCTCTCGCCGCGCCGGGCGGCTGCGTGACGCACCGCGTGGAACACGAAGGCGGTGGTGATGACGGCGGCCAGCACCGTCCACGATCCGGTGATCGACAGTGCCGAACCGCTGCCGGCCAGTAGGAACAACGGGACGATCTTGATCACCGACAACGTGATGTTCTTGGTGGCCACGGCTGGTGCGCGCCGTAGGCCGGTCAGGATCGGATCGGTGAGCGCGTAGAGGGCGAACACGATCACCACCAGAGGAAACGTGGCCCTCTCCACGGTGGTCAGCAGGATGCGGTCGCCGAATCCCGTCAGCACGAATCCGGTGCCCAAGACCACCGCGGCGGTGCAGACGATCGCGTAGCCGCCGGCCACCAACCTCGCCGACCGGTCGCCGGCGATGGGCAGGAACCGTTGGAAGGCGCCACCGAGCGACAGACATGACAGCGATGCCAACGCGGTGGCGGTGCTGACCACCGCAGAGGCCTGGCCGACTGCCGCCGCGGGAAAACATCGCCCCGCGACAACCCAGTAGACGAGGCCCAGCAGCCCGGTCGCCAGCGACGAGATCATCAGCGCACCGGCGTTGACCACCAATCGGTTGGCGGTGACCCGGTTGGCGGTGTTGGTGGAACGGTTCAGCATGTGGGGACCATCCGCCAGGTCCAGTCGGCGCCGGCCTTGCGGGCGAACATGGCCGGACCGGCGCGTGCGCGCGCAAGCGATTCGGCGGTCAGCTCGGGCGGTCGCAGTGCCGTCGGATCCGACCAGTCGATGAAATGCTGACCGTGCACCGTGTGATCAGGACACTCGGTGAGCGCGGAGTACTCCTGCGCGATCATTTCCCGGTAGCGGGTCGCCATCAGCGCCGAGTGGATCACGAATTCGTCGGGACAGTGCGAGAAGCGGTGGCGTCGCAGCCACTTCGGGTGATCGTCGATCACCTTGCGGGCTGCGGCGACCGCGTCATCGGTGAGCGACCACCATTGCGATCCCTGGAAGATCGGCAGGGTGATGTCCGTCCTGCGTGGTATCCGGCCGGAGAGCCGAAGCCGGTCGAGCAGGGGATGGTCGGGGAAGTGGTACGTGGTGATCTTCTGCGCCATCGGCTGATCGGGGCTGTCGATCCGTCGGTCGACCCGGATCAGTTCGTCGTCGCCGGACCACAGGTCGATCAGTTCGGGCAGGTCGCGCAGCAGCACGTCGGTCCCGGACAGAAGTGAATGCCGGTGATAGCGGCCGCCGTTGGCTCGGGCTTGGTCGAGCAGTGCGAAGGTGGCGCGCAGTTGACTCAGCCCGCCCCACCGGACCCGTACCCGTCGGTGGTGCGGCACGAAGTGTGCGGTGATCCCGCGGGGTAGCGCATCGACGAACATCGGTTGCGCCACACCTGCATCGATGTGGATGTAGACGTCGATGCGGGCGTGGTGCAACGACTCGACGAGAGCGCCGAGCAGCTGAGGTTTGTCGTGCGCCATGATGTGCGCGGCGAATCGTGCGCTCACACCGGCACTCCCGACAATGCGGATCGGACGAGGTCGGCGGTGCGATCGACATGCGGTGAGCGCAGCATGCCGTTGTGATCGCCGCCGACGCGGTGGACCGCGCGGCACTCGGGTGCCACCGAATACCACCACTCCGCGAGATCCGGATTGTCCTCGGCCAGCACGGCGGTGAGGGCACCGGGATAGGGCCGCAGTCGATGCAGCATCGCCGAACGGCGGCCGAGCTCGTGGAACAGCGCCCACTGTGCTTCGGTTGGTCGCCGCCACCACCCGGCGGTCAACAGAGCCATGCGGGTGCGCCACAACTCGGTGCGCCGGGCCGGGGCGCGCGACTGCGCCGCGTCAGCCGCCGACGCGGTGCAGTCGGTCAACGCGACACTGCTGCGGGTGCCCAGCGGACCGGTGAGAATGGTGTCGAGGCAGACGATGTGACTGACCTCTCGGCCGGATCGGGCCAGGATGTGCGCGGCCTCCATGGCGATCACGCCGCCGAGGGAGTGTCCGACGAACTGATACGGTCCGGTCGGGTCGATCGCAGTGATGTGGTCGACGCACCGACGGGCCGCGCGAGTGATGGTCCAATCGGGCAGTCCGCGGCGCTCCAGGGCATGCGCCTGTAATCCGATCACTCGGTATCCCCGCATCCGACGCGACAGCGGTGCGAACGCGAGCGCAGCTTCGCCGGCGCCGGCGAACGCGAAGACCAGCGGTCGCCCGGCCGATCGAATGAGGTTGTCGTCCACGGACGGGAGTTCGGCAACAACTCCGGCGCCGGCATGGTCGGCTTGTCCATCGATGCGCGTGGCCAGCGCGGCCAGGGTGCCGGCGCTGACAACGGTCGACGGGGAGATCCGGACGCCGAAGGTGTCCTCGATCCGCCGGATCAGTTCGACAGCGGTCAACGAGTCACCGCCGAGAGACGTGAAGTCGTCGTCGGCGCCGATATCGCTCACCGACAACAGATCCGCCCAGATCGGCGCCAGCAGACCCTCCGTCACACTTCTCGGCGCCACCCGCGGCGCACGATCGACCGGGTCGGGCAGGGCGGTGCGGTCGACCTTGCCGTTGCTGGTGCGGGGCAGTGCCGCAACCATGATGAGATGGGTCGGCTGCATCCAGGTCGGCAGCACCGTGCCCAGCGCGGCACGGACGTCGGCGACCGCGGGAGGCCGCCTGCCCGGGGTCGGGGCCAGATGGGCCACGATCTCGGGACGTCCCCGCGTCGTGGTGATCGTGACGACCGCATCGTCGATGCCCGCGACGGCCATCGCGGCCGAGGTGATCTCGGCGATGTCCACGCGGTAGCCGCGGATCTTGATGGTGTCGTCGGTGCGGCCCACGAGATGCAGCTCGCCATCGTGGAAGCGACCCCGGTCACCCAGTCTGTGGTCGCGGCGCCCGTCAGCAGCGGATTCGAAGAGCTCTACCCGGCCGTCGACGACGTAGCCCGACGCGATGTGGGCCGAAGTGACATGGACGTGCCCGATCTCGCCGTCGGGCAACGTGGTTCCGGCGTCGTCGACGATGCGGATCTGCTTGTGCCGCGCCGGTCGGCCGGCGCTGAGCATCCCGTCCGGCAGCGGGCATGCGGGCGGAACCACGTTGAAGGTGAGGTTCCCGGTCTCCGAAGAACCCGATCTATTGATGAACGTCGCCGAGGGGGCGAGTGCGCGTAGCGCCCGCACATCCGCCGAGTGGACGGCTTCGCCGCAGGTGGCGACCACACCCACAGCGTGTAGTGCCGCATGGGCGTCGGGTTCGCCGCAGATCGCACGGAGGAGGGCCGGACTCAGGTGCAGAGAGTCCGGCGCGTGGTGCCGCAGCGCCTGCACTGCCGCGTCGACGCCGTCGAGGCGGGGTTCCACCAGGTGCAGCGTCGCACCGTTGAAGAGGGCGGCCAGGGTGATGTCGAGCCCGCCGCCGTATCCGACCGGCAGGGCCTGAGCGGCCCGGTGGTCGGGGCCCAGGCCGAGTTCCTCACCGAGTTCCTCGATCTGGTTGAGCCACAATGCAGCCGGATGCAAGACGGCCTTCGGCCGACCCGTGCTACCCGAGGTGAACGCGATCACCAGGCACGACGGCGGTATCCGCACGGTCGCGGGCGGTGGCCCGGCGGCGGTCGCCGCAGCCGGGAGATCGCAGTCCGGGAGGTCGCAGCCCGGGAACGCACGCGCGTGCACCGCGCCGACCATGGCGCGCACCCGCTCGGATGGCAGGGCGGCGTCGACGGGAACCACCGGACGGCCCGACAGCAGCGCGGCGATCAGTGCGGCCACCGCGTCGCCGGACCCGTCGAGACGCACCGCCAGCGGCCGCGGGTCGTCGGCCCCGCCGATCCGGTCGCTGCGCTGTGCGACCTGCCGTCCCAGTTCCGCGTAGGTGATCAAGGCCTGCCCTGTGTGCACCGCCGTGCGGTCGGCGTGTGCGGACACCACAGCAGCGAACCTGTCGCTCAGGACTGCTTGTGGTGTCAACGGTCTGGACCCCCTGTTCGTGCTCGCGGCGAGGTACGTGCGAGACATTGGTTAGGTTAGCCTACTGTTACCTGTCGGAGCGGGGCGGCTCGGTAGCTGCGCTGTGGGATCTCCTACACGAAATGGGGAAGCAATGGGGTCGCGGACGTCGGTGGCACCCGGAATCGAGCGGAACTCCCTGGCGCTCGCGATCTCCGGCGTCGTCACCGCGGGGGTTGGGCTCGTCTACTGGATCGTGATGGGCCGTCTCTACCCGCCCGGCGAGGTCGGCGCTGCGGCAGCGGTTATCACCACCGCGACGATGTTGTCGGCCTTCGGGAATCTCGGGTTGGGCGCGTATTTCGAGCGGTTCCTGCCGATCGCGGGCGCTCGCAGCGTGCGGCTCCCCATCCGAGGACTCGCCGTCGGCGCCTCGGTGGGAGCTCTGCTCGGACTCGGCTTCCTGCTCGTCGGCCCCACTTCAGAGATGTTCGCCTCGCCGGCGCAGATGGCACTGTTTCCGGTTGTGGTGGTGGTGCTGTCGGGGTTCGCGCTGCTCGACCACATCTCGATCGCGATGCAACGCGCCGATTGGGCGGCGCGCAAGAACATCGCCCACGCCGTCCTGAAACTCCTTGTGGCGGCGGGTGTGGCGGCGGTGGCCGGACGTCTGGGCATGATTCTCGGTTGGGTGGTGACCGCAGCCTTGTTGAGCGGTGCTCTGTGGGTGGTGGCACGCCGCGCGTTGGTGCAGGCGGCGCGCACACCCGCGGCCGTCGACGTGGATCTGCCCCCGTGGTCGCAGCAGTGGCGCTTCATCGCCGGCAACTACGGCATCTACGTCGCGAGTTCGCTGACGCCGCTGCTGTTGCCGCCGGTGGTGATCGGACTTCTCGGCGCCGAGTCCAACGCCTATTTCGCGATCGTATGGTCGCTGGTGAGTGCCGTGTTGGTGCTGATGACGATGCTGATGGGCCCCTATGTTGCCGCGGTCAGCGCGGCGCCCGAGGACGTGGTGTCGTTGACGAGACGTTTCGTAGCGATCCTGGCGGTGGTGGCGGGGGTCGCGTCGCTCGGTCTGCTGACCGTCGGGCCGCTGCTCCTGCGACTCGCAGGGCCCGGTTACAGTGATGCGGGGACACCGCTGATGCGGTTGGCTGCGATCGCGATTCCCTGCGCCGTGGCCGGACTGGCGTTCACCGCGATCTGCCGGGTGCGGCGCAGACTGCTTCCCGCACTGCTGGTCCAGTCGCTCAATGCCGTCGTGATGCTCACCCTCTGTGCGCTGTGGATCTCCCGGGACGGACTGGCCGGCGCGGGATGGGCCATGATCGTGGCCGAGGCGATCACCACCGTGCTGGTGGCCATTCCCGTGGCCCGCGCCCTGCTCGATCGGCCACCGCGGCGATATCCGGGGTGACTCACTCGCCGATCTGTATCGCACCGGGGGTGGGGCTGAAGTAGCCCTCGGCGGCCGAGGCGAACTCTGCGCTCGGTCGGTACACACTGACCCAGTCCACCTCGAGATCCGCGCTCTGCGGCCTCGGTTCGTCATCGCCGCACGGCGTCATACCCCAGTCCAGGCGCCGCTCGCAGGCACCTGCCTCGACTTGCATGCCGAGCCACATGGGCGTGTTCGGAACCATGTCGGCCGAACGCACCTCGGCCCACACCTGGCCGTCGAGCAGGTAGCGGATCAGGCCCGGCAGCCACTCGACCCCGACCGTGTGCCAGTCGATGAAGCGACCCGCGATGTCGGCGTTGGCCTTTCGGTTCTGGCCCGCGCTCTGCCAGTGCACGAACGCCGACATCTCGTCGCGCATCGCCGACACCGATTCGGCGAAGTCGATCTCCGGCGGCCACTGCTCGTTCTGCGGCCACAGTAGTAGGTGATAGGACAGGTCGGCGCTGGGATCGGCGCGCATGCGCACCTCCCACCGCCCATAGGTCTGGGTCACCGGATAATTGGAGACACCGCCGGTCACCCATCCGGTGGGTGTCCGTTCGCCGGCCAGCCGAAGCGTGCCGTCGGCCAGCGTGACCATCGACTCGTCCCATGTCCCCACGGGATTGCCGCCCGGGCTGCCCGCATAAGTACCCCACTGTTCGCCGAGCGAACACCGATCGAAGTCGTCGACGAAGACCTGTTCCCACGCAGGTCCCGCCGCCGATGGTGCCGGTGCCGTTGCATTCACCGCATCGGGCTGCGGACAGGCTGCGCCACCGGTGGTCGGTGCTTCATCGGCGGACCCCGATGCCGCGGTGCAGGCGGACACCATGGCGACGAGCGGGACCAGTGCGGTACTGAGCAGGCGACGTGGCGCGCCCACCCTCACCGCGCCCACCCTCACAGGGCCTCGGCCAACCGCATGAGCGTGACGTAGGCGGTGGCCACCGTGCAGATGGCCAGCACCGCGGTCAAGCGGTGCGCCGACGCCTGCCGCCCGATCGTTCCGGTCGAGGCGACGGTCAACTCGCGCAGCAGATCCCCGCACAACAGGAGCAGTCCGCAGGTGATGAAGAACACGATCGAGACGTTCATGGCAGATCCCGTCGATAGTTGGGCCCGAGTACTCCGGAGTAGTCGATCGACGGTTCGGTGACGCGCCGCAGAATCGTCACCGAGTCGGTGTCGACGTCGGTGACATAGGTGCCGGACGCCAGGATCGCGTCGATCTCATCGTGTACCTCGGCCAGTGGCACGCCGTACTGCAAGGCGATCATCTGCAGTCCCTGATTGGGAATGTAGAGGTAGTCGGGACCGTGTTCGTCGGCGCACCTCGCCAGATCGTCGAGACAGTCGTAACTGTCGACGGTGAACAACTGTGGGCCGGCGGGGTCGAGTGTGCGGCGCACCCCGACGCTCTGCGGTGCGTAGCCGAAACTCAACACCCGCGCATCGGGTGGCGCGGCGGCGATGAACGCGTCTGTCACCACCACCTCGTCGCGGGTGGTGGCCTCGAAAGCGGTGTTGAGTCCGCGATTGGTCGTCTCCAGCACACCCAGCAGGGTCACGAGGACCATCGCGCCGACCACGACTGCGGGTGCAAACATCCGGCGCAGTCGGGGCGCGAGGAGGGCCAGCGCGAGTGCGGCGAACGGGGCCACGGTGGGGGAGGCGAGCAGGAAAGCACGCAGGATCATCTCGCCGCCGTAGCTCTGCAGGAAGACGAGGACGAACGGCGACGCGCACACCATGCCGCCCACCGCCCAGGACCGTCTGCCACGCCACAGACTCCACCCCACCAGCCCCAGCAGCACGAAACCGCCGGAGGCCGCCATCCGCAGGTACTGCATCCGCTGGTAGGTGGGATCTCCGTTGAGGCGATCACCGACGCCCGCGTTCACCGATTGCCCGACCTGACCGATCTCGCTGACCACCGATGGCAGATGCCCGAACCAGTAGTCCGTCGCGCCGTAGGTGAACCACGCCGCGAAGATGAGACCCGCTGCCAGCCAGAGTGTTCGGTACCGGGTGGCCCCGGTGAGCGCGAAGGCGGCGAGTGCCAGCACGGTCAGCATCGGTGTGATCTGGTGGGTCACGGTGTTCGCCGTGATGATCACCAGCACGACGGCGCCCACGGCGAGTGTGCGTCCGGGACCGAAGCCGGGGACGCGGCCGGGGGTGCGGGAGATCGCCTGTCGGATGCGTTGTCCGCGCGTGTCACCGGTCAGCGGTGGCAGTGGGGCGCGGCGTAGCTGCCACAACAGTGTCGCGATGATCGCGGTATAGCCGATCATCGCCATCGCCTGCGGGGCGAAGTAGTCCTGCTGGTACCAGTTGGTGGCGTGGTACAGGAACACCGCCAGCCACGCGAGGCGTGCGCGACCGGTGATCGCGATGGCGATGGCATAGAGCCCGAACGACAACACGATCCCGGAGACCAGAGGCGCCCACACCATCAACGCGGTCACGTCGGACAATCCGGTGAGGTCCTGGATTCCGGCGCTCAGCGCAAAGAACCCGGCCCAACTGAACCGCGCGTCGATCTGGCTGGGCAGGTGATGCGACTCGGCGAGGATCGAGATGAATCCACGGTGCACGAAGGACGTCGGGATCGAGGTCTGGCCGGTGGCCAGTCCCACCAGCATGGTGTTGAAGAGGATGATCACGGTGGTGAGCGCGCCGAGCACGACCGTGTCGAGACGCCGGGCTCGCAACGCCGACACGAGGACGCCGGCGACGATGGCTATGCCGACGATGTACCAGGGGCCCACCAGGGCGATGACGCCGTAGTGGCCGGCGTCGAGGACATCGATGCTGCGCGCCGCGGCGACGAACATCACCACCGCGACGGCGAGTGCGAGCAGTTCGCATCCTCGTCGGCCCGTCCACCGGTGACGGGCGAACCCGATCGGACCGCTCGAGGTACGCGCCGGGACCGTACGGAAGGCGACGGCGCACGCAACCAGGCCCAGGATCACGACGATGCTCTGGGTGCGCAGCGGGTTCCACGCCTCGGCGACGATGCTCACCTGTGCGGCGAGCGCATTGATCGACACGGACACCGACACGGCCAAGACCGTGCTCAAGGCCCGCCCCGGGATCCGCAGCGCGATCACCACGGGAATACCCGGCAGGAACATCACCCCGGCGACGACAAGCACCACCCGGACTGCCGTGGGCGGCGCGGTATCGGGCATGACCGACTGCCACAGCGTGATCAGCAGCAGCGAGAGACCCAGCAGAGCAGCGGAATACAACCCCACGCGCGGAGACCACCCGTAGGCGGTCGACTCGGCGTTCGTATGCGTACCGACCGGCTCGGCGACGGTGGTGGTCACGACTGCCGTCTCCTCGGGCCGGCCACGGTGCGTCGACGCAGCTGCAGATGCGTACGCACGAACAGCCATGGACCGGTGAGGTATCCGAGCTGTTCGAGAGCGCGCAGGTGCCGAGGCCAGGCGTCCGGGAAGATCTCGTTGCGCGTCGACCCCGGTGCGAACAACAACCAGAGCCCCAGCGGTAGGCACCGAAGCACGCCGAGCGCATGACGCGAGCCGAGTACCTTGGCCAACGACGCGGCCATGCCGGTGCCGTAGCCGTAGCACTGGGCACGCAAATCCGCCATCGTGTCGCGATGATGATGACGCACGATCATCTCCGGGCGATAGCAGACTGTCCATCCGGCGAGGATCGCCGAGCGAAAGCCATCGAGATCCTCACCCCCACGCGAGGGCGTCCCGGTTCCCAGTCGTTCGTCGAACCCACCGATGCGTGACAGCGCTTCCGCGGTGAACGCCATGTTGTTGCCGGAGCCGAATTGCCCGGCCACGTAAGGGAAGAAGACCCCGGTGGGCCCCTGTTCGCCGAGCACCCGGTGGGCGGGCTGCGGCGCCATCGACCAGACGGTGGCGGTGGGGCCCTTGTCGAACATTCCGGTGGCCTCGAACCATCCCTGGATCTCGGTCGTCTGTTCGGCGCTGAACACGCGACCACTGACCGCGCCCAGGCTGCCGGTGGAGTCGGCGGCGAAGGTGTCGAGAATCCGTGTCACCCAGTCGGGATCGGGGATCGCGTCGTCGTCGGTGAAGGCGATGATGCGCCCGGACGCCGCCGCGATGCCGGCGTTGCGGGCGGCGGACACACCAGCGCGGGGCTGGTCGACCACGCGTAACCGACCGTCGGTGATCGCGCTGACCAGCGCGCGGGCGTCACCCCGCGCGGGACGATTGTCCACCACGATCACCTCGATGTTCGGGCTCTCCTGTGCCAGCAGCGCGTGCACCGTGAGCGGCAACAGGTCCCGGCCGACCGACGGGATCACGATCGACACCAGATCGTCGGCGGTCACCGGGGTGTGTGACCTTCCGGGAACCGAGGGCCGGGCGGCCGACGGGGCGCCGCGAAGCGATCCGATCAGTGTGCCGATCGCGGTCACGGCCACGCCGAGGACCATAACGGCCAGGCGCGCTGCGGCGCTGCGGTCACCGCGGAAGAACCGGGCGGTGTATCGGGCGACTGCGGTGGTCACCGTCGTCGCCACGAACCTGATCTCGGCGGACAGCGCCTGCGATGGTCCGGCGATGCGACTCAGCAGCGCCTTCGACTGGCCTTCGTGACGACAGCGGGACAGGAAGTAGCGTAGGTCGGCACGCTGCGCAGGCACGTGATGGTCGACCGCGAAAGCGACCCGTCGCAGTATCCGGCCGTCGGGGTAGGCCCGGCGCAACTCGATTCCCATCAGTGTCTCCTCGCAGCCGGCCGGGATCGTGCCGACTCGCCCCAGTTCGGTGGCGAAGCCCCCGATCGTCTCGAGTGCGGCACGTCGAACCGCCATCGCGGCACCGATCGGGTTACGGATCTCGCCGCCGTCGGCCGCGATTCCGCGATAGTCGCATCCGATCACCCAGCCGAACTCACGGGGAAACCACCGCGGCGCCCGACCTTCCCACGCGGGGTGGACGCCACCGCCGATCGCCACGGTCGCGGCATCGGTGAACGCGATCCGTACCTCGTCGATCCCGCCCGGTCGGACGATCGCGTCGTCGTCGAGGAAGACGAGGACGTCCTCGGTGGCGTTGGCCAGTCCGGTGTTGCGCGCGCCGGACAAACCAGTCTCACCTGCGTTGTCCACCACGACGATCTGATCGGTCGCAACGCCTACCGGCCGCTGTACGTCGACGTGGTCGAGGAATCGCCGGCGCAGAACCGCATTGTGGTCGACCACGATGAGCAGCCGATCGGTCGGCGCGAGCTGTCGCGCCACCGCATCAATGCCGCGAGTGGCCACCGACCACCGGTCGGTCGTGTAGCAGCAGATCACCGCGCAGATCGAGACCGGGCCGGATCGAGCGGGACTGTGTACACCGGTGGCAGAACTGGTCACCGACCGTCTCCTCTGAACGTCCAACGAAACCTTGGTCACCTTGAGAAACCTCAATTAGGCAAGGCAAGGCTAACCTAGAGTAGGCGATGGTCGGGCAGCAGCTCAATCGGGGACGTCGCCGGACGGTGGTGGCCGGTCCAGACACCCCCGGGCGACGTCGGCTCGCACGGACATGTCGAGACCGGCGAACACTCGCGCCATGGCGGCCAGGGTCCCGGACAGGTCGCCACGGTCGCTGAGATAGCTGCGTTGGGCGGTCAACGGCATGGCGAAGAAGGCGTCGAAGAAGCCGATGGTCTCCTCGGCGTCGAGTCGGAGCAGCACGGCGAGCCCCCGCAAGCGGAGGCGGTACACCGCCCGTGCGCTCCGAGGCCACAGGGTCGACGCCGGGTCGCGGCCGGCGGAGATCGCCCCGACCAGCCGATCGGCCTCGCACAGTGCCGACGCGACGCTGTATCCGGTGGTGGGATGCAAGAGGCCACCGGCGGCTCCGTGGCGCAACGGCCGGTGTCGCCAGGGTCGTCCGGACGTCGCCGTCAACGGAAACGACACCCGCTCGGTTCGTCGGACGCCGGTTGGGGTGCCCCGGAGACGACTGCGCAGACGATGCTCGAGCACGTCGAGCGACAGTGCGGGCCGACCGGCCAGGCACGTCTCCTCGAGGAGAAACTCGTCATCACCGAGCGGGATGGCGTACAGGAATGACGGCAGGGCACCCGGATCACGCTCGGTGGCACGCCAATCCATCAGAACGGCGTCGGCGCTGTCGAGATGGCGGCGCGCGGTGGCCGCGTCGACGACGATGCCGAAAGCCGTCTGGCGCGGCGCGTGGCGCGCCGACGATCCGCGACAGTCGACCACCACGTCGGCAGTGACAGTTGTTCCGTCGGTGAGGCGGATGCGCCCACCGTCGACGTCTGCGACGCGTCCGCCGACCACCCGCGCGTCGTCGAGCGTGAGCTTGCGCTGCAGCGCGGCGGTGTGGAACACGCTGTATCCGCGAGCGAGTTCGGTTGCGGTGTGGCCGATCACTCCGACAGCACTCACCTGGGCGGCGATCGTGGACGGGTCCAGCCAGGCCGGGAGTTCGTCGGTCCAGCAGGCATAGGTCGCCAACCACGGTCGGCTCGGGTGGGCCTCCACCACCGTGACGTCGAGACCGGCCACGAGGAGTCGATGGGCGAGGCCGCGGCCCGAGGGTCCTGCACCGAGGACTGCGACGTGCGTTGTCACATCCTCACGCGCCGCCGGTGGCCATCATGCCGCCGTCCACGCGAATGGTCTCTCCGGTGATCCAGGCCGATGCGTCGCCTGCGAGAAATGCGGCCGCGCGGGCCACGTCCACGGGTTCGCCGATACGGGCCATCGGGTAGCCGGCGGCGATGTGCGCCTCGTTGTCACCGGCGATCAGTCCGGAAGCGAAGGTCGTCCGCACCACCGATGGGGCGATCGCGTTCACCCGGATCCCGGGCCCCAGTTCCCACGCGAGTTCTTCGGTCAACCGGATCAACGCCGCCTTCGACGCCCCGTAGGCGGCGATCGCGCCGGTCGACCGCAGTCCGGCCACCGAGGAGATGTTGACGATGGACCCGCCATGCTCGCGCATCCCGGCGCGATAGGCCTCCTGGATGAATCCGAGGGTGCCGGCGACGTTGACATCGAAGATCTTGCGGACGGCGCTGAGATCGGCGTCCATCAAGGGGCCCATGATCGGGTTGATGCCGGTGTTGTTCACCAGAATGTCTACACCACCGAGTTCGACTGCAGCGGCGATCGCCTCGGCGCGGTGAGATTCGTCACCGGCATTGCCGGGGGACGTGACGATGGTGGCGCCGGCCACGGCGGCCCGGATGTCCTCGGCGGCGGCGGCCAACGGATCCGGTTTGCGTGCGGTGATCACCACCGAAGCTCCGCATCGTGCCAGTTCGGTGGCGATGGCCAGCCCGATACCGCGGCTGGCGCCGGTCACCACGGCGCACTTTCCGGTCAGGTCGCCAGGGGCGTTGATCATGGTCGAGGTGCGTTGCGGTTCACTCACGCACTCACCGTATCGGGCCGATCGATCGTTCGGGCAGAGTCGGCCGGATAGGTCTGAGCCGCTGCGCAGGTAGACTGGTTCGCCGTGATCACCGCGACTGACCTGGAAGTTCGAGCGGGCGCGCGGACACTGTTGGCGGCGCCCGGCGATGCGCTGCGCATTCAGCCCGGCGACCGTATCGGTCTCGTCGGCCGAAACGGGGCCGGCAAGACGACCACCCTGCGCATCCTGGCCGGCGAGACCGAGCCGTATGCGGGCAGCGTGCTGCGCAGCGGCGACCTCGGATATCTCCCGCAGGATCCCAAGGAGGGCGATCTCGACGTCCTCGCCAAGGACCGGGTGCTCTCGGCCCGCGGACTCGACGCCATCCTGCGTCAGATGGAGAAGCAGCAAGCGCTGATGGCCGAGGCGGCCGATGACCGCGTGCGTGACAAGGCGGTGCATAAGTACGGGCAGCTCGAGGAGCGGTTCGCCGCCCTGGGCGGTTACGTGGCCGAATCGGATGCGGCCCGGATCTGCCACAGCCTCGGTTTGCCGGACCGGGTTCTGGGTCAGCCGCTCGGCACGCTCTCCGGAGGTCAGCGACGTCGTATCGAGCTGGCGCGCATCCTGTTCGCCGCCTCCGATGACGCCGGCAAGTCTGACACCACCCTGTTGCTGGATGAGCCGACCAACCACCTCGACGCCGATTCGATCGCCTGGTTACGGGGCTTCCTGCAGAACCACGAGGGCGGCCTTGTCGTGATCAGCCACGACGTGGAGCTGTTGGCCGACGTCGTGAACCGAGTGTGGTTCCTCGACGCCGTCCGCGGTGAGGCAGACGTCTACAACATGGGCTGGAAACGCTACCTCGACGCGCGTGCCACCGACGAACAACGACGCAAGCGCGAACGTGCCAACGCGGAGAAGAAGGCCGGCGCGTTGCGCGCGCAGGCGGCCAAACTCGGCGCCAAGGCGACCAAGGCCACCGCCGCACAGAACATGCTCAAACGCGCCGATCGCATGCTCGACTCGCTCGACGAGGAACGCGTGTCCGACCGCACCGCACGCATCCGGTTCCCGGAACCGGCCACCTGCGGCAAGACTCCGCTCATGGCCAGCGGTTTGACGAAAACCTATGGGTCGCTCGAGATCTTCACCGGCGTCGACCTGGCGATCGACAAGGGCAGCCGGGTGGTTGTGCTCGGCCTCAACGGTGCGGGCAAGACCACCCTGCTCAAGCTCCTGGCGGGGGTCGAGAAATCTGACATCGGCTCGATCGAACCCGGCTACGGGCTCAAGATCGGCTACTTCGCGCAGGAGCACGACACTCTTGACGACATGGCGACGGTCTGGGAGAACATCCGCCATGCCGCACCGGACGCGGGCGAGCAGGATCTTCGAGGTCTACTGGGCGCCTTCATGTTCAGCGGCGCGCAACTCGACCAGCCGGCCGGCACGCTGTCCGGCGGCGAGAAGACACGACTGACCCTGGCCGGGTTGGTCTCTTCGTCGGCGAATGTCCTGTTACTCGACGAACCGACCAACAACCTCGATCCGATCTCCCGTGAACAGGTGCTCGATGCGCTGCGCAGCTACACCGGTGCGGTGGTGCTGGTGACCCACGACCCCGGCGCCGCGGCCGCACTGGACCCGCAGCGCGTGATCCTGTTGCCGGACGGCACCGAGGACCACTGGTCCGACGAATACCAGGAGCTCATCGAACTCGCCTGACCCACGCGATCTCGTAGTACGAACCGGCGGTTTCCGCACAGTTCGTACTACCAGATCAGCGGTCCGTCAGTGCACCTTCTCGGGCCAATACTGCTTGCGCAGTTCACCTTTCACCAGTTTGCCGGTGGGTGTGCGCGGCAGGTCGTCGACGAAGTCCACCGAACGAGGCGCCTTGTACGCCGCGATCGACTCCTTGGTGTAGTCGAGCAGTTCATCGGCGAGCTCCGGCGATGGCGCGTAGCCCGGTGCGAGTTGGACACAGGCCTTCGCGACTTCGCCGAGCTCCTCGTCGGGGACCCCGATGACTCCGACGTCGAACACGGCGGGGTGATTGACCAGAACGTTCTCCGCTTCCTGCGGATAGATGTTGACCCCGCCGGAGATGATCATGAACGCCTTGCGGTCGGTGAGGTACAGATAGCCCTCGCCGTCGACGTATCCCATGTCGCCAGTGGTCGCCCAGTTCGCGTGCTCGGGATGTTGTGCGCTGCGGGTCTTCTCCGGGTCGTTGTGGTATTCGAAGGCGGGTTCGTCGCGTTCGAAGTAGACGAGGCCGACCTCGCCGGTGGGTAGGTCGTTGCCGGCCTCGTCGCAGATGTGCACCACACCCAGCAGCGGCTTGCCGACCGAGCCGGGATGATCAAGCGCCTCCTGCGGTCCGATGAAGGTGGCGCCGGCGGCCTCGGTGGAGGCGTAATACTCGTGGATGACCGGACCCCACCACTCGATCATCGCGCGCTTGACCTCGACCGGGCACGGGGCGGCCGCGTGGATGGCGAGCTTGATGCTGCTCACGTCGTACTTCTCGCGGACATCCGCCGGCAGCTTGAGCATCCGGATGAACATCGTCGGCACCCATTGACTGTGCGTGATCCGGAACTCCTCGATGGCGCTCAGGGCGGTCTCGGGGTCGAACCGGTCGAGGAACACGACCGTCCCGCCGACCGAGTTGGTCATTCCGCAGTAGCGCAGTGGCGCAGCGTGATACAGCGGTGCAGGGGAGAGGTAGACGGCGTTGTCGTCGTAGCCGTACATCGGGGCGAAGATCGCCGTGTAGGTATCGGGGATCTCGTCGACCTGTCCTTGGGGCAACGGAGTCTGAATTCCCTTGGGACGGCCTGTGGTCCCGGACGAGTACAGCATGTCGGTGCCGCGGGGCTGATCGGTGCGCGGGGCATCGGAAGCGGTGGTGAGCGCGGCATCATACGATTCGAATCCGGCGATCTCGCCGCCCCAGGCGAGGCGATGACCGGGCTCGGCCAGGGCTGGGATCTGGTCGCTCTCGGCGACCGCATCGGCCACTGACGCGCCGGCGAAAACCACCTTGGCGTTGCAGTCGCCGAGGATGTAGTTCGTCTCCCCGGCGGTCAGGTGGTGGTTGATCGCGGTCACATACAGGCCACTACGCAGCGCCGCCCAATAGACCTCGAACATGTGCAGGTCGTTTTGCGAGATCATCGCGACGGTGTCGCCAGGCCGTAGGCCGAGCGATTCCAGGTGATTGGCGAGGCGCGTGGAGTTGTCGTCGAGTTGGCGATAGGTGAGTTGTTCGCCGGTGGAGGCGCGAATGACGGCGGGCTTGTCCGGGGTGGAAGCGGCGAAGACTCCGGGGAACACGTGGTACTCCTCTGACGAAGGGACGACTCTGCACATCTGTGTCGACTGTTACCGAACGATCGATCGGGGTGTCGTGCATCACAGTACCCCACCCGATCGAACCTCGATTGTCAGAGGGTGGCGACGAACCTGTCCATCGTGCGTTCGGCCAGGGCCAGAATGGTCAGCGACGGGTTGACCAGACCCACGGCGCCCGGCGCGAAGGATCCGTCCACGACATAGAGGTTGTCATAGCCGATCACCGATCCGTCTGACCGTGCGGCACGGTTGATCACGACCCCACCGAGGCCGTGATAGGTGCTTCCCGAGCCGAACCCGGATGCGCGGCTGTACACCGGGATGCCATTGCGCGGGTGTCCGTGTCGCGTCTCGGTCATGCGATGGAAATGCCCGGCGAACGCGGACGCGCGTCGGTCGAGGACGCTGGTCCCCTCGGTAAAGGGATACGTCAGACGTGTCTGGCCGGTCGCGTGGTCGAAATCGATGCTCCCGCGCTCATCGGTGTGGACCTGGATCAGGTGGGTGGTCGCGACCCCGCCCAGCGGCGACGGGAAGGGACTGGCCTGATAGACGATTGCGGCCGGTCCGCCCGAGAGCTGATCGTCGCGAATTCGCCCGTAACCGGGCCCGCCCTGGATCGGCCCGTAGGGGTCACGCAAGGCGGTGCGCAGGATCACGAAGTCTCCGTTGGCGCCGAAGCCGTCGCCGATGTGTGGGGACAGACGCGGCAGGTGTCCGAGCGCACGCGCCCGCACGAGCAGCGATGTCGTGTGGAATGAGCCGGCCGCCATGAACAGATAGTCGGACTCCATCGTCACGATCCGCAGCGTGGTGCGGCGCTCGTCGATGAGTCGGGCCCGCACGACGAAGCCGGGCCGCCGACTGCGAGGTCGGATCTCGAAGACCTCGTGCATGGGTTTGATGGTGACGTGTCCGGTCGCCTCGGCGGCGGGCAGATAGTTGTGATCCACGGATGTCTTCGCGCCGCTGTTGACGCCATAGGACAGATCGCCGTTGCTGATCCCGGGCGGGGCCGTTCCGGCGAGTTCCCTGCGGACGATGTCCCAGTTCACCGAATAGTCGATGAAGCTCGGCGCCACGCCATATCGGGCAACCGTCCGGATCCAGGATCGAGCACCCACGTAATTCGGATGAGCCAGGATGTCCGGAGGTAGCGGCGCGGCCCGAATCATCTGCCGCGCCCGCGGATAGTACGTCCGTGCCAGTTCGTCGTAGTCCGTGCCACCGGGAAAGACCATGTCGAAATCGGGCTTGTCGGGCTGCGCCGCGAACGCGCCGAACACCAGCGAACCGCCGCCGACACCGGCACCGTACACCGCCTCGATCCCGTTGCCCTGGATCTTCTCAAGCACACCGGGATACGGCTCGACGGGTATCTGCAGGAGGCCGGAGATCCCGGCGGTCGGGCTGAACCACGCGGCCCGCTTGTCCGGACTGGTGAAGGTGGCGAAAGTGTTGCCATCTGCGCGAATCGGCCAGCGCCTGCCGCGTTCGAGGACGGTTGTGCGGATGCCGGCACGGCCGAGTCGCAATGCGGCGACCGCACCGCCGAAGCCGCTGCCGATCACGATGGCCGAGGCCGGCTGGGCAGCCGAGGTGCGGGATGTGACGGCAGCGAGGGCACCGAGCGCGCCGAAACCCGCAGAGCCCCGAATCAGCGCTCTGCGTGTGATCGGTGTGCGCCCGGCCGCCGCACGGTCCACCCGGGCAATTCTACGGGCCGGGCCGGACCTTCGACGCCGAAATCGCGCGCTCGCCTCCGGGCCCGGAGCGTCAGCGTTTCGTGCGCACCGATTCCTCGACGAGGTCGAGCACAGCGTGCAGATCGTCGGTCGGCTGCCCGGTGGCCAGTCTGGTGATCAGACCGTCGAGAACGAGGTCGAGATACTTCACCAGGACGTCGGTGTCGACATCATCGCGGAGTCTGCCTGCTTGTCGTCCCCGTTCGAGACGCCGCAGCGTCGCGGCCTCCACGTCACCCGAGAACGCAAGCCAGGTGGAACGAAACGACGAGTCGGTGCGCAGTTTACGGGCGATCTCCAGTCGCGTGCCGAGCCAGTCGAAATCCTGCGGACGCGCGAGCATGTCGCGCATGACCTGTACCAGACCCTGTTCGGCCGCGACATCGGCCATCCGCTCGGCGTCCTCCTGGGCAAGGGCGAGGAACAGCGCTTCCTTGTCGCGGAAATGGTGGAAGATCGCGCCCCGGGACAGCCCGGTGGACTCTTCGATGCGTTTGACGGTCGCGCCGTCATAACCGTATTCGGCGAAGCAGTGCCGCGGGGGGGGGGGGGGGGGGGGGGGGGGGGGGGGGGGGCCCCCCCCCCCCCCCCCCCGCCCGGGGGGGGGCAGCCAGGGAGAGAGAAGAGGGGGGGGGGAATACGGAGGGTT